>NZ_WHOR01000128.1:0-15592 GCF_013340925.1 Azospirillum formosense
CCCCCCGCAGCGCCGCCCCCCGTGTTGCCGATGTGATTGTCACCGAAGTCGGCGCCCGCGGCGACGGCATCGCCAGCTTCGACGATGCCAAGCTCTTCGTGCCGCTGACCGTTCCCGGCGACCGCGTGCGGGTGGCCGTGAAGGAGGCCGCCAACGCCAAGGGAGACGGCCTGCGCGCCGACCTGCTCGAAATCCTGGAGCCCGGCCCCGGACGCGCCGCGCCGCCCTGTTCCCATTTAGGAACCTGCGGCGGCTGCACGCTCCAGCATATGGAGGACGCCGCCTACGCCGCCTGGAAGGTCGGGCTGGTGCAGGGCGCCCTGGCCCGCGTCGGGCTGGTCGACGCGCCCCTTGAGCCGTTGTCGCGGACGCCGCCGGCCGCGCGCCGCCGCGCCCGCTTCGCCGCGCTGAAGCGGGGGCGCCGCGTCTGGCTCGGCTTCAACGAGCGGATGAGCCACCGGCTGACCGACCTGGCGGAGTGTCCGGTCCTGCGACCCGGCCTGTTCGCCCTGGTGGAGCCGCTGCGCGGGCTGCTGCTGTCGGTTCTGCCGGACGGCGGCGGCTGCGACGTGATCGCCACCGACCTGGAGGGCGGGATCGATCTCGTGCTGGTCGGCCCGCGCAGCCTGGACCGCGCGGCGCGGGAACGGCTGGTGGCCTTCGGCGAGGCGGAGGGGGTGGCCCGCATATCCTGGCAGGCCGATGAGCGGCAGCCGGATGGCCGCGGCACGCCGGAGCCCATCGCCCACCGCCGCCCGCTGGCGGTGTCCTTCGCCGGCCTGCCGGTCACCCCGCCGCCCGGCGCCTTCCTCCAGGCGAGCGCCGACGGGGAGGCTGCCCTGGTCGCCGCCGTCCTCGCCAACATCGGGGAGCCGAAGCGGGTGGCCGACCTGTTTGCCGGGCTGGGCACCTTCGCGGTCCCGCTGGCCCAGCGGGCGGCGGTCCATGCGGTGGAGGGGGACGCCCCGGCGCTGGCCGCGCTGAACAAGGCGGCGGGGGCGCTGCGCCTGACCACGGAGCGGCGCGACCTGTTCGAGAATCCGCTGACGGCGAAGGAGCTGGCGCGGTTCGACGCGGTGGTCTTCGACCCGCCGCGCGCCGGGGCCGCCGCCCAGGCGCAGGCGCTGGCCGGCTCGAAGGTGCCGCGGGTGGTGGCGGTGTCCTGCAACCCCGCGACCTTCGCCCGCGACGCCCGGACGCTGGTGGACGGCGGCTACGTGTTGAGCCGCGTTTATCCCGTGGACCAGTTCCTGTGGTCGGCCCACGTCGAGGTCGTCGGGGTGTTCAGCCGCCCATAGGGCCTGCGAGGAGGGCGGGGACCCACCGAGGAGGGCGGGGACCCACGAAGGCACCATCTCCGTGCCTTCGTGGCGAGGTCCTCTCAGTCCAACTGCATCACGATGGCCTTGAGATAGGCCGACTCCGGCAGATGCGGGTGCACCGGATGGTCCGGCCCGGCCCCGGCGCTGCGCAGGATGCGCCCGGTCCGCCCGGCGTCGTGCAGGCCGCGGGCGACCTGCTCGGCGAAGGTCGGCGGGTCGACGTTGTGGCTGCAGGACGCGCAGAGCAGGAAGCCGCCCGGCGCCGTGATCTTCGCCGCCAGACGGGTCATCTTGCGGTAGGCCCGGCAGCCGACGGCGAGGTCCTTCTTCGACTTCACGAAGGCCGGCGGGTCGGCGATGACGACCTCAAACGTCTCGCCCTCGGCGTTCAGCCGCTCCAGCTCGTTGAAGGCGTCGGCGCGGCGCGCCTCGAAGCGGTCGGCCACGCCGTTGGCCTCGGCGGCGCGGGTGGCGTTGTCCAGCGCCCCCTGCGAGCGGTCGACCGACACCACCGACGAGGCGCCCTCGACGGCGCAGAGCACGCCGAAGCCGCCGTTGTAGCTGAAGAAGTCGATGGCCCGCTTGCCCTTCGCCAGCTTGGCGATGAAGGCGCGGTTGTCGCGCTGGTCGTAGAACCAGCCGGTCTTCTGCCCGCCCAGCGGGTCGGCGAAGAAGATGGCGCCGTTCTCCTCCAGCCGGATCGGGCCGTCGATCTCGCCCTTCACCAGCCGGCTTTCCTCCGGCAGCCCCTCCAGCGCGCGCTGGGTGCTGTCGTTGCGCAGGATGACCGCGCGCGGGGCCAGCACCTCGTCGATGGCGGCCAGGATGGCGTCGATGCGCTGGTCCATGAAGACGCTGTTGGCCTGCACCGTCACCACGTCGCCGTAGCGGTCCACGATCAGCCCCGGCAACCCGTCGGCCTCCGCGTGGACGACGCGGTAGTAGGGCCGGTCGAACAGCGCGTCGCGCATCGCCACGGCGCGCCTCAGCCGCCCGGCGAGGAAGGCGTGGTCGACCACCGTCGCCGGGTCGCCGGAGAGCATCCGCGCGGCGATCAGGGTGTGCGGGTTGAAGGTGGCGATGCCCAGCGGCTTCCCGCCGGGGTCCAGCAGGCGCACCGGGCTGCCCGGCGGGATGGCCTTGGCCGCCGTGTCCATCTGGACTTCGTTGGAATAGACCCAGGGGTGGCCGTGCAGGACGCGCCGCTGGCGGCCGGCCTGCAGATGGATCGCCCGGTACTTGACGGGGGTGGTGGGGGTGTCGGTCATGATGGCGCATCCTAGCCGCTCGCGCCCGCCGAGCAAACGGTCACATCGCCGGAGTCGTGGGAAACGGGGGATGGAGTCGCGGGATGGGGCAGGGTGCCGGCCCGTTCCGGCGGGACTTACGGGATGCCGAGCGGGCTTTCCGCCTGCGACCGATGCGCGCGGTTGTCGTTGGCGCCGTCCATCGCCTTGCACAGCCGCAAGGTTTCCGTGCGGTGCCCGTCCTGGTGAAAGCAGGTCAGCAGGGACCCGCGCGCCCCGGTCTCCCCGGCCAGCAATTCCGGCAGCGCGGTGTGGATCGCCGTGCATCCGTGGCCGCGCGCCAGACGATCCATGGAGCGCAGCAAAGTCTCCGCCGGGCCCGTCATGTCGAACAGGTCGAGCACGACGAAATTCTCAACGGCCAGAATTCGGCCGTGGCGAAGATGCTCCGCAATAGCGTATGAGAAAAGTCCATGGAGGTACCCCCGTGCGTTCTGCACGGTCATGATGCCGGCCGGCGTCGCGGGGGTATCAACCGGCCCGATAAGTGCTGCGGCAAATGCGCGCCATTGCTCCACCGGCAGGTCCGGGAAGATGGCCCGCACCAGCGGATAGGCCTGGTCGATCTGACGCTGACCGAGAGGTTTCGCGATGAAGCTTTCGTCCATGCCCGTCCGACCGCGTGAAGGACGGTGAACGATGGCAGGCACCGGTAAGACCGGTCGTTGACGTAGATCAATGTTGCAAGGTCCACCCCTACACATATTGGGATTATTGGAGGCAGGCGCAACCGGCGTCCGCATAAGAAGTGCATCGTATGTGAACCTGCCCCCCTCCTTAACAGTACGTACCCAGCGGTGGTGCAACCTCAGAGGGAGCGGCCCGAGCCGCCCGGGGCAAACGGGAGAGATTGAATGACATCAGCGACTCTGACGCCAGGGGCCGCCCTGGGCAGCCAGCGGGTGTCGGAAAATGTGCGTTACTACGAAGACGCCGTCCGACTCTTCGTCATCGCTGCAGTGTTCTGGGGCGTCGTCGGCTTCCTGGCCGGCGTCTTCATCGCGCTGCAGCTCGCTTTTCCGGCGCTGAATCTCGGCCTTGAGTGGACGAGCTTCGGGCGCCTGCGGCCGGTCCACACCTCGGCCGTGATCTTCGCGTTTGGCGGCAACGTCCTGTTCGCCACCTCGCTCTACTCCGTGCAGCGCACCAGCCGCCAGTTCCTGTTCGGCGGCGAGGGCCTCGCGAAGTTCGTCTTCTGGAACTACAACATCTTCATCGTCCTGGCGGCGCTCAGCTACGTGCTCGGCTACACCCAGGGCAAGGAGTATGCGGAGCCGGAGTGGATCCTCGACCTCTACCTGACGGTCATCTGGGTCCTCTACGCCATCCAGTTCGTCGGCACGGTGATGACCCGCAAGGAGTCGCACATCTACGTCGCCAACTGGTTCTTCATGGCGTTCATCCTGACCGTCGCGATCCTCCACATCGGCAACAACGTCAACGTCCCGGTGTCGCTGACCGGGATGAAGTCCTACCCGTTCGTCTCGGGCGTGCAGAGCGCCATGGTGCAGTGGTGGTACGGCCACAACGCGGTCGGCTTCTTCCTGACCGCCGGCTTCCTCGGCATCATGTACTACTTCGTTCCGAAGCGCGCGGAGCGGCCGGTCTATTCGTACCGCCTGTCGATCGTGCACTTCTGGACGCTGATCTTCCTCTACATCTGGGCCGGCCCGCACCACCTGCACTACACGGCCCTGCCGGATTGGGCGCAGACGCTGGGCATGACCTTCTCGGTCATGCTGTGGATGCCGTCCTGGGGCGGCATGATCAACGGCATCATGACCCTGTCGGGTGCCTGGGACAAGCTGCGCACCGACCCGGTCCTGCGCTTCCTCGTGACGTCGGTGGCCTTCTACGGCATGTCGACCTTCGAGGGCCCGCTGATGTCGGTGAAGCCGGTCAACGCCCTGTCGCACTACACCGACTGGACGATCGGCCACGTGCACTCCGGTGCGCTCGGCTGGGTGGCCTTCATCTCCTTCGGCGCGATCTACTATCTGGTCCCGGTCCTGTGGAAGCGCTCGCAGCTCTACAGCCTGCGTCTGGTCAGCTACCACTTCTGGACCGCCACCATCGGCATCGTGCTCTACATCACCGCCATGTGGGTGTCGGGCATCATGCAGGGCCTGATGTGGCGCGCCTACGACAACCTCGGCTTCCTCCAGTACTCGTTCGTCGAGACGGTCGCGGCCATGCATCCCTTCTACGTGATCCGTGCGCTGGGCGGCGTCCTGTTCCTGGCTGGTGCCCTGATCATGGTCTACAACCTGTGGCGCACGGCCAAGGGTGACGTCCGCATCGAGAAGCCCTATGCCTCCGCCCCGCACAAGGCGGCGGTCGGTGCGGCCTGACGCCGGAGGAACTGAGAAAATGGCTGAGGAAAAAAAGGGCTTTAGTCACGACACGATCGAGCGGAACACGCTTCTGCTCATCGTCCTGATCCTGATCACCGTGTCGATCGGCGGCCTCGTCCAGATCGTCCCGCTGTTCACGATCGAGTCGACGATCGAGAAGGTGGATGGGGTCCGTCCCTACTCGCCGCTCGAACTGGCTGGCCAGAACATCTACTTCCGCGAAGGCTGCTACAACTGCCATAGCCAGCAGATCCGTCCGTTCCGCGACGAGGTGGAGCGCTACGGCCACTATTCGCTGGCCGCGGAAAGCATGTACGACCATCCCTTCCAGTGGGGCTCCAAGCGCACCGGTCCGGACCTGGCCCGCGTGGGTGGCAAGTACTCCAACGACTGGCAGGTGGCCCATCTGGTCGATCCGCGCGCCGTGGTGCCGGAATCGATCATGCCGGGCTACGCCTGGATGAAGGACCGTCCGCTGAAGTACACCGACATCCAGGATCACATGAAGACCCTGCGCATCGTCGGCGTCCCCTACACGGACGAGCAGATCGCCAGCGCCAAGGCCGACCTCGAAGCGCAGAAGAACCCGGACGCCGACACGGCCGGTCTGATGAAGCGCTACCCGAAGGCCGTCGTGGCGAACTTCACGGGCAACAAGGGCGTCACCGAAATGGACGCGCTGGTGGCCTACCTGCAGGTCCTGGGCACCATGGTGGACTTCACCAAGTACCAGTCGCCCAAGCAGCTCCAGCAGTAACCGGGAGGGATCCATGGACTTGGATTCGATCACTGTCGCCCTGCGGTCCTTCTGGACCGTCTGGCTGGCCCTGCTCTTCACCGGCATCGTGGTCTACGCCATGTGGCCAGGCAACCGGGGCAAGTTCGAAGACGCCTCCCGGATCCCGCTCAAGGAAGATGGTCAGGAGTTTTAGGCCATGGCACAGAAAGAAAAGGACGCCCTTTCCGGCGTCGAGACCACCGGCCACGAGTGGGACGGCCTGCGGGAGCTGAACAACCCCCTGCCCAAGTGGTGGCTGTACATCTTCTACGTCTGCATCGCGTGGTCCCTCGTCTACTACGTGCTCTACCCGGCCTGGCCGCTGGGCAAGAGCTACACGAAGGGCCTGCTCGGCTACTCGCAGCGCGAGGAGCTGGTGCAGAAGGTCGCCGACGGCAAGAAGGCCCAGGAAAAGTACCTGACGGCCATTGCGGCGACCTCGGTCGAGGACATCCAGAAGAACAAGGACCTCCTTGCCTTCGCGATGGCCGGCGGCCGCTCCTACTTCAACGAGAACTGCGCGGCCTGCCACGGCGCCGGCGGTCAGGGCGCCAAGGGCTTCCCGACGCTCGCCGACGACGTGTGGCTGTGGGGCGGCACCTCCGCCGACATCTACAAGACCATCCAGCACGGCATCCGTGCGGATGACGGCGACACCCGCGGGACGGTCGGCATCGGCATGACCGCCTTCGGCCGGGACGGCATCCTGAACCGTGAGCAGATCGGTCAGGTCGCCGAGTACGTCCTGTCGCTGAACAAGCGGTCGACCGACGCGGCGGCTGCCGAGAAGGGCAAGACCGTCTATGACGAGAACTGCGCCGCCTGCCACGGCGACAGCGCGCAGGGCTCGGTCGCGGTCGGCATGGACGTCGGCGCTCCGCCGCTCGTCACGGCCAACTGGCTGTATGGCGGCGACAAGGCCACGCTGATGGAGACCATCACGAACGGCCGCGCCGGCGTGATGCCCGCTTGGTCGAAGCGTCTGGACGACGCGACGATCAAGTCGCTGGCCGTCTACGTCCACAACCTGGGCGGCGGCAAGTAAGCCGTCCAGACAGGAAGGACCGGCCGGGGTGGGGGACGCCCCCCTGGCGGGTCCGCCGGACTTCGGTGCCGGGGAGGCGACTCCCCGGCATTTTCTTTTTCCGGGCATCCTTTCTCCGGTCCACGGCAGTGGCGCGGGCGACAGGGGCGCGGGGGAGGGGGCAAGCACCCAGATTCCGCCCCCAAATCCTTTGATCCAGCGCAATGCCCCTGTGACGTTGTGCCGCCATAGTCCCCTCGCCACAGCCGAACCATGTCGGCATGGCCAAGCCGCCCGCGTGGCGGACGCCAGACGAAGAAGGCGAGGTCATGAGCACGACCACCGAACAGCCGCCGCCCCGTATCGACCGATTGGACGGCGATGTCTTGGAAGGCCCAGTCCCGGCCGCCGGGGATGCGCCCGCCGCCCCCCGGAAGGCGCAGCGTCGCGCGTCGCGCTCCATGTACCAGAAGCACGCCAAGGTCTATCCCAAGGCGGTGCACGGCACCTTCCGCCGCATCAAATGGGCGGCGCTGGCGGTTCTCCTGGCGATCTACTACGTGCTGCCCTGGGTCCGCTGGGACCGCGGGCCGAACGCCCCCGACCAGGCGGTGCTGCTCGACCTCGCCAACCGTCGCTTCTACCTGTTCTTCGTCGAGTTGTGGCCGCAGCAGATCTACTACCTGACCGGCGCGCTGATCCTGGCGGCGCTGGGCCTGTTCCTGGCGACCTCGCTGGCGGGCCGCGTCTGGTGCGGCTACGCCTGCCCGCAGACGGTGTGGACCGACCTCTATGTCTGGGTCGAACGGCTGGTCGAGGGCGACCGCGGCGAGCGCATCCGACTCGACCAGGGTGCCTGGACCGCCCGGAAGGCCGGGCGCAAGGTCCTGAAGAACCTGATCTGGCTGCTGATCGCGCTGGCGACCGGCGGCGCCTGGATCTTCTACTTCACCGACGCGCCGACCCTGCTGGGCGAGATGCTGCGCTTCGAGGTGTCCTCGACCGCCCTCGGCTTCATCGGCCTGTTCACCGCGACCACCTATCTTCTGGCCGGTTTCGCGCGGGAGCAGGTCTGCACCTACATGTGCCCGTGGCCGCGCTTCCAGTCGGCGATGATCGACGAGGACAGCCTGATCGTCACCTACCAGGACTGGCGCGGCGAGGGCCGCAGCCTGCTGCGCAAGTCGCAGAGCTGGGAGGAGCGCAGGGCCGAAGGTCTGGGCGACTGCATCGACTGCTTCAACTGCGTCCAGGTCTGCCCCGCCGGCATCGACATCCGCGACGGGCTGCAGATGCAGTGCATCGGCTGCGGCCTGTGCATCGACGCCTGCGACGAGATCATGACCAAGGTCGGGCGCCCCACCGGCCTCATCCGATTCGACACCCAGACCAGCCAAGTGGCCGTCGCCACCGGCGGGCAGCCGGTGCCCTTCCGCCTGCTGCGCCCGCGCACGATTCTCTACACGCTGATGATGCTGGTCATCGCCGGCGGCATCGGGGTCGGGCTGCTGCTGAAGCCGGGGCTGGACATCAGCGTCCTGCGCGACCGCGCGCCGCTGTTCGTGGCGCTGTCCGACGGGTCGGTGCGCAACGCCTACACCTTCAAGATCTCCAACATGACCCGCGACCCGCGCGCTTACACGCTGGCGGTCTCCGGGGTGACGGGGGCCAGCCTGTCGGTGGCCGGCGATGGTCAGGACGAGCAGGCCGGCACCCAGCGCCTGACCGCCGATCCGGACATGGTGGCGACCTACAGAATTTTCGTGACCGCGCCGCGCACCGGTTTGCAAGGCGCCTCCCAGCCCCTTACCTTCAGGCTTACCTCGGCCGATGGTGAGGTGGCGACCTATGACTCCGTCTTCATGGGGCCGGCCAACTGATCCCGACCGGCTCTTCGCGCTGCATTCACCAAAGGTCAAGACGACGATGACGCTGTCCACCGACGCCGGAACCCGCCGCACCCCGCCCCGCCGGACCGGCCGCCAGCCCGGCTGGTACATCCCCTGGATCTTCGTCGCCGGCTTCGCCGTCGTGATCGCGGTCAACGGCGTGATGCTGCACTTCGCCCTGTCGAGCTGGACCGGCGTCCAGACCGAGCAGCATTTCATGAAGGGGCTGAAGTACAACGAGGATCTGGCCGGCGCCCGCGCCCAGGCCGAGCGCGGCTGGAAGGTCACCACCGACTTCACCGCCACCGAGGCGCAGAAGGGCATCCTGGCGCTGACGCTGCACGACAAATACGGCAACCTGCTGAAGGACGCCGAGGTGAAGGTCGCCTTCATCCGCCCGACCAGCGAGGGGCACGACGTCCGCCTCGACCTGCCCTATCTGGGCGAGGGCCGCTTCGCCGCCCCGGTGGCGCTGCCGCTGCCCGGCCAGTGGGACCTGCGCGTGGAGATCCACCATTCCACAGGCGACTATCAGGACGAACAACGCCTCTTCGTCAAGTAAGCGTCCCCCAAGCAAGCGTCCCCCAAGCAAGCGTCCATCGAACGGGCGCACGGCACACCAGCACACGGGTTTCGTGACATGACCGTCTGCCTCCACTGCGGGCAGGAGCATCCCGAGGGCACCGGCACCACCGCCTCCGACGGCGCCGGTCCCTTCTGCTGCACCGGCTGCGCGGCGGCCTACGACCTCGTCCGCGGGCTCGGGCTGGAACGCTATTACGAGCGGCGCTGCGTCGATCCCGCCGCCCGGCCCCTGCGCCCGGACGGCGAGGCGCCGCCCCTCGACTACGCCCCCCACGCCAAGCACGCCGAGGACGGCACCGCCTCGCTGCACCTGATGGTGGACGGGCTGCAATGCGCGGCCTGCGTCTGGCTGATCGAGACGGCGCTGGCCCGCCAGCCTGGGGTGACCCACGCGCGGCTGAACATGACCACGCGCCGCCTGTCGGTGACGTGGCGCGAGGCCGAGACCGACGCCAACACGGTCGTCGACACCGTCGCCCGCATCGGCTACCGCGCCGTGCCCTTCGATCCGGAGCGGCTGGGCGACGCCCAGGCGAAGACGGAGAAGGAGCTTCTGCGCTCGCTGGCCGTCGCCGGCTTCGGCGCCAGCAACGTGATGCTGCTGTCGGTGTCGGTCTGGGCCGGCCACGCGACGGGCATGGGCTCCGCCACCCGCGACCTGATGCACTGGCTGTCGGCGCTGGTCTGCATGCCGGCCATCGCCTACGCCCTGCGGCCCTTCGCGCGCTCCGCCTTCCAGGCGCTGCGGCGCGGGCGGACGAACATGGACGTGCCGATCACCATCGGCGTCCTGCTCGCCACCAGCATGAGCCTGTTCGAGACGATCAACAGCGGCCAGCACGCCTATTTCGACGGCGCGATGATGCTGCTTTTCTTCCTGCTGATCGGGCGCTACCTCGACCAGCGGGCGCGCGGCCGGGCGCGCTCGGCGGCGGAGCAGCTTCTCGGCCTGCACGCCACCTCAGTGACCGTGCTGAACGAGGACGGGCGCAGCGCCATCGTCCCGCCGGATCAGGTCAGCCCCGGCTCCACCATCCTGGTGGCGGTGGGCGAGCGGGTCGCGGTCGACGGCACGGTGGCCGACGGTGTGTCCGACCTCGACACCGCCCTGATCACCGGCGAGACGGTGCCGGGCAGCGTGCGCCCCGGCGACCGCGTGTTTGCCGGCATGCTCAACCTCACCGCCCCGCTGCGCGTGACCGTGACGGCGGTGGGCGAGGGCACGCTGCTGGCCGAGATCGTCCGGCTGATGGAGGTGGCGGAGCAGGGCCGCGCCAAATACGTCGCCATCGCCGACCGCGTGTCGCGCCATTACGCCCCGGTCGTCCATGTGGCGGCGCTGGGCACCTTCCTGGGCTGGCTGCTGCTCGGCGGGCTGCCCTGGCAGGATTCGCTGATGAACGCCGTCGCCGTCCTGATCATCACCTGCCCCTGCGCGCTGGCGCTCGCCGTGCCGGTGGTGCAGGTGATCGCCAGCGGGCGGCTGATGCGGCAGGGCATCCTGCTGAAGACCGCCACGGCGCTGGAGCGGTTGGCCGTCATCGACACGGTGGTCTTCGACAAGACCGGCACGCTGACCGAGGGGCGGCCCGTCCCGCAGCTCGACGGCGTGGCCGAGGACGACCTTCGCCTCGCCGCCGCGCTCGCCGGGGCCAGCCGCCACCCGCTGGCCCGCGCCCTGACCCGCGCGCTGCCCAACGTCCCCGTCGCCGCCGGCGTGCGCGAGATTCCCGGCGCCGGCCTCGCCCTGGATGGCGCCGCCCTGGATGGCTCTGGGGGCGAGATCCGGCTGGGCAGCCGCGCCTTCACCGGCGCGCCGGACACGGCGGAGGACGCCGCCGGGCCGGAGCTGTGGCTGGCCCGCCCCGGCGTTGCCCCGGTGCGCATCACCTTCCTCGACGCGCCGCGCGCCGACGCGGCGGCGGTGGTGCGCGGGCTGAAGGCGCGGGGCCTCGACGTCCGGCTGCTGTCCGGCGACCGTCGCGGCGCAGTGGCCGCTGTGGCCGCGCAACTCGGCATCGAGGACTGGCGCGCCGGCCAGACGCCCGCCGACAAGACCGCCGTTCTCGACGCGCTCGCCGCCGAGGGCCGCAAGGTGCTGATGGTCGGCGACGGGCTGAACGACGCCCCGGCGCTGGCCGCGGCCAGCGTGTCGATGTCGCCGTCCACCGCGGTGGACGTCAGCCAGACCGCCGCCGACGTGGTGTTCCAGGGCCGCCACCTGCGACCCATCCTGGAGGCGCTCGAGGTGTCCCGCCGCTCCGGGCGGCTGGTGCGCCAGAATTTTGCCATCGCGCTGGTCTACAACCTGTTCGCGGTGCCCATCGCCATGGCGGGCATGCTGACGCCGCTCCTTGCGGCGCTGGCCATGTCCTCCTCCTCCCTGATCGTTATCGCCAACGCCCTGCGGCTCAGCCGCGGCGCGGTGACCAAGGACCTGACCGATGACCGAGCTTCTCTATCTGATCGCGATCGCGCTGAGCCTGGGGCTGATGGGCCTGGGGGCGTTCCTGTGGGCTCTCAAGTCCGGGCAGTTTGACGATCTCGACGGGGCGGCCCACCGCATCCTCTTCGACGACGAGCCGCCGCGCCCCAGCGCCGAGCCGTCCACCCCGCCGAAAGGGCGCTGATCGGCCGCTCCGGCGGGCCGCTCATAAGGCATTCGTATGGCAATTCGGCCACGGCCCTTGCGAGCACCGTTGCGAAACAGACCGAATATGACGATTATGGGAGCGTTGTACGGCTAAGGGTTGGGTCATGCCATGCCACCCTTTGACATGGGGCGCGCCCGCGAAAAGGGCGCGGCGAGTGAAATGAATCCCTGCGGGGCCTGTCCCGTGCGCAGTCTCACCGTCTGCGCCGCCCTGGACCCCGAGGAACTGCGCCGTCTCGCCGACATCCTCCAGACCTCCCGCGTCGAAGCCGGCCAGACCCTGTTCAGCGAAGGCGACGCGGCGGACGCGCTCTACAACGTCACCGCCGGCACCGTGAAGCTCTACAAACTGCTGCCGGACGGGCGCCGTCAGATCACCGGCTTCCTCGTCACCGGCGACTTCCTGGGGCTGGCCGTCAACGACAGCTACGCCTACACCGCGGAAACGGTCACGGCGGCGACGCTCTGCCGCTTCCCGCGCAAGAAGATCGACGCGCTGATGGACGAGTTCCCGAAGATGCAGCGCCGTCTCTTCTCCATGGCCTCGAACGAGCTGGCTGCGGCGCAGGACCAGATGCTGCTGCTCGGCCGCAAGACGGCGAAGGAGAAGATCTGCTCCTTCCTGCTGATGCTGTCCCAGCGCGCCGCCCGGCGCGGCCACAAGGAAAACCCCGTCTACGTGCCGATGAGCCGGGCCGACATCGCCGATTACCTGGGCCTGACCACCGAGACGGTCAGCCGCACCTTCACCCAGCTGAAGACCGCCGGGGCCATCTCGCTGCAGGAAGGCAACAAGGTCCTGATCAGCGACATGGACGCCATCTACGACATGGCCGAGGGCTGCTGAGGCTCCTTTCGGACACGAAACGATGTCTTTGGTCATCGTTCGTGATCTGATATGTCGTATTCCAGGAAAATTTCGCATCTTTCGTGCGATCCCGCTCTGGCGGGACGCGCCCGCGCGGGCTAACATCCGCCGCCCGACCGGCCGGAACCGAGCATGACAACGACGGCCGGCCCAAAGAAGAACGGCTGCAACAGCCTACGCTCAGGAACCGAACCCCGATGACCGAACCCGATACGAAGCGCGTCACCGACGAAGAAGCCCTTCTGCTGCACTCCTCCGGGCGTCCGGGCAAGCTGGAGATCGCGCCGACCAAGCCGCTGACGACCCAGCGCGACCTGTCGCTGGCCTATTCGCCGGGCGTGGCCGTTCCCTGCCTGCGCATCGCCGAGGACCCCAGCACGGCCTACGACTACACGGCCAAGGGCAACATCGTCGCCGTCATCTCCAACGGCACGGCGGTGCTGGGGCTGGGCGACCTCGGCGCGCTCGCCTCCAAGCCGGTGATGGAGGGCAAGGCGGTCCTCTTCAAGCGCTTCGCCGACGTGGACGGCATCGATCTGGAGGTCGATACGAAGAACGTCGACGAGTTCGTCAACTGCGTCCGCTTCCTCGGGCCGAGCTTCGGCGGCATCAACCTGGAGGACATCAAGGCGCCGGACTGCTTCATCATCGAGGAGCGCCTGCGCGAGCTGCTGGACATCCCCGTCTTCCACGACGACCAGCACGGCACCGCCATCATCGCCGCCGCCGGCCTGATCAACGCCTGCGACATCACCGGGCGGAATCTCAAGGACGTGACGATGGTGGTCAACGGCGCCGGTGCGGCGGGCATCGCCTGCGCCGAGCTGTTCACGACCATGGGCGTGCCGCGCGAGAACATCATCCTGTGCGACACCAAGGGCGTCGTCTACCGCGGCCGCACCGACGGCATGAACCAGTGGAAGTCGTCCTTCGCGGTGGAGACGGACAAGCGCACGCTCCAGGAGGCGGTCGCCGGCTCCGACGTTTTCGTCGGCCTGTCGGCCAAGGGCGCGATGACGCCGGAGATGGTCAAGTCGATGGCGGCCAAGCCGATCATCTTCGCGCTGGCCAACCCCGATCCGGAAATCACCCCGGAGGAGGTGAAGGCCGTCCGCTCCGACGCCATCGTGGCGACGGGCCGCTCCGACTACCCGAACCAGGTCAACAACGTCCTGGGCTTCCCCTACCTGTTCCGCGGCGCGCTCGACGTGCGGGCGACCACCATCAACGAGGCGATGAAGGTCGCCGCCGCCAAGGCGCTGGCCGCCCTGGCGCGCGAGGACGTGCCGGACGAGGTGGACGCCGCCTATGCGGGCCGCCGCCTGCGCTACGGGCCGGAATACATCATCCCGGTGCCCTTCGACCCGCGGCTGATCGTGACGGTACCCGCCGCGGTGGCCCAGGCCGCCATGGAGACCGGCGTGGCGCGCAAGCCCATCGTCGATCTGGCGGGCTACCGGAACGGCCTGCGCACCCGGCTCAACCCGACGGCGGACAGCCTCCAGCTCATTCTGGAGAAGGTGAAGGCCAACCCGCGCCGCGTCGTCTTCGCCGAGGGCGAGGAGGAGCGGACGATCCGCGCCGCGCTCGCCTACCGCGCCGCCGGCTTCGGCACGCCGGTGCTGATCGGCCGCGAGGCGGTCATCAAGGAGCAGCTGGCGGCGATGGGCCAGTCGGGCGTCTCGCTGGAGATCCACAACGCCCGCGTCTCCGACGCCAACCGCCGCTACAGCGACTATCTGTACCGCCGGATGCAGCGCCAGGGGGCCCTGCTGCGCGACTGCCAGCGCATGGTGAACCAGGACCGCAACGTCTTCGCCGCGCTGATGGTGGCGCAGGGCGACGCCCACGCCATGGTCACCGGCCTGACCCGCACCTTCGGCGTGGCTTTCGAGGAGATCCGCCGGGTCATCGACGCCAAGGCGAACGAGCCGGTCTTCGGCCTGCACGTCTTCCTGACGCGCAACCGCACGGTGCTGATCGCCGACACCACGGTGCATGTCCGGCCGAACGGCCAGACGCTGGCCGACATCGCCATCGGGGCCGCGGCCAAGGCGCGCCAGATGGGGCACGAGCCGCGGGTGGCGCTGCTGTCCTTCTCCAACTTCGGCCAGCACCCGCACCCCCACACCGACCCGCTGCGCGAGGCCATTTCCATCCTCGACAGCCGCCGCGTCGATTTCGAGTATGACGGGGAGATGTCGGCGGACGTGGCGCTGGACTACCAGCTGATGAAGCGGGTCTACCCCTTCTGCCGGCTGTCCGGTCCGGCCAACGTGCTGATCATGCCCGGCCTGCATTCGGCCAACATCACGGCGAAGCTGCTCAACAAGATGGCCGGCGGCCAGATGATCGGCCCGCTGCTGATCGGCTTGGACAAGCCGGCGCAGATCGTCACCATGGGCGCCTCGGTCAACGATCTGGTCACCGCGGCGGCGCTGGCGGCCCACGACTCGCTGCCCTGGTAAGCGAAGGGCGCTGTTTTCGGACGACGCGCGGGCCGGGCATGTCCCCGGCCCGCGCGTTAATCTTTTGTGACGCCCGCTCACCGGCTTGCGGGATGGTGTAAAAGCGGAGTTCCGTCTCCAAGACCGTCCGCGTGACGCACGAGAAGCGCCGTCCATGACTTCCAAGCCGATGCCGCCCCTCCGGTTGATCCTCGCCGCCGCGCTGGTTCTGGCGCCGCTGCTGCCGGCCTTGTGGGGCTGTCTCTTCTCCACATCTGACGCTGCCGACGATCCACTCTGTGGTGACCATGGTGCTCGCCGGTCGCTCTGACAACGACAGCGTGACCCATCTGCTCGCACGCCGG
>NZ_WHOR01000129.1:0-15373 GCF_013340925.1 Azospirillum formosense
GCGCCCCCCGGCGCGGCCGGGGCGGCTGGGCCGCGCCGGCAACGCCCGTCACCCGCCCCGTCGCGCGGGAACTGCTGGAGGAGGCCGGGCTGGCCTTCCCCGCGGTCGGCGGGGGCGGGGAGGCGGTGCGGCTGGCGCTTGAGCCGGGGGCGGGCTACGCCGCGCTGCTGACCGACGTCCAGATGCCGGACATGGACGGCTTCGCGGTGGCGCGGGCGATCCGCCGCCAGTGCAGCCCCGACCGCCTGCCGATCATCGCCATGACCGCCCACGCCCTGGAGGAGGAGCGGCGGCGCTGTCTGGACGCGGGGATGGACGACCACATCGCCAAGCCGGTGGAGCCGCACCGCCTCGTCGCCGTGCTGAACCGCTGGCTGAAGCCGTTCGGGCGTCCGCGGACTCTGCCGGTCGCCAAGGCCGCGGAGATGGATGCCGGACTCCCCGACTCGCTGGAGGGGTTCGTCCTCGCCCCGGCGCTGGCGCGGATGAACGGGCGGGCAGGCACGTTGCGACGGACGATCCTCGACTTTCTCGACCGCTACGGCGACGCGCCGGTCCGGCTGGAGCATCTGCGCCGCGCGGGAGACGGGCCGGCGCTGGAGCGTTACGCCCATGGGCTGCGCGGCAGCGCCGGAACGGTCGGTGCGATGGCCGCCGGCGCCGCCGCCGCGGCGCTGGAGCTGGCGGCGCGCGAGGAGCGGTGGGAGGCGGTGCCGGGGCTCGTGGCCGACCTGTCGGCCGCCCTCGGTCCCGCGCTGGCCTCGGCGGAAACGCTGCGCGCCGCGGAGGTTGCCGTGGAGATCGCGCCGGAAATCCCGGCGGTTCCTCTCCTCGACCCGGACAAGCTGGATGAGGCGTTGCGCGCGCTGGAGGAGTCGTTGCGCAGCGGCAGCCTGTCGGCGGCGGCCCGCTTCGACGCTCTGCGCGGCCTGCTGGCCGGGCGCGGCCATGACGAGGCGGTGGACAAGGTGGGGCGGGCTGTGGAGGAGTTGGATTTCGCCGCCGCCCGCGCGGCGCTGGAACGGCTTACCGCCGCATGGACCAGGGAACGGGACCGGGAGACGACGCCGTGAGCGGTGGTCACATACTGATCGTCGATGACGACACGGCCAACATCCGCGCGCTCGCCAGCGTGCTGGAGGACCGGCACGAGGTGCGCTTCGCCACCTCCGGCCGCCGCGCGCTGGAGCTGGCCTCCGCCGACCCGCCGGAGCTGGTGCTGCTCGACGTGATGATGCCGGGGCTGGACGGCTACGCGGTGTGCCGCCTGCTGAAGACCGACCCGGCCACCGCCGACGTCCCGGTGATCTTCATCACCTCGCTGTCCAGCCCGGAGGAGGAGGCCTTCGGGCTGGAGACCGGCGCCGTCGATTACGTGACCAAGCCCTTCAGCCCGGCCATCGTGCGCGCCCGCGTCGCCACCCACCTGTCGCTGCGCCGGGCCAACCGCAGCCTGAAGGACGAGAACGAGCATCTGGAGGCGCTGGTCCGCGAGCGCACGCGCAAGCTGGCCCAGGCCCAGCGCGAGAAGATGGCGGCGCTGCGCCAGATGGTCGCCGGCGTGGCCCATGAGATCAACACGCCCATCGGCGTGGCGCTGGGCAGCGCGTCCCACCTCGGCGACCGCGTCGCCGCGATGACGGATCGGCTGGCCGCCAACCAGCTCCGCCGCGCCGAGCTGGAGCGCTTCCTGGCGAGCGCGGGCGAGCTGGCCGCTCTGTTGTCGAGCACCATCGCCCGCGCCGGGGAGATCGTGCGCTGCTTCAAGGGGGTGGCGGCGGACCATGGCGGGCTGCGCCAGGCCATCGCGCTGAAGCCCTTTCTGGAGCAGGTGACGGAAAGCCTGCGCCCGCAGTGGGAGCCGCCGGGGCACCGCATGGCGGTGGACTGCCCCGCCGACCTGCGCATGGTCAGCAACCCGGCGATCCTGTCCGCGATCCTGGAGCAGCTCGTCCGCAACGCGCTGGAGCACGCCTTTCCGGCGGGGCGGAGCGGGCTGGTGACGGTCGGGGCGGCCGCCTCCGGGCCGGACAAGATCCTGTTGTCGGTCGCCGATGACGGGGCTGGACTTGCCGACGGGACCGCCGGGCGCATCCTGGAGCCCTTCTTCACCACCCGCCGCGGCACCGGCTCGGTCGGGCTCGGCCTGAACATCGTGGACAATCTGGCGTCGGACCGGCTGGGTGGGTCCTTCACCATCGCCTCGCGCTCCGGGGGCGGCACCTTGGCGACCTTGCATCTGCCGGCCCGCACCCCGCCGGATTTGTGAGCGCCGGAACGGCGTTCCAGGGGGGCACCGTCGCGGGCTGCCGCGGATGTCCGCGCACTTGTCTCGCCCAGGAGGGACTCTGCCATGACCGACCACGGCCAAGCCCGCGCTGCCTTTGCCGACCTTCACCGGACCGGATGCTTTGTCATTCCCAATCCGTGGGACGTCGGAAGCGCTGCGATGCTGAAGCATCTCGGGTTTCGCGCCTTGGCCACCACCTCGGCGGGCTTCGCCTTCGCGCGGGGGCTTCCCGACGCCGATTGGGCGGTGCCGTGCGGCGACATGCTGGCCCACATCGCCGACATGGTCGGGGCTACCGACCTGCCGGTGAATGCCGATTTCGAGTCCGGCTATGCCCATGACTGCGAGGGTCTGGCCCGCAACGTGCGCCTCTGCGCCGACACCGGCGTGGCGGGACTGTCGATCGAGGACGCCACGGGCGACCCGGCGACGCCGCTGTACGACGTCCATCACGCCGTCGAGCGGGTGGCCGCGGCGGCGGAGGCGTTACGGGGAACCGGCGTTCTCCTGACCGCACGTTGCGAGTCCCTGCTGGTGGATCACCCGGCGGCCGTCGAGGAGGCGTTGCGCCGCTTGCCGGCCTACGCTGCCGCGGGCGCGGATGTCCTCTACGCGCCGGGTTTGCGGACCCCGGACGTCATCAAGGCGGCGGTCGACGCCGTCGATCCGAAGCCGCTCAACCTGCTGGTTTCCTCCCCGATCGGCCTGTCGGTGGAGCAGATCGCCGCCTTGGGCGTGCGGCGCATCAGCCTGGGCAGCGGGCTCAACCGCGCCGCCTGGGGCGGCTTCCTGCGGGCGGCCCGCATGCTGGCCGACCACGGGCGCTTCGACGCCCTCGGCGAGGCCGAACCGTTCGACGCGCTCAACGGCTTCTTCCGGGCGCTCGGCCGGCGGACGGATGGCCGACGAACGCCCTGAACGGCGGATCGCGGGCTTCCCGCGGACACGAGAAGCCCAGCCCGGCGGAAGTTACCGCCCGGACGTCCGGCTCCGCGGGGCATCGAGGAAGAAGCGCAGCATCTCCCGTGACGCGTCCGGCCCGCGTGGATCGGTGTAGGAACCGGCTGGGCTGCCTCCCGCCCAGGCGTGCCCGGCGCCCTGGATCGTCCATTGCTCGCACAGCGCAAGGCCGGAAGCGTCGGTGTGGACGCGGCGGCTGTAGCCATGACCGCCCGGCACCTGGCCATGCTCCACCGTCGTCCGCAGCCCCGCCGCGCTCGCCCCGGATTGGGCGATGACGTCGTCGCCGTTGCTGGGATGAACCGTGCTGTCCCGGTCGCCGTGAAAGACGATGGTCGGCACCGGGCGGGCGGACGGCCGCCTCACCGCGCCACCTCCCTGGCGCATGGCCGCGAAGGCGGAGGGAATGTCGTGGGCGGCGCCGTGGGGAAGGCCGGAATGCACCCCGACGGCGGCATAGAGGTCGGGATACGCCGCTCCCATGATGACCGCCGCCGCACCGCCGGCCGACAGGCCGGCGACGAACACGCGGTCGGCGTCGACGGCATGGTCGCTCATGACCTGCCTGGTGATGCCCGCGATCAGCGAGGGCTCGCCGTCGCCGCGCCTCTGGTCGGCGGGGTTGAACCAGTTCCAGCACCTCTGGGCGTTGGCCGAGGACGGCTGCTCCGGATAGGCGACCAGACAGCCATGCTCCTCCGCCAGCCGGTTCATGCGGGTGCCGGCGGCGAAGTCGTCCGGCGACTGGGTGCAGCCATGCAGCATCACCACCAGGGGAAGCGGCTGGCCGTCGCGACGGTTGGCCGGAACATACAGCTTGTAGGAGCGCGTTCCGGCCGCGTTGCCGTAGGACGCCGTCGTGAAGGAGGCGCCGTCCGGCAGCGGTTCGGCGGCCGGCCGGGCGAGGCCGCCCACCCCGAGATCGAGGCCCGCCGGCATGGCGCGGGCGGCGAGGCCGCGCAGGGTCTCGCCGAGGCCGGCGCGCGGTCCGGAATGGAACCGGCCGGCGAAGGCGCTGCCGGGCTTCCTATAGGCGTCGGCGGGTTTGAAGGCCGCGGCGCGGCGGGGCGGCGCATCCGGGATGTCCGCCGGGGCGTCCACCCGAAGCGGTTCGGCGTCGATGATGGTCGGGCCGGTGCCGGGAGGTGCCTCGGACTCCCCTCGCATCAGGCGTTGAAGGAGGGCGGTCGCCCCGGCGAGGTCGCCGGCACGGGTGAGGCGCAGCGCCTCGGCCATTCCGGCGGGGACACGGTCGGTCATGTCGGGAGCTTTCTGGGCTCGGACGGGGCAAGCGTGAAAGCCCTGTCCGTCGTCTTTCAGGAATGCGGCCTGCGCCTTCAGCGCATGCGGTCCGCAAGGGCCGCCTTGACGGCGCTGCTGGCGTGCAGCGCCCCCAGCACGGCGATCGAGGCGATGGTGGCGCGGGCGAGGTCCGGGGTGACGTCCGGGGCGATCGTGGCCAAGCCGAGGACACGGATGTCGAGCATCTCTCCGGCATCCCGCGCCGCTTCCAGATCGCCGCGGCTGTAGTGGCGCAGGCCGAGATCGACGCGTTTGCGCGTCACGGCCTGCCGCAAGGCGTCGCCATGGCGGTCGATCTGGTTGCGGATGGCGGTGCGGATGAGGTCGGTGCGGTTCGCGTAGAACCCTTCCTGCACCAGGAGATCGATGTGGCCGAGGTCGACATAGCCGAGATTGATCGTGATCTTCTCGCTGTCTCCAACCTTCGGCTTCTGATCGCGGGCGTTCTCAGACATCCTTTCACCATCCCATCACCATCCACTGGGATGGTAAATGGGGGTGATGGCGCGTCGATCAAGGGGGAGCGCCGTCATGGTGGCGCGCGGCTCACGACCGCAACGCCAAGCGGATGTCCCGGCTTCCTTTCCGGCGAGGGTGGGACCGATCCCCCGGACCGGCCCCCTCCCTGCACGCTTTACTGGCCCTTGCCGTCCGAAGGAACGGCGGCCGCCTCGCTGGAGGAGGCCGGGGTGGACCCGCCGGCACCCTTCGCCGGGCTGCCGGGCACCCACCAGCGGCGGGCCTCGTCGTCCGCGGCATCCGGGGCCGCCTCGCCACGGGTCTTCAGCATCGAGAAGACGATGGAGCCGCCGACCAGGAAGGCCGTGATGCCCAGCGCCAGCGCCGTCGGCATCTTGTAGATGTCGACCAACATCATCTTGGCGCCGACCACCACCAGAACCAGCGACAGGCCGTACTTCAGGTAATGGAAGCGGTGGATGATCGAGGCCAGCGCGAAGTAGAGGGCGCGCAGGCCGAGGATCGCGAAGACGTTGGAGGTCCAGACGATGAACGGGTCGGTGGTCACCGAGAAGACCGCCGGGATGGAGTCCACGGCGAAGACCAGATCGGTGAATTCGATCAGGATCAGAACGAGGAACAGCGGCGTCATCATCCGCACGCCGTCGCGTATCACGAAGAAGTTCTGCCCCTCGTAGCCGTCGGTCATGCGGAAGCGGGAGCGGACGAACTTGACGATCCGGTTGTTCTCCATGTCCGGCTCGTCGTCCACCGACATCAGCATCTTGATGCCGCTGAAGATCAGGAAGGCGCCGAAGATGTAGATGATCCAGTGGAATTCCTGGATCAGCGCCGTGCCCGCCACGATCAGCACGCCGCGCATCACCAGCGCGCCCAGGATGCCCCAGAACAGCACCCTGTGCTGGTACTGCGGAGGCACCGCGAAATGCGTGAAGATCAGCGCGATGACGAAGATGTTGTCGACGCTCAGGCTGTATTCGATCAGGTAGCCGGTCAGGAACTCCAGCCCCTTCTCGGAGCCCTGGAAATGAAAGACGCCGGCCGCGAAGATCATCGCCAGCGTGGAATAGGCCGCGCAGCGCATCAGCGCCTCACGGCCGGAGATCACATGGGATTTCTTGGAAAATACACCAAGATCAAAGGCCAAAAGCACGGCAACGAAGATGGCGAAGCCGGCCCACATTAAAACGATCTGGTCCATGGAACTGTCCCTTGCTTCATGCACTCCGCTCCCGCAAGCGGAGACTTCGATCGTCACATGAGCAGTCCGACATCACCGACGCGCCACGGCGGGGCGCATCGGCCAGAGGGGCCCGGACTGGAATCTCGGCCGCAAGGCCTGCGGCCAACGGAAAAGCACGCGCGACGGCTCGGCCGCGGCGCGTCAGGACACCCGCCTCCATCGTTCGCCGTGGAGACGTGGCGGTCGGTCAGGATGTTGGTTCGGTGCGGTCCATGTCGATGTCTCCCAAAGGCCCGTCGGGTGCCGTTGTCCGGCGGTGGACCTTGTGGGGAGCGGGACCCAGGGGGAAGGAAAGGGCCAGCTTCCGCAAGGCCGCGCCGAGGCGACGGCTCTATGGGAAGTCCGACATCACAGCGCCGGGCGACGCTGCCAGAGGGGCCCGGACCTCGACCGTCATGTAGTCAGGCCTCCGCGCGGCGACAAGAGGGGGGGCGCGCTCTTTACGGGCCGTGATCGGTGCGATAGCCGCAGGCAACGATACCGTCCGGTTGATCGCCCATGGGTTGCCGGCCTTCCGGCCGGAAGCCGACTTTGCGAATTCCGCATCGCCGATGGATGATTCCGCACCGGTGGGTTGTTCATAGCGATTGACGGTAATTCACGGCAGGACACCCACAATGATGCGGCGTTCCATTTTGCTCGGCTGCCTGCTGGCGGCCGGATTGGCCGGTTGCGGCCCACGTTTCGAGACGGTCGCAAGCTATTTTCCACCCGTCAGCGAGGCGGGAAAGCTCTGTGTCGCCCAGTGCAAGCAGGCACAGACGATCTGCCAATCCGCGAAGGAACTGGCCGTTCAGACCTGCCGGGCCGAGGCGACGACCCGCGCCCAGGGCGAATATCAGGCCTATCTCCGTTCCTTGCCCAAGGATGCGGACAAGAAGAAGATCAAGACGTTCAGCGATTTCGACCGGAACCCCAGCTGCTACAGCAACCTCACCTGCTCCTCCGATTACAACGATTGCTACAAATCCTGCGGCGGCCGGATCGAGGCGCAGACCTATTGCGTCGGCAATTGCAAGGAGATGAATCCCCCTATGCCGGATGGGTCCGCAGTCGGGCCGAGAACCACGCTCTGACAGCGGTCGGACGAGGGCGGGCCGATTGCGGCTTGACCGGAGCCGTTCCGCCCGCGTAGCTTCGCGCCCGACGGTTGCCCGAAAGGGCTGAAAATGGGAACACGGTGCGGACCCCGCGGCGATTGGCCGTGCGAGGGTTCTACGCCGGGGCTGCCCCCGCAACTGTAAGCGGCGAGTCGTCCATCGGAATGCCACTGGGATCGCGATCCTGGGAAGGCGATGGGCCGACGATAACCCGCGAGCCAGGAGACCTGCCGTCAGTCGTGGTCACACGCGAACACGTTCGGGCGGGGTGCACCGAAGGTCGTCGAACCGGGAGTCCGTTCGCGGAACGTCCGGTGGGGCTTCGTTCGCGGTGACGTGCCACCGGCGTCCCGCCCGAGGTCTCAATGAGTGTCCGCGTTCCCCGCCTTCACCGGACGGCGTCCTTCGCCGCCCTTCTGGGAAGCCTTGCCCTTCCCGTGTCGGCTATCCCCACGTCGGCCTTCGCCGATTCCCCCACCATCACGACGCTTCCGCCGGTCTCGGTGACCGCCAACCGCGTTCCCACCGCCGCCGAGGAAACCGGCAGCGCCCTGACCGTCATCACCCGCGAGGAGTTGGAGCAGCGCCAGACCCAGCTGCTGTCCGATGCGCTGCGTGAGGTTCCCGGCGTCGCGGTCAACCGCACCGGCCCGATGGGCACCCTGACCCAGCTCCGCATCCGCGGGTCGGAGGGCAACCAGACGCTCGTCCTGATCGACGGGATCGAGGTGAACGACCCGGCGTCCGGCTCCGAATACGACTTCGCCAACCTGCTGGCCGGCGACGTGGAGCGCGTCGAGGTGCTGCGCGGCCCGCAAAGCGCGCTCTACGGCTCCGACGCGGTCGGCGGCGTCATCAACATCGTGACCCGCCGCGGCGCCGGCGCCCCCCGGTTCCGCGCCGCCGTCGAGGGCGGGTCCTTCGGCACCGCCGCCGGGCGGGCCTCCTTCGGCACGGGGACCGACCGCTACGACCTGTTCCTCAGCGGCCAGGGCGTCACCAGCGACGGCCTGTCGGTTGCCGACAAGCGGCTCGGCAATCCGGAGAAGGACGGCTACCGCAACGGCACGCTGACCGGAAACGCCGCCGTCCGCCCGACCGAGCGCAGCGAGATCGCGGTGACCGGCCGCTACACCCGCTTCCGTGCCGACACCGACGGCTTCGTCGGCGGGCGCGGCGCCGTCGATGACGGGACCAGCACCGCCGGGGAGCAGTATTTCGGGCGCCTCCAGGGCAAGATCGCCCTTCTCGACGGGAAGTGGGAGCACATCGTCGGCCTGACCCATGGCCGCCAGCAGCGCGACTACCGCGACTCCGCCAAGACGGTGACCAGCCGCTACGACGGGCGCAAGACCAAGGCCGACTACCAGACCAACCTGACCCTGAACAGCGGCCCCGCCGACCATGTGCTGACCGCCGCCGTGGAGCGTGAGGAGGACAAGGCGATCAGCCGCAGCGCCTTCTCCAGCTTCGACCGCTCCATCGGCTCGACCGGGCTGGTGGGGCAGTACAA
Source organism: Azospirillum formosense (assembly GCF_013340925.1). Lineage (GTDB taxonomy): Bacteria > Pseudomonadota > Alphaproteobacteria > Azospirillales > Azospirillaceae > Azospirillum > Azospirillum formosense. The sequence goes on from NZ_WHOR01000129.1 coordinate 8,889, forward strand.
GCTGGGCCTGTTCGACCGGCTGACCCTGACTGGCAGCGTCCGCCACGACGAGAACGACCTGTTCCGCGACGCCACCACATGGCGCACCACGGCGGCCTATCTCATTGAAGAGAGCGGGACGAAGCTGCGCGCCTCCTACGGCACCGGCGTCAAGAATCCCACCCTGTTTGAGCTGTACGGCTACACCGCGACCTACGCCGGCAACCCGAACCTGAAGCCGGAGCGGGCGCGCGGCTGGGATGCCGGCTTCGATCAGGCGCTGTGGGGCACGCGGGCGTCGGTGGACGGCACATGGTTCGACCAGCGCATCCGCGACCTGATCACCGGCACCGGGCGGACCTCCGTCAACATGCCGGGCGACTCCCACATCCGCGGCTTCGAGCTTGGCCTGTCGGTGGAGCCGATCGACCGGCTGACCGTCCGCGGCTCCTACACCTGGACCGACGGCGAGGATTCCACGGGGGCGGAGCTGGTGCGCCGGCCCAAGCAGCTCGCCAGCCTGACCGTCAACCACCGCTTCCTGGAGGACCGGGCGAACGCCAATCTCGGCGTCGTGTACAACGGGCGGTCCAGCGACTGGGCCTACGATCCCTTCTACAACCGGCAGGTCGTGAATCTGGCTCCCTACACGCTGGTCAACATGGCCGGGTCCTACGCGCTGTCCGAAGGAGTCGAGGTCTTCGGGCGCGTGGAGAACCTGTTCGACCGCCGGTATCAGGAGGTCTGGACCTACGGCGCGCCGGGCCGGGCCGGCTATCTCGGGCTGCGGCTGTCGCTGTGAGGCCCATCCGTCTCGGGCTGGCCGCCGCCCTCCTGCTGATCGCGGGAGGGCCGGCGGCGGCGTGGGAGGCGCCGACCGCCACGCCGCCCGGCAAACCACAGCGCATCGTCTCCCTGAACCTCTGCGCCGACGAACTGCTGCTGCGGCTCGTCGGGCCGGAGCGCCTCGCCGCGGTGACGTGGCTGGCGCGCGACCCCGGCGCCTCCACCGTGGCGGAGCCGGCGGCGCGGGTGCCGGTCAATTACGGGACGGCGGAGGAGATCCTGCCGCTCAATCCCGACCTGATCGTCGCCGGGCGCTACACCACGCGGGTCGCGGTCGGGCTGCTGACGCGCCTGGACGCCCCGCTGCTGGAACTCGACGTCCCGCAGAGCGTGGCGGCGGTGGCGGAGCAGATCCGCGGCCTCGCCCGCGCCGTCGGCGAGCCGGAACGGGGGGAGGAACTGGTCGCCGATCTGCTCTCCCGCCTCGACGCCTTGCCCCCCGCGCCGCCGGGACCGCGGCCGACCGCGGTGGTGCTGCGCCCGAACGGCTTCGTCGCCGGGTCCGGGTCGCTGGTCGACGAACTCCTGACCCGCGCCGGGCTGGAGAACATGGCCGACCGCCTGCCGCTTGGCAGCCAGGGCGCCTTGCCGCTGGAGGCCATCATCCTGGGCGGCGCGGATGTGCTGATCGTCGACACGGCACCCGACGCGCCGCCGTCGTTGGCCGGCGCCCTGCTGCACCACCCGGCGCTGAGGGCAATAGGCCAGCAGGTCCGCACACTGTCGCTGCCCTCCCGCCTGTGGACCTGTCCCGGGCCGCAGATCGCCGAGGCCGCGGAACGGCTGGCCGCCGCGCGGGAGGCCGTGCCATGAGCCGGGACTCCCGCATCCCCTACGCCGTCCTGGTCGCCGGGCTGACGGCTCTGGCGCTGGGGCTCTGCGCGGTGTCGGCGGCGGTCGGCTATGTGCCGTTCGACCGGGGCGCCGCCCTGTCCGACTGGCTCGCCGGGCGCCCGACCCTGGGCGCGCTGGTGCTGGCCGAACTGCGCCTGCCGCGCGCCCTTCTCGGCCTGCTGGTCGGCTTCAGCCTGGGGCTGACCGGGGCGGCGATGCAGGGCTGGCTGCGCAACCCGCTGGCCGAGCCGGGGCTGCTCGGCGTATCGAGCGCCGCGGCGCTGGGGGCGGTGATCGTCTTCTACAGCGGCCTGTCCGCCGCGCTCGCGCTGGCCCTGCCGCTGGGCGGCATGGCCGGGGCCGCCGTCGCGGCGGTGCTGCTGAACCTGATGGCGGCGCGGGGGGCCAGCACCACCGTCCTGGTCATCGGCGGCATCGCCATCAACAGTCTTGCCGGGGCGCTGACCGCGCTGGCCCTCAACCTCGCCCCCAACCCCTACGCGGCGCTGGAGATCGTGTTCTGGCTGATGGGGTCGCTGGCCGACCGCGGCACCGACCAGCTCTGGCTCGTCCTGCCGCCGATGCTGGCGGGCTGGGCGCTCTGCCTCTCCGGCGCCCGCGCGCTCGACGCGCTGACCCTGGGGGAGGACGCGGCGCGCAGCCTGGGCTTCGACCTCACCGGGCTGCGCGTCCGGCTGATCGCCGGGGCGGCGCTGGCGGTGGGCAGCGCGGTGTCGGTCACCGGCGCCGTGGGCTTCGTCGGGCTGGTGGCGCCGCACCTGATGCGCCCGCTGGCCGGGGCGCGGCCCGGACGGCTGCTCCTGCTGGCGGGCCTCGCCGGGGCGTGCCTGACGCTCGCCGCCGACATCGCGGTCCGGCTGCTGCCGACGCGGCCGGAGCTGAAGCTGGGCGTGGTCACCGCCCTGATCGGCGCGCCTTTCCTGATCGTCCTGATCGCCCGGCTGCGGCGGGAGGAGGCGTGATGCGCATCGACACCCGCGGCCTCTCGGCCAAAGCCGGCGGACGCACCATCCTGACGGACGTCACTCTCGCCATCGAGCCCGGCGCCTTCATCGGGCTGATCGGCCCCAACGGCGCCGGCAAGACCACCTTGCTGCGCCTCCTCGCCGGCCTCGCCGAACCGGCGGCGGGCCGCGTCACCTTCGACGGACGGACCGCCGCGCAGACCGGGCGGCGGACGCTCGCCCGCGCCATCGCCTATCTGCCGCAGAGCGGCCCGGTGCATTGGCCGCTGCGCGCCGAGGCGCTGGTGATGCTGGGCCGTCTGCCCCACCGCGGCCCGCTGGGCGGGATCACCGCGGCGGACCACGCGGCGGTGGAGCGGGCACTGACCATCGCCGACGCCGCGCACCTGCGCGGGCGGATCGTCGGCACCCTGTCGGGGGGCGAGCGGATGCGCGTCCTGCTCGCCCGCGCCCTGGCGACCGAGGCGCCCATCCTGCTGGCCGATGAGCCGGTCGCCGCCCTCGACCCCGGCCATCAGCTCGCCTGCATGGCGCTGCTGCGCGACGCCGCCCGCCGGGGGAGCGGCGTGGTGGCGGTGCTCCACGACCTGACGCTGGCCGCCCGCTTCTGCGACCGGCTGATCCTGCTGTCGGACGGCGGCGTGCGGGCCGACGGGCCGCCCGGCCGGGTGCTGACCGACGAGACTCTGCGCAGCGCCTATGGCATCGCCGTCCACCGTGGCGAGGCCGGCGGCGAGCCCTTCCTGCTTCCCTGGCACGCCTTGCCATCCCCGACTTCCGCAATGGAGACGCCTTGATGAGCGACCTGACTTCCCTGCTGCGCGACGCGCTGAACGATCCGGCCACCGGCTGGAGCCTCGGCGCGTTCGGCGCCATCGCGGAGTTCATCCGCGACCCGGACGAACCCGTCGCCCTGCGCGATGACGGCCCGGAGCTGGAGGCGCGGACCGCCCGCGGCGGGCTGCGGCTGCACCCCACTCCGGCGATCCGCCCGGTGCCCTACCGGACGCGCAGCGGCGGCCTCGCCGTGGCCCTCTGCCTGCCCCGCCACGTCGGCGCCATGAACCGGCGCGGCGTGGTGACCGAGTTGGGCCCCGACCGCGAGGCCATCGCCGAGGCGGACCGCGGCGCCCGGCTGTTCGACCTTGGGCTGGGCGTCTTCCAGACCGACGTCTGCGTGCGCAGCGCCGACCCCGTCACCATCGCCCGCCTGCGCGCGGTCGTCGGGACGGAGCTTCTGGCGCCGGGCAACCCCTTGCCGCCCGACCTGCCGGCGCTCAGCCCCGACCGTGTCTTCATCGGCCCCTTCGGCCGGATCGAGGTCAGCCAGCCGATCCCGCCGCCCGACGGCCGCAGCCCGGAGGGTCCGCACACCCACGTGCTTCCGAAGCTGCTGGCCCATGGCCGGACCCACGCGGCGACCGTCCCGATCCCGGACGGCTGGGTGCCCAGCCTGTACCTGTCCCCACCCGCAGGGTCGCACGCCGCGTGGGAGGGACTGGGGCGCTGAATCCTTGTCCCCTCCCAACCTTCCCCCCGCGAAGCTCCACGCAATCCATGAACTTGCGCTGGGGGGCGCCGACAGCGGAGCAAGGTTGGGGTGGGGCGGCGTCGAATCGAGCTGACGCTCCACAGCAGCGTCGATGCGGGACATCCGGGCTCTTTCCTAAGAGAATGAGAGTCATTCGCAATTCTGTGGACGCCACGGCGTGTTTCCACGATGATGGCCGTCGAGCGTGACGCGGGGGCCGGATCGGACACCCGCTCGCCGCCGGAGCAACCCCGGGGCCACGCGGCGGATCGTCCTGAACGCGCAGGTGACCCCTTTGATGACGACTTTCCCTGACCGGCCAAGGCTCGGGCCGGATGGGCGACGGCGCCTGGACGTGGCGTCCCGCAGCCTCGCCGGGATCGGTGGCGGCTATGCGCTGGCGGCGGTGGCGGCGATGTTCCTGGCCCTGGCGCTTCCGATGCCGCGGGCGGAGGCGGTCTACGCCGCCACCATGCTGTCCTTCGCCATCCACGCCGGGGCCTTCCTCTGGGCCTTCTCCGTACGGTCGCGGCGGGTGTGGCCCGGCCTGCTGGCGCCGACGCTGCTGCTGGGCGGCGGAACCTGGCTGCTGCACGGCCTGCAATCGGGGGCGCCGTCATGAAGGACGGGTTCCGCCAGTCCATGGCGTGGCTGCACACTTGGTCGGGTCTTCTGCTCGGCTGGCTGCTGTTCGCCGTCTTCCTGACCGGCACCATCGCCTATTTCCGGCAGGAGGTGACGGTCTGGATGCAGCTGGAGCTTCACGGCTCCGTCCCCGACGCCGGGACCGCCGAGCGGGCGGTGGAGCGCATGGGCCAACTCGCCCCCGACGCGGCGCAATGGACCATCGCGCTGCCCGGCGAGCGGTCGCCCGCCGTGTCGGTTTCCTGGCGCCCGGTGGACGCCAAGCCGAACGACCGCGCCGCCCTGAAGCGCGCCACGCTCGACGCCGGGACCGGCGGGGTGCTGGAGCCGCGCGAGACGGCGGGCGGCAACTTTCTCTACCGCTTCCATTTCGAGCTGTACGGGATGCCGCGCGAGGTCGCGCGCTGGATCGTCGGCATCGCCACCATGGCGATGCTGGTCGCCATCGTCAGCGGGATCATCACCCACCGCCGCATCTTCAAGGACGTCTTCACCTTCCGGCCGGAGAAATCGGCGCTGCGCTCCTGGATGGACGGGCATGTGGCGGCGGCGGTGCTGGCGCTGCCCTTCCACCTGATGATCACCTATTCCGGGCTGCTGCTGTTCATGACGATGCTGATGCCCTGGGCGGTCGATCTCGCCTATGACGGCAACCGGCAGGCCTACTTCGCCGAAAGCGGCTTCCGCCGCGCGCCGCCCCCGCCGCGCCCGGCGCCGCAGGCCGCCCCACTGATTCCGGTGGCGCCGTTGCTCGCCGAGGCGGACCGGCGCTGGGCCGACCGTGGCGGCGTGGGAGGCCTGACCGTCACCAACCCAGGCCGCGCCAACGCCACCATCGAGCTGCGGCCGGCGGAGTCCGACTCCATCGGGCGCGGCGCCGCGACGGAACGGCTGCTGTTCGACGGGGTGACCGGACGGGCGCTGGAGGTCCCACCGGCGGACCCGCAGCCGGCGGCCATGGCGACCGGCAATTACCTGATGGGGCTGCATCTGGCGCGCTTCGCCGGACCGGGCATGCGCTGGCTGTTCTTCGTCTCCGGCGTCGCCGGGACGGTGATGGTGGGCAGCGGCCTGATCCTCTGGGTGGTCAAGCGGCGGTCGCAGCGCGGCAGGGCGGACGGTCCGGAGCCCTTCGGTCACCGGCTGGCCGACCGGCTGAACATCGGCGTGGTGGCGGGCCTGCCGCTGGCCGTCGCCGCCTATTTCTGGGCCAACCGTCTGCTGCCGGCGGGGCTGGAGGAGCGTGCGGGCTGGGAGATCGGGGTGTTCTTCCTGGCTTGGGCCGCCGCCCTGCTGCACGCCCCCCTGCGCCCGTCGCGGCGCGGCTGGGCGGAGCAGCTGTGGGCGGGAGCGGCGCTGTTCGCTCTGCTGCCCGTGCTGAACCTCGCCACCGCCGCCGGCCATCTGGGCAACAGCCTGCCGGCGGGGAACTGGCTGCTGGCCGGCTTCGACCTGACGGCGCTGGCGGTCGGGCTGCTGCTCGGCTTCGCCGCGCGCAAGGTCGGGCGGAACGCCTTTGCCCGCAAGGCGGCGCCGACCCCGGTCCTGACCGGCGGGGCGGTCGTCGAGGAGCTGACATGATCCTGTCGTCGCTGTGCGTCGCCTACGCGGGCTTGCTCGCCCTGGCGCTCGCCATGGACCGCCATCACGAGCAGGTCTTCGCC
>NZ_WHOR01000012.1:0-42599 GCF_013340925.1 Azospirillum formosense
ACGGGGGGGGTGCCGGACGTCGTGCGCGACGGGGTGACCGGCCTGTTGCCTCCCGTGGGCGACGCGGAGGCTTTTGCCGCCGCCGTCAGGGCGCTGCTCGACGACCCTGGGAAACGCCGCCGCTTCGGCGAGGCCGCGCGCCGCATCGCCGTCGAGGAACACGATCTGTCCATCGCGGTGGAGGCGCTGGACGCGGTGGTCCGGCGCGCCGCGCGGAAAGGGAATCCATGACCGACCTCATCATCCTGCGCCACGGGCCGACCGCCTGGAACGCCGCGCACCGTCTCCAGGGCGGCATCGACGAGCCGCTGTCCGACGAGGGCCGCGCCCGAGTCGCGACCTGGAGGCTGCCGCCGGACGTGCTGGGCTACCGTTGGGTCGCCAGCCCGAAGCGGCGGGCCTGGGAGACGGCCCGGCTGCTCGGCCTCGATCCGTCGCCGGAACCGCGTCTGGTCGAAATGGGCTGGGGGGAATGGGAAGGCCGCCTGCTGGAGGAACTGCGGTCGAGCGGCGCCCTGACCGCGGACCGAGAGCGGATGGGCCTCGACTTCCGGGCGCCCGGCGGGGAGAGCCCGCGCGACGTGCAGGCGCGGCTGATCCCCTGGCTGGCCGAGGTGGGCGCGCAGGGCGTGCCGACCGGGGCGGTGGCCCACAACGGGGTGATGCGGGCGCTCTACGCGCTGGCCACCGGCTGGGACATGGTGGGCAAGCCGGCCCACCGCCTGACCGACGGCTGCGCCCACCGCTTCCGGGTGGCGGAGGACGGGACGCCGTCGGTCATAACGATGAACGTGCCTCTGGCGGCGGGCTGACCCAGCGGATCACACGTCCAGATCGACCATCACCGGCACATGGTCGGACGGCTTCGGCTCCCAGCCGCGGGCCTCGCGCAGGACGCGGTGGCCGGTCAGCGCGTCCTTCAGCGGCGGGGTGACCCAGATGTGGTCCAGCCGCCGGCCGCGGTCGGAGGCCGCCCAGTCCTTCGCGCGGTAGCTCCACCAGGTGTAGAGCTTTTCCGTGGGCGGAACGAAATGGCGCAGCGCGTCCACCCAGCCGATGGACGCCTGCATCGCCGTCAACTTCGCCACCTCCACCGGTGTGTGGGAAACGATCTTCAGAAGCTCCTTGTGGCTCCAGACGTCGTTCTCCAGCGGTGCGATGTTCAGGTCGCCGACCATGACCATGCGGCGGTCCGGGCTGCGCCGGGTCGTCCACCACTCGGTCATTTCGTCAACGAACTGAAGCTTGTGGGCGAACTTGTCGTTCTGTTCCGGGTCCGGAATGTCCCCGCCCGCCGGGATGTAGACGCTGTGCAGCTCGATCCCGCCGGGCAGTTCGGCGAAGACGTGGCGGCAGTCCTGCTTGCCGCACCAGTGCTGCACGTCGCGCGACGCGAAGGGCAGCTTCGACAGGATGGCGACGCCGTTGTAGCTCTTCATCCCGTGGATGTGGGCGTGGACGTAGCCCTTCCCGGCCAGCGGGGCCATGGGGAAGTCGGTGTCGACGACCTTGGTCTCCTGCAGGCAGATGACGTCCGGCTGCGCCTCGTCGATGAGGCGCAGCAGCAGGTCCATCCGCATGCGGACGGAGTTGATGTTCCAGGTGGCGATGCGCATCGTCGAGTGATCCGTATGGCCGATGTCAGGCGATGGTGACGGCGATGGAGCCGACGCCCTCGACCGCGCCTTCCAGCCGGTCGCCGGCGACCACCGGGCCGACGCCCTCCGGCGTGCCGGTGTAGATCAGGTCGCCCGGCTGCAGTTCGACCAAGCCCGACAGGTAGGAAATCGTTTCGGACACGGACCAGATCAGGTCCGCCAGATCGCCCTTCTGGCGCAGGTCGCCGTTGACCGACAGCGTCACCGATCCCTTGTCGGGGTGGCCGATGTCGGCGGCGCGGCGCAGCGTGCCGCAGGGGGCGGACTGGTCGAAGCCCTTGCCCATGTCCCAGGGCTTGCCTTCCTTCTTCGCCGCGTTCTGCAGGTCGCGGCGGGTCATGTCCAGCCCCACGCCATAGCCGTAGACATGGTCCAGCGCGCGCTCCACCGGGATGTCGCGCCCGCCGGTGCCGATGGCCACGACCAGCTCGATCTCATGGTGCAGGTTGGCGGTCCGGGGCGGGTAGGGGATGGCGGTGCCGTCGGCGACGATGGCGTCGGCGGGCTTCATGAAGAAGAACGGCGGCTCGCGGTCCGGATCGGCGCCCATCTCGCGCGCGTGGGCGGCGTAGTTGCGGCCGACGCAGTAGATGCGGCGGACCGGGAACGGATCGCCGCCAGCGACCGGAACGGTGGGCTGGGGCCACAGGGGAATGGCGTAGGCCATGGCGCGCCTTTCTTTCGGAGGGGGTGCGGTTCGGGCAACCACCCTACCGGAAAGATCATCAGAAAAAAGCCCCAGCCGTCGGGCCGGGGCTTTGGCGCGAAGACGCCCGGTCTGGGGGGGACCGGGCGTCGGAAGCTCCGTTGTTGGAGCCCGCCTGCGGCAGGGGAATGAACCGTCGACGGGCAACCGCGCCGGCATGCCTGTTTCCGGGGGGGCCGGTGTCAGGAGCGCGATCACTTCTTAGGGCTAGAGGTGGAGCCGCTTCCGGGCGGAACCAATGCGCAACAGGAATGGGTGCTATGCATATGAGGCGGATTGTGTGGTTCTTGCTGACAAATTCGGCACCTGCCTGCATTTTACACGACCAATAGACTAGTCAATAAACGACGGCTTTCACGTTGACCGACATCGACCGCCCCACCCCCTCGGACCGGCGCACCCGCCAGCGTCCGAGCAAGTCCGGAAAGATGGCCCTCGGCCCTCTGCCGGAGCTCGTCGGCTACAATCTGCGCAAGGCGCAGGTGGCCGTGTTCCAGAGCTTCCAGAACGCCGTGTCGCCCCACGACATGACGCCGGGACAGTTCGGCGTCCTGATCATGATCAAGGAGAACGAGGGCTTGTCGCAGTCCGACCTGGGCTCGGCGGTGGGCATCGACCGTTCGACCATGGTCGCGGTCATCGACCGGCTCGAGTCGCGCGGTCTGGTCATCCGGGCGCCCTCGCCCAACGACCGCCGCTCCTACGCGCTCCGCCTGTCCCCGGAAGGGGAGAAGCTGCTGGACGAGCTGATTCCGCGCATCCAGGCCCATGACAAGGCCATGGTGAAGGATCTCTCGGCCGAGGAGCAGGCGCAGCTCATCGACTTCCTCCGCCGCATCTCGCGGGCCGGCTGAAGCTGACGGGCTGAGAGTGGCGTGCCCAAATCCTGGGCACGCGGCACCTGCCGATTGTTGACCTAATCTATTGTCCTGAAACCATCTTTCAGGAAAGGCGCCGCCGCGCCCGGTCGGCGGCGGCGCTTCCGAAGGCGCGCAGGATCGCCGCCGACAGCGGGTTCTCCCAGAACCGCCATTCCGGGTGCCACTGCACAGCCAGCGCGAAGGCCGGCGCCCCCGCCACCCGCACCGCCTCGACCAGCCCATCCTCGGCCATCGCCTCCACGATCAGCCCGTCGGCCAGCCGATCGACGCCCTGCCCGTGCAAGGAGTTGACGGTCACCGCGGCCTCGCCGCCGGCCAGCTTTTCCAGCACGCCGCCGGGGGTCAGCCGCACGCTGTGCGACGGCCCGTACTGCACGGCCAACGGCGCCTCCTTGTCCTCGCGGTGGTTGGCGTAGCCCGGCACCTCGTGCACCCGCTGGTGCAGCGTGCCGCCCAGCGCCACGTTCAGTTCCTGGAAGCCGCGGCAGATGCCCAGCAGCGGCACGCCCATCTCCAGCGCGGCGCGGATCAGCGGCAGGGTGGTGTCGTCGCGCTCCGGGTCGTGCAGGGTGCCCGGCTCACTGGGCGACCCGCCGTAGCGGTGCGGCTCGACGTTCGACGGGCTTCCGGTGACCAGCAGCCCGTCGAGCCGGCCAGCCACCTCGTCCATGTCCAGCGCCGTTCCCAGCGCCGGGATCAGCAGCGGCATGCCGCCGGCCCCGTCCGACACCGCACGCACATACTTGTCGCCGACGACGTGGAAGGGATGCTCGCCCATCATGCGGGCGCAGGCGGGAACGCCGATCAGCGGCTTGCGGTTCATGGTGGGGAGGACCTCCAGACAGGATGCCGGCCCGCTCCGGACGGCGGCGGACAGGCGATTATGCGCCGCCGCCGCGCGCCGCGCCAGAGGGCCGCCGCCAAGCACAAAGGGGATGCGGGGACAGAATTGTGTTGATTCGCATGCGAATTTGTCCCATATGCCCCCCTCCTCCGCGCCACCTGCGCGGAACATCTGCTGATGGGGGAGAACGATGGCGAAGACCGCTTCTCTCTTCCAATTGGGGATGGACTTGGGAAGCGATCCAAGGAAAGCCCAAACGGAAGGTCAAATCTCCAACCGGACCAACGTGACTTCTGGTCCCTGGAGGGAATCTCAAGACGACCGCAAGGACCATTTCATCGTCCGCGATGGCAAGGTCTGCGCCGGCACCCACCTGATCGTCGATCTGTGGGGCGCCGAACGTCTGGACGAGCTGGACCATGTCCGTTCCACGCTGATCGAGTCCGTGGAGGTGGCGGGGGCGACGCTCCTGCACATCCACCTGCATCATTTCACGCCGAACGGCGGCATCTCCGGCGTGGCGGTGCTCGCCGAGTCGCACATCAGCATCCACACCTGGCCGGAACGCGGCTACGCCGCGCTGGACATCTTCATGTGCGGCGACGCGCAGCCCATGAAGGCCATCCCGGTGCTGGAACGCGCCTTCAAGCCCACCGGCGTGAAGTGCGACGAGCTGCTGCGCGGCGAAACCGGGTCATGAGCGACTCCGGCTCCGGCTGGTACGACGAGACGTTGCATAGGGACGTGGCCCAGCGCCTGCGCATGGGCCGCGTCCTGCACCGCGACCGCACCGGCCTCCAGGACCTGGTGATCTTCGAGAACCCGGTGCTGGGCCGCGTGATGGCGCTCGACGGCGTCGTCCAGACCACCGAGGGCGATGAGTTCGTCTATCACGAGATGCTGACCCATGTGCCGATCCTGGCGCATGGGCGGGTCCGCCGCGTCCTGATCGTCGGCGGTGGCGACGGCGGCATGCTGCGCCGCTGCCTGGAGCACAAGGCGGTGGAGCGGGTGACGATGGTGGAGATCGACCGCTCCGTGGTCGACCTGTCCATCGCCCATCTGCCGTCGATCAGCGCCGGCGCCTTCGACGATCCGCGCACGGATCTGGTGATCGCCGACGGCTGCGCCTTCGTCAAGGAGACCACGGAGCGGTTCGACGTCATCATCGTCGATTCCACCGACCCCCACGGGCCGGGCGCCGTCCTCTTCACCGAGGCGTTCTACGCCGACTGCAAGGCGCGGCTGACCCCCGGCGGCGTGCTGGTCACCCAGAACGGCGTGCCGTTCCTCCAGCCGGACGAGTTGAAGGACAGCCACCGGCGGCTGGGCCGACTGTTCGCGGACGCGAGCTTCTTCGTGGCGCCGGTGCCCAGCTACTACGGCGGCTTCATGGCCTTCGGCTGGGCCACCGACGACGCGGCGCTGCGCCGCCAGACGGCGGAGGCGATCCGCCCGCGCTTCGCCGCGGCGGGGCTCGTCACCCGCTACTACACGCCCGACATCCACGTCGCCAGCTTCGCCCTGCCGGCCTTCATGCTGGACGCGCTGAAGTAGAGCTTACGGCGGCTGGAACCCCGGCGGCTTGGCCGCCGCCGGGCAGGCGTTGGCGGGCAGGGTTTCCGAATCCACGAACTGGGTGGCGGCGGCGACGGCGCAGTCATCCGATGCGGTGACCAGATGGCCGGCGCTGCGGAAGACCAGATGCCGGCTTTTCGGCAGGGTCGCCGCGGCGCGCTCCGCCCAGTCCGGCGGGGTCAGCGGGTCGTAGGCGCCGGACAGCAGGAGAACCGGCACCGGGCTGGCCACCGGCAGCCGCTCCGACGCCTCCTGCGCGGCGGCGGGCCATTGGGCGCAGACGCGCCGGCCGGGATCGTCGGCGGTGACCGCGCCGTAGGGGGCGAAGCGGCGGGCGGCGTCGGCCAGCCGCAGCGGGTCGGCGGGGTTCACCGTCTCCCGGCATTCGATGGAAAAGGCCATGCCCTCCGCCGAGTCGGGGTCGCCCAGCCAAGGGGCAGGAACCCAGTCGGTCAGGCGGTCGTAGCGGCCGCGCCACGCCCGTTCGATCAGGGCGGGCAGGCGGGGCACGCTTTCGCCCTCGGCCATCGCCTCCAGCAGGGCCGACAGGGCGGCGGCGCTGTCCAGCCGCGCCCAGCGCGGAATCTCCGGATCGCCCACCGGCACGTCCACCGGGGCCTTGCCCAGCCGCTCGACCAGCTCCAGCAGATGACGCTCCAGGTCCGGATAGGCGGCGCGGCACACGCGGTTGGCCGCGCAATCGTCGAACAGCCGCTTGAACGCCCGGTGCGCCAGCCAGGGCGCCTCCTCCGTCGCGTTCACGTCAGGCGGGTAGATGGAATCGAGCACCGCGGCGCGCACCCGCCCGCTGTGGCGCCGCAGGATCTCCAGCGCCACCCGCGTGCCGTAGGACACGGCGAACAGGTTGACCCGCGGCGCGCCCAGCGCCGTGGCGACGTCCATGGCGTCGTCGGCGGCGATGGGGGTGGTGAACATGGCGCCGTCCAGCCCGGCGGCGGTGAAGCGGTCGCGGCAGGCGGCGATGGCCGTGCGCTCCAGCGCGGCGCGGCGATCCCGCGACACCGGGCGCAGGCGGGGCGCAGCGCCCAGCACGTCCAGCTCCGGGCAGTCGGTGTCCGGCTCGGCCCGCCCGGCGCCGCGCGGGTCGAACAGCACGACGTGGCGTGACCGGCGGAAGCCGGCGGTCAGCGACCACCACACCTCCATCCGCTCCTCCACCGCCTCGCCGCTGCCGAAGGGAGAGGCGCCGGGGCCGCCCTCCAGGAACAGGACCGGGTCGGGAGACGGCTGCTTGGCGGTGGACAGCAGGACGACGACCGGCAGGCGGAAGGCCCGCGTCGCCGGCCGGTCGCGCCGGTCGGGCACGCCGACGGTCCCGCACAGCGCGGCCTCGCCCTCGGGCACGGAGAACCAGCAGGGGCCGGGCACGAAGCGGGGGTCGGCCTTGGCCGGCGCCGGGGCCAGCGAGGGCGCCACCGACACCGCCAGCAGTGCGGCGGCCAGGGTTCCCAACCACCGATGATGGGCGCGTCTCGTCACGCGGGTCGATCGTCCTCAGCAACGCAAGGGTGGGCGGGGATCGGCCGGTCGACGGCCCTTCCAGCGGTCCCACCCCTTTTGATGCTTTCTCTTTGACCCAGCGGGGCGGCCTTGTCCAGGACAAGAGGAATTCCGTCCGTCCAGGCCCTTACACGCTCAGCCCCGCGACGGGCCCATCCGGACGGCGCCCCGCTCCGCCGGCCTGGCGCGGCTCCGCTCCCGCCACAGGGCGGGGATGGCGAGGCTGGCGACGCTGGCGAGCAGCAGAACCGCCTTGGTGAGCTGGTTGAAGGGGCCGCCGAACAGGTCGATCAGCAGGATCGCGTAGGCGACCAGCACGTGGAACAGATAGACCTGCAGCGAGTGCCGCCCCAGCAGCCGGAGGAAGGGCAGGTTGAACAGCGCGGTAAGCAGCCGGGCGGTGCCGGCGGCGACCGGGTGGGACGACCGCGGCCCCGCGACGAGCAGCCACGATACGGCATAGGCCAGCGCCGCGAAGTTCGCGAGGTAGACGAGGCTGAACTCGGTGCGGTCGACGTAGCGCAGGAAACGCTCGCCGACGATCGGGCTGACCAGCTCATGGACGAAGGACAGGTGCCAGGCCGCGCAGACCACCACGGTGACCAGCGCCGGAACCAGCCAGGGCGGCCGCTCGACCGGGAACCAGCGGTCGGTGTCGAAGCGGCCCCGCTGCACGGCGCTGCCGATCAGCAGCCCGGCGACGTAGAGCACCTGCCAGGCGAGCGGGTTGAACGGCCCGCGCACCGCCAGCCCGTCGCTGAGCCGCGCCAGCCCGGCGTCGAGCGCGCTCAGCACCGGCACATGCAGGCCCGTCTGCACGGCGGCCCACAGCGCGGCGCTGCCCAGCGCGACCTTGCGGGCGTGGCCGTCGAGGATCAGGCGGAGCAGCAGCGGCGTCGCCGCGAGGTAGAGGATGTACTGGATCAGCAGATCCGTGAAGGTCGGCGAATGCAGGAGGAGCGCACTCGCCAGCAGGGTGCCGGGCTCCAGTCCGGCCAGATGGCCGAGGAAGCCGCCCAGAGGCTCCCGCGCGCCGGGGACCAGCACAACCATGGTGGTGACCAGCGCGATCACCAGCATGGTCGAGACGTACAGTTCGCGGGCGCGGGCGAACAGGCGCCGCCGCGCCGCCTCGGGCGAACGCTGGGTCCAGACGCGGGTGTAGTACATCCCGGCGACGATGCCCGACAGCAGGACGAAGCCCTGGGCGTCCTGCACATAGCCGAGTTCGGCGTGGTTGACCTTGGCGAGCAGCACGCCGCCGGCCAGCACCACATGGTTCACCATCATGAAGACGAGGAAATAACCCCGCAGCCCGTCGAGCGTCGCGGAACGGCTCATCGGGCGACACCCTGCGGCGGCGGCCGGGTTGCGGGGGAATCGGCCGTTCTCATCGGTGCGTGCCGCATCTGTGGCGTCTCCGTTGCTGCCGTTGATGGTGGTGTTGACGCTCCTCGGGTCGCCCCATATTCGTCGTTAACGGATCGTTAATCCTTGGTCGGAGCCGTCCGGGAGAGCCTTTTCGAACAAAGGCTTCCCCGAGCCGGATCCAGAATCAGGCGTTCAGGCCGCCGTCCACCGTCAGGGTGGCCCCGGAGATCTGCCGCGCCGCCGGGCTGGCCAGGAAGGCGACGGCCGCCGCCACATCCTCCGGCTTGCCGTAACGGCCGAGCGGCGTTTGCGAGCGCAGGATTTCGGCGTGGTCTCCGTTCGCCGGATTCATGTCGGTGTCGGTCGCTCCCGGCTGAACCAGATTGACGGTGATGTCACGCGGGCCGAGTTCGCGGGCGAGGCCGTGCGTCAGGGCGATCTGCGCCGACTTGGTCATCGAATAGACGGTGACGCCCGGGGCGGTGATGCGGTCGGCGAGGCACGACCCGATGAAGACGATGCGCCCCCCCTCCTTCAGATGCGGGATGGCCGCCTGAGCCACCAGCACCGCCGCGCGCACGTTGACGTCCAGAAGCGCGTCGATGTCGGCGAGGCTCATCTCCTCGACCAAGCCCTGGCGGGCGATGCCGGCGTTGTTGACCAGGATGTCGAGGCCGCCGAGCGCCTCCACCGTCCGGCCGACCAAGTCCGCCATGGCCCCCGGATCGGCGCTGTCGGCCTGGATGGCGACCGCGCGCCGGCCCTTCGCCTCGATCGCCCGGACCACTTCGGCGGCGCGCTCGGCCGACCGCTCGTAGGAGATCGCCACATCCGCGCCCTTGGCGGCGAGCGCCAGCGCGATGGCGGCGCCGATGCCCCGCGAACCGCCCGTCACCAGGGCGCGCTTGCCAACCAACTCACCACTCTGCTCAACCATGATCCGGCCTTTCTGTGTCGTTCGATACAAAAATAGCTAGAGGCGTCCGGCGCCGCGGTCAACATATTTTGTATTGATCGACACAGAAATAGAACGCCGTCGCCGGAGGCCATTGCCCCCACGTCGCGGCGGGATTAAATAGTGATCGATGCAGAAATCAGGACCGACCCCGCCACCCACCGACGACAGGACCGCGGCCCCGCCGCCCGCCCGCGGGCGCGGACGGCCGCGCGCGTTCGACCGCGAGGCCGCCCTGGCCCAGGCGACCCGCCTGTTCTGGAGCAAGGGCTACGAGGCGACCTCCATCGCCGACCTGACGGAGGCCATGGGGATCGCCTCGCCCAGCCTCTACGCCGCCTTCGGCTCGAAGGAGGCGCTCTACGTCGAGGCGGTGAACCACTACCGCAAAAGCTACGAGGGGTTGGTCTGGGGGCGCTTTTTCACCGCCGGCACCGCCCGCGAGGCGGTCATGGGCCTGCTGATGGACTCGGCCGCGACCCTCACCGGTTGCCGCGGCGACATCCCGCGCGGCTGCATGGTGACGCTCTCCGCGGTCGGCAGCGAGGGGCACGCCGAACTGGGTGAGGTGGTGCGGTCGGCGCGCGCCTCGGCGGTCGACATCCTGACGGAGCGTATGGCGCGGGCCGTGGCCGAGGGCGAGATCCCGGCCTCGGTCGATCTCCACGCGCTCGCCCGGTTCGTGCAGACGGTGCAGGCCGGCATGTCGATCCTCGCCCGCGACGGCGCGGAGCGCGCCGAGCTGGAGGCGGTGGCCGAGGTCGCGATGCTGGGCTGGGACGCCCGCGTCGGCGGCCGCCCCTCCCCCTGAGCTTTCCAGGCGCGTTCGGTGTGACTCACGGGGGTCGACCTCGCCTGCAAACGAACAGGCGAGGCCGGCCCGATTGCTGTCAGTCGCGTTCGATCACATCGCGCCAATAGCGATGCAGACGCGCGACGTCGCAGCTGGTCAGGATCGGCATGGCGCCCTGCAACTGGTCGTCGGACCAATCCCACCACCTCATCTCGAGCAGCAACGCGATGAGATCGTCGTCGAAGCGCTTGCGGATCACCCGGGCGGGGTTGCCGCCCACGATCGCATAGGGTTCGACGTCGCGCGTCACCAGCGCCCTTGTGCCGATCACAGCGCCGTCGCCGATGGTGACGCCGGGCATGACGATGGCCTCCGACCCGATCCAGACGTCGTTGCCGACCACCGTGTCGCCGGCCGGCCGGTAGCCGTTCCGGGCGCCGGCGAAGGACGGCACCTCGGGCATCCAGAAGAAGGGAAAGGTGCTGATCCAGTCGTTCCGGTGGCCTTGGTTGCCCGCCATGATGAAGGCCGCGCCGGACCCGATCGAGCAGAAGCTGCCGATCACCAACCGGTCGACGCCCTCGTCCGGAAGAAGAAACCGGGCGCAGTCGTCGAAGCTGTGGCCATGATAATAGCCGGAATAATAGCTGTACCGGCCGACGACGATGTTCGGGTTGGTGACCTGCTTGTCCAGCGTGATGCCCTTGAACGGGCTTTCGAAGACGTTTTCCATGACGTTGCTCACGGCTTGTGAGCCGCCGATGCGGCGGCTTTCCGCCTGCGCGCGGGCGCAGGGACACACCGCGGGCTCCCCTTCCGGGGTGCGCGCGTTCAGGCTCTGCGCGTCGAACGCGTCAGAGCACGATGCCGGTGGTACTTGGGGTCGCCTTCATGACGGGACTCCATACCGTGGAAAAAGCGGATCGCCAAGAGCGAAGGCGGAGCAGCCCAACCGCCTGGCCCGGCAGGTGGGAATCACGCTTGACGGAAATCATCCGATAGCGGATTAATTGCTCATCTGCACCAAGGAGAGGAGTCATGCAAACCTTGTGGAACGCCCTGCTGCGGCAGTGGCTGGACACCGCCGGCGACGATGCCGGGGTGGAGACGCTGAGCGCCCATCTGCGGCGCGACATCGGGCTGGACGGAACCGAAGCGGGCTATGTGCCGGCCCAACACATCCGGGAGCGGAACCTTTCGGATGCCCGGTCATTTTTGACGTTGCAAGCGTATCGCTGACAGGCGATACCCGATCCTGCGGTTCCCTTCGGGGCCGCGCCTTCCTTCAACCCCTGCCTTCCTTCAACCCACGGAGACCACGATGAAAGCCATCGTACCCACCACCCCGAATCGCCGACAGGGCGATTGGTCCGCCCATACCACTCGGCGAGCTAACGGCTCCCTTCTTCAACCCAGCGCATTGGAACGCGAATTCCGGATATCGAGAGGAAGCCATGTGTGTCTTTTTGGGGTTTTGCGGTCGTTCGGTCTTCGTTGAGCACGCCCACTGGGCCTCTCCGGATCGTTTTTTCGACGCCCGGCGGGATAACGGGGAATTCGTGATATGGCTTGGACGCCTGAACATCATCTACACACCGGCCCGATGGGGTCCTCGCTCGGGGAGGGTCGCTGATGCCGGCCCATATTCGCGCTGACGAGGTTCGCCCTGACGAGGTGACCACCGTCGTCCATGTGCTCGAGGCGTTTCGCAAGCTCGATCCCGACCTGCCGATCCAGTACGCGCTGTCCTTCATGACGATCGCGCAGAACGAAGGGATTTCCATCGGCGAGCTTGCGGAACGCCTGGGCATCGCCCAATCCTCCGCGTCGCGCAACGTCGCGGCCCTCAGCCGCTGGCACAGCTTCGGGAAGGCCGGGCTCGACCTCGTCCAGGCCCAGGAAGACCCGCGCGAACGCCGCCGCAAGATCGTCACGCTCACCGACACCGGCCGCGCCTTCCTCGAAGAGCTGCGCGCCATCGTGAAGCCGACCGTCCACACCCCGTCCGAACCGCGCCGCGCCCGTTCGGCCTGACCTCACCTGTCCGTCCGTTGTGTTCGGTCCGCAGCGCTTGACCGGGGTGGCCCATCCTGCCACACCAGCCCCGGACCCACCGACGGACCCGCGCGCCATGACCTCCTCCGCCTGCCCCTGCTGTTCCGGCCTTTCCTTCGAGACCTGCTGCGGCCCGATCCTGGCCGGCGCGCCCGCCGCGACGGCCGAGGCGCTGATGCGGTCGCGCTACACCGCCTTCGTGCGCCACGACCTCGACCATGTGGAGCGCACCCACGCGCCGGAGATCCGCGAGGACTTCAACCGCGCCGAGGCGGAGCGGGTGGCCGACGAGTGCGACTGGCAGCGGCTCGACGTGCTGCGCGCGACGGAGGAGGGCGACGAGGGCACCGTCGAGTTCCTCATCCACTTCCGCCGCGACGGCCAGGACATGCGCCACCACGAGCGCGCGTCCTTCCGCCGCCTCGACGGCCAGTGGCTCTACAGCGCCGGCGAGGTGAACCCGAAGGGCGAGCCGCGCCGGGTCGTCAAGGTCGGCCGCAACGAGCCCTGCCCCTGCGGGTCGGGGAAGAAGTTCAAGGCCTGCTGCGGCCGCTGAGGGCGGACCCGGATCATGGAACCGCGCTTCGCCTGCACCGCCTGCGGAAAATGCTGCCACGGGCTGCTGCCGCTGACGCTCAAGGACGCGGTGGCCCACGCCGTCCGCTTCCCGCTGGCCCTGGTCTGGACGGTGGTGCGGTCGAACGCGAAATCCTACGACCTCGCCACCCGGCTGGGCACCAGCGTGCGCCTGCCCAACCGAAAGACGGTGGCGGTGCTGATCCAGCCCACCGCCTATCTGCCGAACCATTTTCCCTGCCCGGCGCTCCAGCCCGACAACCTCTGCGGCATCCACGCCGACAAGCCGTCGCGCTGCCGGACCATGCCCTTCTATCCCTACCGCGAGGAAAAGGACCAGGCTGACCTGCTCGTCCCGCGCAAGGGCTGGGAGTGCGACGTCTCGGCGGAGGCGCCGGTCGTCTACCGCAACCACGCCATCCTCGACCGCGCGGACTTCGACCGCGAGCGCGCCGACCTGCTGGAACAGGCGCCGGTCATGCGCACCTACGCCGATTATGTGCTGAAATACATGCCCTGGATCGTCAACGATCTGGCGAAGATGGCGGCGGCCCCGGCGGGGGGAAAGCTGGTCACCAGCCTGTCCTCCTTCCTGACGGCGACCCGGCGCACCGACGCGCGGGAGCTGGCGGCGGCCCAGGCGCCGCTGATGCAGGCGATGGCCGAGCGCACCCGGAACGATCCGGCGCTGGCGGATTTCCACAAGAACTACGCGGGCTGGGCGAAGGAGATGGAGCGGCTGGCGCAGCGCCCCTGATCGCGGCGCCCCTGATCGCAGCGGGCCGCCGGGTCAGGCGGCGATCCCCAGCCCCTGGCGCAGCAGCCCGACCAGCGCGCGCACCGCCCGTTCCTGCTGATCCAACGTCAGGCCGGAGCGGCCGGGCTGGTCGGCGACCTGCTCCGGCAGCGGCGGCAGGTGGACGAAGCCCATGGGAAGGTCGAGGTCCGCCATCTCGATCAGGTGGCGGGCGCGGTAGAACAGGTGGTTGCAGACGAAGCCGCCGGCATGGTCGCTGAAGGTCACCGGCAGGCCGGCGATGGCCAGCTCGCGGACCAGCGTCGGGACGGGCAGGGTGGAGCTGTAGGCGGTCGGCCCGTCCGGCTCGATGGCGTCGTCGGTGCGCACCACCCCGGCGTTGTCGGCCTGCTCGCTCTCGTCGCGGTTCCAGGCCAGCCGCTCGATCTTGATGTATTCGGACCTGGCGGCCAGCCCGAAACACAGGGCGGCGGCGGGCTGGTGCTCCTCCAGCAGGGCGGCGAAGGCCGCGCCGCAGGAGTCGTATTCGACCGGCAGGACCGCGGTGACGACCCCCGGCTCACCGGCCAGCCGCTCCATGAGGAGCGCCGTCGGGTTGACGGCGTGATCCCCGAAGGGCTGGAACCCGGTGAGCAGGATGGGAGCCGTCACGGCGGACGCCTTTCGGTCGGGGTGGTCAGGGACGCAGAAGGCCGATGATGTCCTTCACGCCGTTCAGGTTCGTCTCGGCGATGGCCGCCGCGCGTTCGCCGCCGCGGCGCAGCAGGCGGTCGATCTCCGCCTTGTCGTCCAGCAGCTCCTTCATGCGGGTGGTCATCGGGGCGAGCTTGGCGACCGACAGATCGACCAGCGCCGCCTTGAAGCCGGAGAACTGGGCGCCCGCGAACTGCTGCACCGTCTGCTCGCGCGTCTGGCCGGACAGGGCGGCGTAGATGGTCACGAGGTTGTCGGCTTCCGGACGCTTCTCCAGGTCAGCCAGATTGTCCGGCAGCGGTTCCGGATCGGTCTTGGCCTTGCGGACCTTCGTCGCGATGGTGTCGGCGTCGTCGGTCATGTTGATGCGCGAATATTCGGACTCGTCCGACTTGCTCATCTTCTTGGTGCCGTCGCGCAAGGACATTACGCGCGTCGCCTCGCCCAGGATCTGCGGCTCGGGCAGCGGGAAGAACTCGGTGTCGTAGCGGCGGTTGAAGGCGCCGGCGATGTCGCGGGCCAGCTCCAGATGCTGCTTCTGGTCCTCGCCCACCGGGACGTGGGTGGCCTTGTAGAGCAGGATGTCGGCGGCCATCAGCACCGGGTAGGAGTAGAGGCCGAGGTTCGCCATGTCCTTCTGCTTGCCGGCCTTCTCCTTGAACTGCGTCATGCGGTTCAGCCAGCCGAGCGGCGTGTGGCAGGAGAGGATCCAGGCCAGTTCCGAATGGGCCGGGACGAAGGACTGGTTGAAGAGGATGTTCTTCTCCGGGTCGATGCCGGCGGCGATGTAGGCCGCGGTGACCTCGCGGATGTTGTTGCGCAGGACCTCCGCGTCCTGGTCGATGGTCAGCGCGTGCAGGTCGACGACGCAGAAGATGCACTCGTAGCTGTTCTGCAGCTCGACCCAGTTGCGCAGCGCCCCCAGATAGTTGCCGAGGTGAAGCTGCCGGGTCGGCTGCATGCCGGAGAAGATGCGGTTCACGGGAGGACTCTCGCTCGAAACTTCTGGAAGGCGGCTGTTATCGCGCCGGAACCGGGCGGGGTCAAGACACGGGCGGCTCCAATTCCGGAGTGTCCTTGCGCAGGAAGCCCTTCAGGTCGGCCAGATCGGTGGCGCCGGTCAGCTGCGCCAGCGCCCCGAACACCGCCACGCCGCCGCCGACCAGCAGGGCCAGCGCCCCGAAGCGGACGAGCGTGGAGGCCGCCTCCAGCCCCGGCGCCAAAGCCGACGCGCCGACCAGAAGCGCCGCCCCCATGCCCAGCGCCGCCGCGGCGATGCGCGGCGCGCGGCCGAGGAACCGCTCGTCCAGTTGCAGGAACCCCCGGCGGCGCAGCGCGTGGCCCAGCAGGGCGAGGTTTGCCCAAGCGGTCAGCCCCGTCGCCAGCGCGATCCCCACATGGCCCAGCACCGGCATCAGCGCGACGCCCAGCGCCAGGTTGGCGACGGTCACCACCACGGCGACGCGCACCGGGGTCGCCGTGTCCTGGCGGGCAAAGAAAGCGGCGTTCAGCGCCTTGACGATGACATGGGCGGGGATGCCGATGGCGTAGGCGGCCAGCGCCCAGGCCGTCGCCTGCGCCTCGGCCGGGCCGAAGGCGCCGCGCTCGAACAGCACCGACACGATGGGCGCCCCGGCCACGCCCAGCGCCACCGCGGCCGGCAGGCCGAGCAGCAGGCTGAATTCCAAAGCGCGGCTGAGATAGTGGCGGACCATCCGCTCGTCCCCCGCCGCGGCGTGGCGGGCGAGCACGGGCAGCAGCGCGGTGCCGATGGCGATGCCGATGACGCCCAGCGGCATCTGGTTCAGCCGGTCGGCGTAATAGAGGAAGGACACCGCGCCCGACGGCAGCAGCGAGGCCAGAACGACGTTCAGGAACAGGTTGATCTGCATGACCCCGGCGCCGATGGCCCCCGGCCCGACCAGCCGGAACAGGCGGCGCATCCCCTCGGTCAGCCGCGGCGCGGTCAGGCGCAGCGTCACCCCCGCCGCCCGGCAGGCCCAGCCCATCCAGACCAGCTGGACGACGCCGGACAGCGTCACCGCCGCGGCCATCGCCCGCCCCGGCTCCAGCCCCAGCCGCGGCGCGGTCAGCAAGGCGGCGATCAGAGTCAGGTTGAAGGCGATGGGGGCGGCGGCGAAGGGGCCGAAGCGGTCCAGCGCGTTCAGCACCCCGCCCAGCAGCGCCACCAGCGAAATCAGCGTCAGATAGGGGAAGGTGAGCCGCGCCATGTCGACGGCCAGCGCGAACTTCGCCGGCTCGTCCACGAAGCCCGGCGCCAGGACGTGCATCAGCGCGGGCATCGCCAGGATGGCCAGGGCGGTGAAAGGCAGCAGCACGGACAGCAGGATCGCCAGCGCCTGCTCGGCGAAGGCCACCGCGGCGGCGCGGCCGTTGCGCTGAAGCTCCGCCGCGAACAGCGGGACGAAGGCGACGCTGAAGGCGCCCTCGGCGAACAGGCGGCGGAAGAAGTTCGGCAGCTTCAGCGCCACGAAGAAGGCGTCGGCCACCGGCCCGGCGCCGAGCACCGCCGCGGTCAGAATGTCGCGGGCGAAGCCGGCCAGCCGGCTCAGCAGGGTCAGGCTGCCGACGGTGGCGATGGCGCGGGCGAAGCTCATCCGCCGACCGTCCCGCTCGGCGCCGATCCCCGCGGCAGCGGTGCCAAAGACCCCGCAAAGGAACCCGCAAAAGTTTGATTATTCTCTACTTTTTGTATCATTGGTCGCCGGATTGTCCATTGAAGGGGGAAGTCGGCTGGCGCATAATGCCCGACAGGCAGTGTTTGAGGTCGGCAGTGCGTCGATGGATCGCGTTTCCGCGGGGAATGGAGGCTCGTCTCGTTCTTCCCGCCGTTGCGGTCGCCGTCGCCATCGCGGCGTTGTGGTGGACGCTGCTGACCCGCATCGACCGCGAGGAACGCTTTCTCGACCAGACGACCCGCCAGCACACGGCGGCGATGGCGCAGCTGGTCGAGGAACAGGCCATCGCCACCTTCCGCCGGCTGGACGATCTTCTGATCGACGTCGCCTCCCATGTCGAAAAGGACATTCCGCTCCTGATTCCCACCCGGCGGTCGTTCGAGGAAGGCTTGGCCGCCTCCATCCGGATTTACGACGCGAACAGCTGGCTGTCCATGGGCTTGGGGCGGACCACCACCCGCAACCCCGTGCTGGAGTGGGAGGAGTTCGCCCGGCACAAGTCCGGCGCCCACCGGAAGGGAAACCAGAAGGGGTTCGTCATCGGCCTGCCCTTCGTCAGCCCGGGCACGTCGGACGTGTTCATCCCGGTGTCACGCCGTCTGGACGGAGCGGACGGGACGTTCCGCGGCGTCGCCGTGATCGACGTCCCGGCGGAGATCTTCTCCCGCTTCTACGGCCGCCTGGACCTGCCGCACGACAGCTCGGTCGCCATCGCCCGCGCGGACGGCCCCCTGCTGGCCCGCCAGGCCCTTCAGGACCAGGTGTTCGGGCGCAGCTTCCGTGGCTCCGGTCTGTGGCCGGAGGCCGGCAGCGGAACGGTTCAACACCATCGGGTCGTCAGCCCGGTCGACGGGGTGGAGCGCATCTACGCTTTCCGCGCCTCCGCCGACTACCCGCTGATGACGGTGGTCGGGGAGTCGGTGGAGACGGTGTTCGGCGCGTGGCGGCAGAACCGCTTCTATTCCATCATCTGGGCCGCCGCCGCCACCGCGGTGATCCTGCTGTTCACCACCGCCTTCCTGGTGGAGCTTCAGCGGCGCCGCCATGGCGACCGGGCGCTGCGCATCCGCAACCGGGCCATGGAATGGAGCGGCGACGGCATCCTGATCGCCGACGCCACCCGGCCCGGCGTTCCGGTGGTCTACACCAACCCCGCCTTTTCCCGGCTGATGGGGATTGGCCCGGGCGACGCCGACGGGCGTGCCGCGCGGGAGGTGCTGGCCGGCCTGATAGGGGATGAGACGGGGCTGTGCCCGCTGTGCGACGGCGACGAAAACGCCGGGGACATGAGCGCGGAGTTCCTGCGCCGGAGCGCCGGTTCGGGCACCGGTACGGGAAGCGGCGCGCCGGAAGTCTGGCTGGAGTTGCGCGCCTCGCCGGTGCGCGGCGCCGGCGGGCGGCTGGTCAGCGTGATCGCCACCGTCCGCGACATCACCGAGCACAAGACAGCCCAGGCCGCGCTGGCCGAGGCGCGGCGGGAGGCCGAGCGCGCCAACATCGGCAAGTCGAAGTTCCTGGCGGCGGCCAGCCACGACCTGCGACAGCCCGTGCAGTCGCTGATGCTGCTGATGGAGGCGCTGTCCACCCGCGCTACCGATCCCGCCATGCGCAAGATCCTGACCACCATGGACCGCGCGCTGGGCGCCCTGAAGATGCTGCTCGACGGGCTGCTCGACGTGTCGCGGCTGGAGGCCGGGGCGGTGGAGCCGAAGCGCACGGTCTTCCCGGTGACGGAACTGCTGGACCGCATCGCCGCCAACAGCCGGCCGGTGGCGGTGCGCAAGGGGCTGCTGCTGCACATCGTGCCCTGCGGCGCCCATGTGGACAGCGACCCGATGCTGCTCGGCCGCATCCTTCAGAACCTCGTGGAGAACGCGCTGCGCTACACCAACCGCGGGCGCATCCTGGTCGGTTGCCGGCGGCGCGGCGCGGTGCTGCGGATCGAGGTGTGGGACACCGGCATCGGCATCCCCACCGACCGGCAGGAGGACATCTTCCAGGAGTTCGTGCAGGTCGGGAACGCCAGCCGCGACCGCGACCAGGGGCTGGGGCTGGGGCTCGCCGTGGTGCGCCGGCTGGCCGGCATGCTGGACCACCCGGTCGGCCTGCGCTCCGAACCGGGGCGGGGATCGGTCTTCCGGGTGGAGGTGCCGCTTGCCGATCCCCCCGCTCCGGCCAAGACGCTGCCGGAGGACTTTCCCGTGACCGCCCGCATGCGGGCCGGCGCCCGCGTGCTGGTGGTCGAGGACGACCCCATCGTCCGCGAGGGGCTGTGCGCGATGATCCGGCAATGGGGGCACGAGGTGTTTCCCGCCGCCAGCTTCGGCGAGGCGGTGGAGGTGCTGCGCCGCCACCCCGATCCGGACGTGATCGTCGCCGATTACCGGCTGGGCGAAGGGCACACCGGCACCGAGACCATCCGCGAGGTGCGGCGGCGGTCGAAGCGCCCGATCCCCGGGGTCCTGGTGACCGGCGACACCGCCCCGGAGCGTCTGGCGGAGGCCGAGGCCGGCAAGTTCAGCATCCTCCACAAGCCCGTCCTGGCCGACGATCTGCGCTGGGCCATCGCCCTGGCCCTGGCCCCGACGTCTGTCGCCCGGGACATGCCG
Source organism: Azospirillum formosense (assembly GCF_013340925.1). Lineage (GTDB taxonomy): Bacteria > Pseudomonadota > Alphaproteobacteria > Azospirillales > Azospirillaceae > Azospirillum > Azospirillum formosense. The sequence goes on from NZ_WHOR01000012.1 coordinate 19,697, forward strand.
CCGCACGGCGCGGCGCCGCGCGAACTGGTCGACTGAACCAGTGCACCGCCGTCGCGAAGGCCGTGTCATGCGCCGGGCGTGCGGCAGCCTGTGCCTGTTTGCCCATTGCGCCGGACCCGTCCCTTTGCTTGTTTGCCTGTTTCGGAGGCGGCGTCCGCGGTCTCCGACCCGAAAGCGTTCGATAAAAAGAACCTGTTCCCGGAGAGAGGAATCCACCCATGATCCGTGCGAAGCTGGCTGTGACCGCCGCCGCCGTCGCCCTGGGGGCCGGCCTGTGGGCCGGGGCTGCCCAGGCCGACATCACCATTGCGCTGGCCGGCCCGATGACCGGCGCCGCCGCCGCCTATGGCGAGCAGACCCGCGCCGGCGTCGAGGCCGCCGTGGCCGACATCAACGCCAAGGGCGGGCTGCTCGGCCAGAAGCTGGTCCTGACCATCGCCGACGACGCCTGCGACGCCAAGCAGGCGGTGGCCGCCGCCAACAAGCTGGTCAGCCAGAACGTCGCCGCGGTGATCGGCCATGTCTGCTCCGGCGCCTCCATCGCCGCTTCCAACGTCTATGGCGAGGAGGGGATCGTGATGATCTCCCCCACCGCGACCAGCCCGCAGCTCACCGACCGGGGCCTGAAGAACGTCTTCCGCGTCTGCGGCCGCGACGACCAGCAGGGCGAGGTGGCGGCCAAGCTGATCGCCGACCGCTACAAGGGCAAGAAGGTCGCCATCGTCCACGACAAGCAGGCCTACGGCCAGGGCCTCGCCGACGACGTGAAGCGCCGGCTGAACGCCGCCGGCATCACCGAGGCCGCCTTCACCAGCATCACCGCCGGCGAGAAGGACTATTCCGCGCTGATCACCCGGCTGAAGTCGGACGGGGTGGACGTGCTCTATTACGGCGGCTACGACCAGGAGCTGGGCCTGATCGCCCGTCAGGCGGCGGACCAGCAGTTCCGTCCGCAGATCATCGGCGCCGACGGCATCCAGCCGCAGTCCTACTGGAACATCGCGGGCGACACGGCGGAAGGCACGCTGTTCACCTTCTCCCCCGACCCGCAGCGCAACCCCGCCGCCAAGCCGGTGGTGGAGGCCCTTCAGGCGAAGAACATCCGCACCGACGGCTTCACGCTGTTCGCCTACGCCGCGGTGCAGACCTACGCCGAGGCCGTGCAGAAGGCCAACAGCGCCAAGCCCGACGCCGTGGCGAAGGCGCTGCGCGCCGGCCCGTCCTTCGACACGGTGGTCGGCTCGCTGTCCTTCGACGACAAGGGCGACCTGAAGCAGCCGGGCTACGTGTTCTGGGCCTGGAAGAACGGCGAGAAGGTCCAGGTGGACTGAGTCCATCCGGCCGATTCGCAGGAAGGAAGGCGGGGCCGCCGTGCCCCGCCTTTTTTCTGTCCGCCTTTTTTCCCGGCGGATTCGGGATGGTCGGCGATTGCCAAGGGTGGGGTGCGAACCTTTTGCCCGCTCCCGTGTTTGGGCAAAGGTAACCAAACACCGCCAACCAACACCGCCAATGGGCAGGGAGGCCGCGATGCACCGTCACGCCGGACGCCGTTCGCGCAATCGCAGGACCGCCGGGATCATCCTGTGCACCGGCCTGCTCGGCCTCGGCGCCTGCGCCGGTCTCGCTCCGCCGCGCAGCGCGGAGCCCGCCCCCGGGGCGGTGGAGGCGCTGAACGGCCTGGTGCGGGGAGCCTGCAATCGTCAAGCCGCGTCCGTGCTGGCGGGTGAAGGGATTCCGGTGGAGCAGTTCCGGGCCGCGGTCTACAGCGAATTGCGCACCGGACCGGGCGGGCGGGTGTCGCAATACGAGGTCTGGCTGTATTCGCGGGACAAACCGGGCGTGCTCATCATCAATACGGACGAGACGTGCCGTCCGATGCAGATCTACACGCGGGAAGGCGGCAGTCTGCAGGCCTTCAAGGCGGGGTAGACGAAGCTCCGCCCGTCCGCTTTGGGAGGATGCCGCTTCGGCCCCTGGCAATCGCCGACTCCGATTCCGGAGCCGGGCCGGTTGGCAATCGCCGACTTAACAGCCGCCGACTTATCTGCCGCCGACTTACCCGCGCGCGGCGGGCAGGATCTTGCGTTCCGGAATCGGCGGGGGCGAGGGGTAGAGCAGGACCCCGGTGTCGGAGAATTCCACCCGTGCCGCCTCGTAGACGGCCAGCGCCAGATCCAGCGCCACGCGGAATTCCGGCTTGAAGTGCTTCAACTCCTTGTAGCCGCCGCCGAACTGGGTGAAGAGCGCCTTCCAGGTCACCGGAATCGGGTCGCGCAGCACGTGCAGCCGGTAGGCCAGCCAGACATAGACGTCGATCGCCATGGAGCAGCCGCCGATGTGGCGGATCGCCGGCTCCCAGATCGGGACGGGGGAGCGCTTCAGCGCGGCGAAGAAGGTTTCCGACAGTTGCACCGTCTCGCGCCACAGCGTGCCCTGGCCGTCGTCGTCGCGCAGGCGGATGCCGCCGTTGACGATGTTCTCCTTGGCGAAGCCCTCCGCGCCGTCCTTGTCCCAGAAGAAGGTCAGGCGGCACAGGTTGATGCGGGTCGCCTGCTCCTGCACCGCCTTGTAGGTGGAGCCGCCGGCCGAGACGCCCATGCGGTCGAGCCAGTCGTTCATCGAGCGGCCAAGCTCGATCTCGCGGCTGTTGTCCTGGATGGCGCGGGTCTGGAGATAGAGCAGGATCAGCCGCGCCTTGGCGCCGTAGGGGACGCCGACCGGCATCAGGCTGCCGTCGCGCTTGCGCTCCTTGCCCGGTTCGACCAGCAGGGTGACGCGGCCCTGGTCGCGGCGCCATTCGGCGTCCGGCGCCAGCTTCCGGTGGGGCAGGCTGGTGAGGCAGAATCCGGAATAGGTGATGCCCAGCGCGTTGGACTCGTCCTCCAGCACCGCCGCCGCGACATCGACGACGCTGGCCCGCTTCGGGTCCACGAGATTCCGCGCCTCGCGCCGGCCATGCGTCATGATGAGTTGGTGCACGTCGCCCATAGGTCCCCCCGTCCATTCTGCCTGCAGTCGATCATGCACCGCCGGGAGAGTCCATTTGGCGATCGCCGACGAGGCTAATTGAGACCTAATTGCTGGAGTCTATTTGCTAGGTCGGCGATTGCCTGGGGACGACTCGGGGGTGCGTCGGCGATTGCCAGAAGACTCGTCGGCGTTCGCCAAGGGACCTTGTGGGAATCATCGGTGACTCGGCCCAGACTTAAGGCGACTCGGGCATTGGTCGGCGATTGCCAAGGCGGAGTGGAGCGGGCGAGTCGCGACTCGGGATTTCATGGGTGGTCTTGCCGATGTCTGGCCGAGCGTCTGGCCGGATGGTCGGCGATTGCCAAGGCGCCGCGGTGGGCCGGTTTGGCAATCGCCGACTCCTCCCTCTCCTGCCTCGGGAGAGGGAAGGGGCCCACGCGCAGCGTGGGAAGGGTGAGGGTGTCGCCGAGGATCAGCCTTTGGATTCTCGTGCGACCCTCACCCGGCGCCTTTGGCGCCACCCTCTCCCGGGACGGGAGAGGGACGTTGGAACGGTCGGCGATTGCCAAGCTCTCACCCCTCACGCCGGGCACCCCTGCCTTGCGGCACCCTCGGGGCACGAAACGGCAGCGCGGCTGTTTACGCTTGGCCCCCGCGGTGACGGGGACGTGCTTGGGGAGATTCGTGAGATGAGCGACGAGGCATTCACGGACCGCGTGCTGGACGGCGTGAACGGGCTGGACGGCACCGCCCACCGCAAGGCCGTCGCCCTGGGCACGGAGGCGCCGGCCCTGCGCGACGGGCTCCAGGTGCCCAGCTCCCGCATGGTGCTGATGCCGGCGCTGGGGGCGCTGTGGGCCGCCGGGCTGGGCATGGAAAAGCCGGGCTGGTCGCGTCTCGCCCGGCAGGGGCTGCTCGCCATCGCGCTGGGGACGGTGGCCGGCAAGGGGATCAAGCGCGTCGTCTGCCGCGCCCGCCCGAACGAGGGCCGCGACCCCAGCCGCTGGGGCAAGGCCGACGGCAAGCACGCCTCCTTCCCCTCCGGCCACGCCATCAACGTGTCGGCGCTGACCATGGCGGTCGGGCTGAACCGCGGCTTGTCCCCGGCGACCATGGCCAGCCTGGGCTTCGCCGCGGCGGTGGGCTGGTCGAGCCTCGCCACCGAACGCCACTGGGCGTCCGACTACGCCGCCGGCATGGCGACCGGCGTGCTGGCCGGGCTGGCCGCCAAGGCGCTCGACGGCTGGGCGGAGGATCGCCTGTCCTGAGGCTCGGCCTTTATGCGGACGGATCGGCGAGCGCGTGCAGCAACCGTTCGCGGATCTGGGCCAGCTTGCTCTCGTGGGTGACCTTCAGGCCGAAGACGTCCTTCACATAGAAGACGTCGATGGCCTTCTCGCCGTAGGTCGAGATCTTCGCCGAGGAGATCTGCAGCGTCAGGTTGGTCAGCGCCCGGGTCAGGTCGTAGAGCAGGCCGGGGCGGTCGCGCCCGTTGACCTCGATCACCGTGTGGGTGGTCGAGGCGTTGTTGTCGATCAGCACGCGCGGCGGCACGTGGAAGACGCGGGTGCGGCTGGCGTGCGGGGCCTTGCGCTTGGCCAGGTCGTGCAGCGGCTTCAACTGGCCGGACAGCACCTTCTCGATCATCACCGACAGCTTGGCGAGCTTGTCGCCGCTCTCGAAGGCGCCGCCGCCCGTCGCGTCCTGAACGGTGAAGACGTCCAGCGCCATGCCGTTGGTCATGGTGAAGATGCGGGCGTCCACGATGTCCGCCCCCGCCGCCGCCAGCGCCCCGGCGAGGCGGGAGAACAGGCCGTGGTGGTCGGTGGCGAAGATCGTCACCTCGGTGATCGCCCGGCCGCGGTCGATGCGCGTGTTGACGGTCAGCGGTCGTTCGTCGCGCAGCGCCTCGCGGACCAGCCGTGCCTGCCGGCCCAGCGTTTCCGCGTCGAAGGCCAGCCAGTAGGCCGGGTAGCCGAGCGCGAGATGCCGGTCGAAATCGGCGTCGTCGAAGTCGGACAGCTCGGCCCGCAGCGCCGCCTGGGCGGCCTGGATGCGGCGCCCGCGCCCTTCGACCGACAGGCCGCCGGACATCACCTCCTCCGAGCGGTTGTAGAGTTCGCGCAGCAGCGTGGCCTTCCAGTTGTTCCAGCGCTGCGGCCCGACCGCCCGGATGTCCGCCACCGTCAGCACCAGCAGCAGGCGCAACCGCTCCGGCGACTGGACGAGCGAGACGAAGTCGCGCACCGTCTTGTCGTCCTCCAGGTCGCGCTTGAAGGCGGTGTAGGACATGGCGAGATGCCAGCGCACCAGCCAGGCCACCGTCTCCGTCTCCTCCGCCGTCAGGCCGAGCCGCGGGCACAGCTTCTCCGCCACCCGCGCGCCGAGGATGGAATGGTCGCCGCCGCGGCCCTTGGCGATGTCGTGCAGCAGCACGGCGACGTAGAGCGCGCGCCGCGACACCACCTTGTGGATCACCTCCGACGACAGCGGCAGCTCGTCGGTCAGCTCGCCCATCTCGATCTTGTGCAGGATGCCGAGAGCGAACAGCGTGTGCTCGTCCACCGTGTAGACATGGTACATGTCGTACTGCATCTGAGCGACCACCCGGCCGAAGTCGGGGATGAAGCGGGCCAGCACCCCGGCCTCGTTCATGCGGCGCAGCGTGATCTCGGGGTCCTTGCGGCCGGTCAGGATCTCCAGGAACAGCCGGTTGGCCTCCAGGTCGGCGCGCAGCTTCGGCCCCACCACCGACAGCGAGCGCGTGATGGCGCGCAGCGCGTTGGGGTGGATGTCGATGTCGTTCTGCTGGGCGGTGTGGAACAGCCGGATCATGTCCAGCGGCTCGTCCTTGAACTGGCGGTCGTTGCGCACGTTCAGACGCTCGCCGTCCACCACGAAGCCGTCCACGTCCTTGCGGCGGGCCAGGGCCGCCAGCCGCAGGATGTTGAACTTGGGCGGGCGCTTCGATTCCGCCTCCAGCGCCGCGCAGAAGATGCGGGTCAGGTCGCCCACATCCTTGGCGACCAGGAAGTAATGCTTCATGAAGCGCTCCACGCCCTTGGTCCCGGCGTGGTCGGTGTAGCCCATGCGGTTGCCGATCGACGTCTGGACGTCGAAGGTCATCCGGTCCTCCATGCGCCCGGTCAGGTAGTGCAGGTGGCAGCGCGCGGTCCACAGGAAGTTCTGCGCCTTGGCGAAGCGCTGCGCCTCCTCCGGCAGCAGCACCTTCTTGCCGACCAGATCGTCCACATCCTCGACCCGGTACAGGTACTTGGCGATCCAGAACAGGGTCTGGAGATCGCGCAGGCCGCCCTTGCCGTCCTTCAGGTTGGGTTCCAGCACATAGCGGCTGTCGCCCAGCTTCAGGTGGCGGTTGTCGCGCTCGGCCAGCTTGGCCTCGACGAATTCCGGCCCGGTGCCGGCCACCACCTCGCGGTCGAAGCGGCGGCGCAGCTCGGTGAACAGCTTGCGCGGACCCCAGAGGTAGCGGGACTCCAGGATGGCGGTGCGGATGGTGACGTCGGCCTTGGACTGGCGGATGCAGTCGTCGACGCTGCGCACGGCGTGGCCGACCTTCAGCCCGAGGTCCCACAGGATGTAGAGCATGTACTCCACCACCTGCTCCACCCGCGGGGTGCGCTTGTAGGGCAGCAGGAACAGCAGGTCGATGTCGGAGAAGGGCGCCAGTTCGCCCCGGCCGTAGCCGCCGGTGGCGACGATGTCGAACACCTCGCCGGAGGTCGGGTTGGGCGAGGGGAAGATATGGGTGACCGTGAGGTCGGCCAGCGAACGCACCACCCCGTCGGCGAGGTAGCAGTTCTGCCGCACGCAGTCCTCGCCCGATCCCTTGGCCTCGAAGCGGGCGCGCACCTCCGCCCGCCCGTCGTTCAGCGCGCCGCGCAGCCGGGCGATCAGGGCGGGGCGCAGCTTGTCGCCGGTCCCATGCTCCGCCACCAGCTTTTCCAGGTCCTCCGCCAGCTTGCGCCGGGACAGGATCGCGCGCTTGTTGGGGATGTTGGTGGCGCCGGCGTCCTTGGTTTCGGACGCGTCGGCTGAGGCGGCGCGGGTGGAGAGCATCGACAAAACGTGAGCCTTCCCAGGAATGCGGGGGGTGCGACGAACCGTGCGGCGTCCCGACTATAACGGGAAAGAGGATAATTCGCACGCGGCACACCAAAAGAGGCTGCCGTCTGTTTCCTGCATGATCCCGTTGGGAGCGCCGCAATGACGGCAATGCTGTGATGGCCGTCACTGACGCGCTCCATTCCAAAGAGGTAAGGAGTCGTCCGTGAGACACGCGCGAGGGAGGCCATTGATGATCCCGAACCCCGGAACGGCACGGCGGGAGCTGGCGAACCTCGGGAACGCCCTGACCCTGGCGGAGCGCGGCCTGCCGCGTCACACCCCGGCCGAGCTGATGGCCTGGCTGGTGCATGCCCTGGCGCTGTGCCCCGGCTCCATCGGCGACGCGCTTCTGTTCGAAATCTGCGGCACCGCCACCGACGCCGGGGCCTCCGACGCCGTCAAGATCGCCCAGATCCGCAAGGGCTGGGCCGCGGTGGTGCGGGCGCAGTTCCGCCGGCGCGGCCTGACCGTCGTCGGCGGCGGAGGCGAGAGGCGCGCCTGCGCCGCCTGACGGACGGCCTTTTCTTCTCGGTTTACTCCGCGCGCACCGACAGGTGGATGTTGGCGCCGCCGTTGCCTTCGAGGATCTCGGCGGCCTCAACCTCGTCCTCCACCTCGGCGGTGTTCACCCACAGGATGACGCCGCCGGCCTCCAGCGCACGGCCGAACTCGTCCGTGTCGGGGTGGCTGGTCAGCTCGTCCAGGTAATCCTTGATGGCGACGCCGCCCAGGCCGGCGGCGACGATGGCCGCCAGCGGGGCGGCGATGGGGCCGCCGACGATGGCGAGAAGCCCGGCTGTGGTCAGGGGGAAGGCGTATTTCAGCTCGCCCACCAGACCGGTCAGCGCCTCGTCCGACGGGGCCTGCGGGCGCTGGTCGGCGGCCTCCAGCGAGGTGTGGCTGGCCAGCACCGACAGGTCGTCGCGGTCGAAGCCGGCGTCCAGAAGGGCGGCCACGGCCTTGTCGAACGCCTCGCGGGTCTTGAACAGGGCGACGACCTCGCGCACCTCCCGGACGGTGTCCTGGCCGTCCGTGGTCCGGCCATCTGTGTTCTCGGGCGCTTGCGTCACGGCGGTCTCCTTCAGCTTCGGCTTGCTCGTTCTACGGGCATCGAACAGTCTAACGAAGCGGTCATCGCGGCACCAGCGCGGGCGTGCTAGGGTGCCGGCCCGACCTTGCCCGACACAACGCAACCGGTTGAAGACCCGTGTCCGACGCGCCCGCCGCCATTTCGCCCATGACCATTCCCCCCGACGCCACCCCGATGATGGCGCAGTATCTGGAGATCAAGCAGGCCCATCCCGACTGCCTGCTGTTCTACCGGATGGGCGATTTCTACGAGATGTTCTTCGAGGACGCGGTGAACGCCGCCCGGACGCTGGACATCGCGCTGACCAAGCGCGGCCAGCATCTGGGGGAGGACATCCCGATGTGCGGCGTCCCGGTCCACAGCCATGAATCCTACCTGCAGCGCCTGATCCGCCAGGGCTTCCGCGTCGCCATCTGCGAGCAGATGGAGGACCCGGCGGAGGCCAAGAAGCGCGGCAGCAAGTCGGTGGTGAAGCGCGGCGTCATCCGCATCGTCACCCCCGGCACGCTGACCGAGGACAGCCTGCTCGACTCCCGCGCCTCCAACTGGCTGGCCGCGGTGGCGGAGGCGGCGGGCGGCCTCGGGCTGGCCTGGCTGGAGCTGTCCACCGGCGAGCTGGTCGTGCAGCCGGTGGAGCGCGCCGGTTTGGGCGCCGCGCTCGGCCGCCTCGACCCGCAGGAGGTGCTGGTTTCCGAGAAGCTGTGCCAGAGCCCCGACCTCTACGAGCTGTGGGGCGAATGGAAGTCCCGCCTGACCGTGCAGCCGACCCCGCGTTTCGACAGCGAGAACGGTCGGCAGCGGCTGCTCACCCTCTACGGAGTCGGCACGCTGGACGCCTACGGTCCGTTCTCGCGCGCCGAGGTGGCGGCGGCCGGCGCCCTGGTCGCCTATGTGGAGCTGACGCAGAAGGGCCGCGTGCCGCGCCTGTCGCCGCCGCGCCGGCTCGGCCCCGGCGCCGTCATGGAGATCGACGCGGCAACCCGCCGCAACCTGGAGCTGACCCGCACCCTGACCGGCGACCGGCGCGGCAGCCTGCTCGCCACCATCGACCGCACGGTGACCGGGGCGGGGGCGCGCCTGCTCGCCGCCCAGCTCTCCGCGCCGCTGACCAACCCCGCGGCCATCGCCAAGCGGCTGGACATGGTCGAATTCGCGCTGAACGAGGAGCGGCTGCGCGCTGATCTGCGCGAGGCGCTGCGCCGCTGCCCGGACCTGGAGCGCGCGCTGTCCCGCCTGACGCTGGGGCGCGGCGGCCCGCGCGATCTGGCGGCGGTGCGCGACGGTCTCGCCCAGGCCTCGGCCATCCGCCTGCTGCTCAACGGCCATCCCGGCGGCCCGCTGCCTGACGGGCTGGGCGCCGTGGCCAAGGGGCTGGGCGAGCACAGCGAGTTGGTCCAGCAATTGACCCAGGCGCTGGCGCCGGAATTGCCGCTGCTTGCCCGCGACGGCGGCTTCATCGCGCGCGACTATTCCTACGCGCTCGACGAGCTGGTGACGCTGCGCGACGAGAGCCGGCGGCTGATCGCCGGGCTTCAGGTCAAATACGCCGGCATCGCCGGGGTGCCGGCGCTGAAGATCAAGCACAACAACGTGCTGGGCTATCACATCGAGGTGACGGCGACCCACGCGGACAAGCTGATGTCCGAGAAGGGGCGCGAGGTCTTCATGCACCGCCAGACCATGGCGAACGCCGTGCGCTTCGGCACGGTCGAGCTGTCGGACCTGGAGCGCCGCATCTCCGAGGCTGCCGACAAGGCCCTGGCCGTGGAGCTGGAACTGTTCAACGACCTCGTGGAGGAGGTGACCAGCCGCGCCGAGGCCATCGCCCAGGCCGCCCACGCGCTGGCCGCGCTCGACGTCGCCGCCTCGCTGGCCGAGCTGGCGGTGGAGCGGCGCTACCGCCGGCCGGTGGTGGACGGCAGCCTCGCCTTCTCGATCAAGGGCGGGCGGCATCCGGTGGTGGAGGCGGTGCTCGACGCCGGCAACGCCGGGCCGTTCGTGGCCAACGACTGCGACCTCGCCCCGGACAACCGGCTGTGGCTGCTGACCGGCCCGAACATGGCGGGTAAATCGACCTTCCTGCGTCAGAACGCGCTGATCGCCGTGCTGGCCCAGATGGGCAGTTTCGTGCCGGCGGAGAGCGCGCACATCGGGGTGGTGGACCGGCTCTACAGCCGCGTCGGTGCCGCCGACGATCTGGCGCGCGGCCGTTCGACCTTCATGGTGGAGATGGTGGAGACGGCGGCCATCCTGAACCAGTCCGGCGACCGCGCGCTGGTCATCCTGGACGAGATCGGGCGCGGCACCGCGACCTTCGACGGCCTGTCCATCGCCTGGGCCTGCGTGGAGCATCTGCACGACGTCAACCGCTGCCGCGCGCTGTTCGCCACCCACTACCACGAGCTGACCATGCTGGCCGGCAAGCTGCCGGGCCTATCCTGCCACACCATGCGCATCAAGGAATGGCAGGGCGACGTCGTCTTCCTGCACGAGGTGACGGCGGGGGCGGCGGACCGCAGCTACGGCATCCATGTGGCGAAGCTGGCCGGCCTGCCCGGCGCCGTGGTGGGCCGCGCCGAGGAGGTGCTGACCATTCTGGAGTCGGGCGACCAGAACGCCGCCATCCACCGTCTGGCCGAGGATCTGCCTCTGTTCAGTGCCGCCCTGAAGCGCCCGCCGCCCGCCCCGGCGGCGTCCCCCGCGGCCCCGCCGGAACCGTCGCGGGTGGAGGAGGCGCTGAAGTCCATCGACCCCGACAGCCTGACGCCGCGTCAGGCGCTCGATGAGTTGTACCGTCTGCGGGGTCTGCTCTCTTAAACGGGAGTGAGCCTCCCTTTCCTGCCCCGGGAGAGGGAAGGGGCCCGCGCGAAGCGTGGGAAGGGTAAGGTTCACCGCCGAGAATCAGTGCCATGATCCTTGCTGGCACCCTCACCCGCCCGCTGCGCGGGCACCCTCTCCCGGGGCGGGAGAGGGATCGGGCATCAAATGCGATGGCGTTCAATCCCACCAGTCAGGATCACGCCCGTTCCACCGCGTCCTCGTCCAACGGGGCGCCGCGGTCACGGATGGGGGTGACATGACGTTGTGCAGCGGGGCGTTGCGCGTGGCGCAGCTTCTCCTCCACCGCCTCGTTCACGAACTGGTCGAGCGAGCGGCCCTCCCGCTCGGCGGCCTTCGACGCTTCGGATTCCAGCGACTTGTGCAGATGAACCATTCGGTGCCTCCCCCAACGCGGAACGGACTCTGTCCGATGCTTCAGATGGGAAGCCCGCGCCCGCGCTGCGAGCCGCCCTACCCGGAAGCGCCGTCCCGATCGGAAACGTCCGGCGGGGCACTCGCGGGTGGCAGGAGCGGCTTGGCGTGCAGCGCGCGGGCGGCGACGGCCATCGGGTCCTCGCCCGGCGCGCAGGGATGGGTGGCGGCCAGAAGGGCTTCGGGCACGCTGGCGGCGATGTAGTCGGCCACCGTCTCGTGCACCGGGATGATCATGGCGATGCGGGTGAGGTCCACCACCCTGCGCACCTGCCCGGACGCGCAGAGCAGGGACAGCGCCTTGCCCGCCGACAGGGCCTCGCCGTTCATCACCAGCAGCAGGCCGACGCCGGCGCTGTCGATGAATTCCAGTCCGGTCAGGTCGAGGAGGTGGCGGCGCTCCGGTCCGTCCTTCACGTCGGCGATGGCCTGCCGCACCGGGCCGGCGTCCTGGCTGGTGAAGCGCCCGGTGAACACCAGACGGGTGAAGTGCCGCTCCTGCTCCTTGCGATACTGCACGGTCCGCACCCCTTCCTGACGTCCGGAGGCCATGATCCGGTCCGGGCCTTCGCCGGGCAAGCGGGCGGCGGCCTGCGGTCCTGCGCGATGTTGACGCAGGCCGCCCTCTTTTTGTCACGGCCTCCTTGTCCCTTGACGCCGCGTCGCGGCGGTCCTACAAGCGAGGGCACGTGGTGATTTGGTCGACCGGCTTGCGGGCCACGTAAAACAACCCGCTAAAAAGGTCCGAGCCGCGTCCGCGCCTCGACCCGATCGGTCGGGGCGTTTTTTGTTGTGCCGGTCTGCCCCGCCGGCGGACAGAGGAGACACAGCGGCCATGGCGCGCACCGATCATCGCAATCCGAACGTCGCGGGGCTTCGCCCGCGTTCCCGTCTGGTCCATGGCGGCGTCCGCCGCTCGTCCTTCGACGAGACCTGCGAGGCACTCTACCAGACCTCCGGCTTCGTCTACGGCTCGGCGGAGGAGGCGGAGAGCGCCTTCGTCAACGACGGCTCCCGCCACGTCTATTCGCGCTTCCGCAACCCGACCACGGCGATGTTCGAGGACCGGCTGTGCGAGTATGAGGGGGCGGCCTGGGCCTACGCCACGACCAGCGGCATGGCCGCGGTGCACGGCGCCCTGTGGTCGAACCTGCGCACCGGCGACCGCATCGTGGCGCCGCGCTCGCTGTTCATCTCCTGCTACTGGGTGATCAAGGAGCTGTCGGCCCGCTTCGGGGTCGAAGCGGTCTTCGTCGACGGCACCGACCTGTCCCAGTGGGAGGAGGCGCTGGCCAAGCCGACCAAGGTCGTCTTCCTGGAGACGCCCAGCAACCCGGGGCTGGAGGTCGTCGACCTGCGCGCGGTCAGCGCTCTCGCCCACAAGGCCGGGGCCAAGGTGGTGGTCGACAACGCCTTCGCCACGCCGGTGCTGCAGCGCCCGTTCGAGATGGGGGCCGACGTCGTCGTCTATTCGGCGACCAAGCACATCGACGGCCAGGGCCGCTGTCTGGGCGGCATCATCCTGACCAACGACAAGCAGTACGGGTCGGAGGTGATCCACCCCTATCTGCGCCACACCGGCCCGACCATCTCGCCCTTCAACGCCTGGCTGCTGCTGAAGGGGCTGGAGACGCTGGAGCTGCGCGTGTCGGCGCAGAGCGCGGCGGCCCTGACGGTGGCGGAGTTCCTGGAAGGCCACGCGAAGGTGGAGCGGGTGCTGTATCCGGGCCTGCCCAGCCACCCGCAGCACGATCTCGTCCGCAGCCAGATGACCGGCGGCGGCACCATGCTGTCGATCTTCCTGAAGGGCGGCAAGGAGGAGGCCTTCCGCGCCCTGAACGATCTGCGGATGGTGATGATCTCCAACAACCTGGGCGACTCCAAGAGCCTGATCACCCACCCCGACACCACCACCCATTCCAAGCTGACGGTGGAGGAGAAGGCGGCGGCGAACATCCGTCCGAACCTGCTCCGCCTGTCCGTCGGGCTGGAGGACGCCCAGGACATCGTTGAAGATCTCGACCGCGCGCTCGCTTCCCTGTAAAGACTGGACCCGGAACCAAATGCTGCAGTGCAGCGTTGGCGTCCGGGTTACGGTTTTTTCGGCCCGGCCGGGGCTTTTGCTTCCGGTCGGGTCCTTTGGTGAGGTGGAGCGAATGGCGAGACGCAAGGCCGGCAACGGCGAACCGACGCAGCGCTTTCTGACGGTGGCGGGCGATCTGACCCGGACCGGCGTCAAGACGGGTGAGATGGGGGTGGCGGCGGCCCAGACGATCGGCTACCGAACCGCGATGATGGCGGCGGCGATGAACAACCCCATCGACCTCGCCAATCCGGAGTTCGTCCGCATGGGCTCCGAGAAGGTGGAGGCGATGGTGGAGGCCACCCACGCCGTCGCCAAGGGCATCGGGGAAATGCAGCAGGCCTGGATGACCCTGATGCAGGGCCAGCTTCAGGCCGCCATGGTGATGGTGACCGGCCTCGGGCAGTGCCGCAACCCCGCCGATTTGATGGAGCTGCAGCGCCGCACCGTCACCGAGACGGTCGAGGCCGGAATCCACGCCGCGCTCTACATGGTCGAGTCGGCCACGGCCCTGACCCATGCCGGCATGACCCCCGCCTACCGCACCGTCCGCGCCAACGCCCGCCGTCTGGCGAAGCAGCACGGTTAAGTTCGCGGTTCACCGCGACGGCACAAGACACGATCTCTTTCGTGACTTTGCGCCGCCGCGGTTCAACGCTCTTTTCAGCGCTTTGCGGTCACTGCCCCAGCACTTCGAAGCTGGACGGGGCGGGATCGATCACGCGGGGACCGCTGGGGGTGACCTCCAGGACGGCCAGACCGCGTTCCACGACGCCGTCCGCCCGCAGGCGGAAGACGCCGTCCATGCCTTCGAAGCCGTTGGGGTTGTTCAGCGCCGCGCGGTCGAAGCGGCCCGCCGCGTCGGGCATCTTGGCCAGCACCGCGGCGATGGCCGTGGCGTCGTAGGACAGGGTGGCGATGCGCGGCGGCTTGCGCCCGTAGGTCCTTTCGAAACGCGCCTCGAAGTCGGCGCGGCTCTGCGGCGCCGGAGCGGCGAACCAGGCGCCGGCCAGCGCGGGTTCCTGGCCCAGACCGGGCTCGTCCCACAGGCCGGTGCCGAGCAGCTTGACCTGCTGGGTGTTCAGCCCGTTGGCGGCCAGCGCCGACGCTAGGCCCTGGGCGCGCGGCCCGCCTTCGGCCAGCATGACCGCCTGCGGCTGCACACCGGCCTGGGTCACCTGCCGCGCCGGCTGGGCGAGGTCGGTCACCGCCGGGTCGTAGCGCTCGACCTGCGCCACCTGCCCGCCGAACTGGCGCGAGGCCGCCTGCACGGCGTTGACCACGGCGTCGCCATAGGCGGTGCGCGGGGCCAGCGCGACGTAGCGCGTCGCACCGCGCGAGCGGGCGAAGCCGATCACGCGGGTCACCTGATCGGCGGGCACGAAGCCCAGCACATAGGTGCCGTTGCCGGCCTGGGTCCAGTCGTTGGTGAAGGCCAGCACGTCCACGCCTGCGGACTGGGCGACCGGCTTCACCGCCGCCACGTCGGCGGCGAACAGCGGGCCGAGGATCAGGCTCGCCCCCTCGGCGATGGCCTGCCGCGCCGCGTCGGCGGCGCCGGTCGGCGTGCCCTTGGTGTCGCGGGGCAGCAGCTCGAAGCGGTCGCCGGCCAGATCGAACAGCGCCATCTGCGCCGACTCCAGCATGGCCTGCCCGATGGCGGCGCTGGACCCGGACAGCGGCAGCAGGATCGCCACCTTCAAGGTCTGCGGGGCGGCCGGAACGGCGGCGACGGGCGCTTGCGGCGCTTGAGTCGGCGGCGCCGGGGCCTTTACAGTCGAGCAGGCCGAAAGCGTGCCGACAACCAACAGGGCGGCGGCAGCCTGCTGCCCCCAAGCGCGCGAGAAAGGTGTCGTCAAGCGTGCCACCAACGATCTCCACATCCGGTCCGGCGCCCGAGCCCGTTTCCGGGCCCGGCGTCTCTGGTGACGCTGAAGGTAGCGAGCCGAGGGCCGCAAGTAAACTCGGCGCCGGCCTTTATGTGGTCGCCACCCCCATCGGCAACGCCGCCGACATCACGCTGCGCGCGCTCGACACGCTGCGCCGCGCCGATGCCATCGCCTGCGAGGACACGCGGGTGACGGCGAAGCTGATGGGCATCCATGGCATCCACACGCCCTTCGTCTCCTATCATGAACACAACGCGGCAAAGATGCGTCCGGTCCTCATCGGCCGCATGAAAGCGGGCGAATCCATCGCGCTGGTCACCGACGCCGGCACGCCGCTGGTCTCCGACCCCGGCTACAAGCTGGTGCGCGAGTGCGTGGCGGAGGGGGTGGCGGTCACCACGCTGCCCGGCGCCTCCGCCCCGCTGGCGGCGCTGGTGCTGTCCGGCCTGCCGACCGACCGCTTCCTGTTCGCCGGTTTCCTGCCCAACAAGAGCAGCGCGCGGCGCGCCGCCGCCGGGGAGCTGAAGAACGTCCCCGCCACGCTGGTCTTCTTCGAGTCGCCGCAGCGCCTGCCCGAGTCGCTGGCCGACCTCGCCGACATCCTGGGCGCGCGGGAGGCCGCGGTGGCACGCGAGCTGACCAAGCTCTACGAGGAGGTGCGGCGCGGCACCCTGCCGGAGCTGGCCGCCCACTACGCGGAGGCCGGCCCGCCGAAGGGCGAGGTCGTGCTGGTCATCGGTCCGCCCGGCGAGGAGGCCACCCCGACCGAGGCCGATGTCGACGCCCTGCTGCGCGAGGCGCTGACCCGCCTGTCGGTCCGCGACGCCGCCGCCGACGTGGCCGCCCGCACCGGCCAGAACAAGCGGACCGTCTACGCCCGCGCGCTGGAGCTGTCGCGGGAGGGGAAACCATGAGCGCGCCGGGCGCGCTGCGCCGCCGGGCGGAGAATTACGGCCGCTACGCCGAGCAGCTCTGCCGGCTGGCGCTGCGGCTGAAGGGTTACCGCATCCTGGAAAGCCGCCTGCGCACACCCATGGGAGAGATCGACATCGTGGCCCGGCGGGGCGACACTCTGGCGATCGTCGAGGTCAAGGCCCGCGGCGACTGGGACACCGCGAACGAGGCCGTCAACGCCCGCCAGCGGGGCCGCCTCGCCCGCGCCGCCCACGCCTATCTGGGGGCCAACCCGCAGTATGCCGGCTATGTCTTGCGCTTCGACGTCATGCTCGTTACCCCTTGGTCCTGGCCGCGCCACGTCCCGGACGCGTGGCGGGCCTGACGCGAAGGCTGAAGAAGAGGAAGGACTCCGCCCGTGACCAGCCGCGCCGAGGCCCGTGACATCCTGCGCCGCGTGGGGCAGCAGCCGGACGAGCAGATCGATCTGGCCGAAGCCGCCCTGGCGCTGGGCGCGCTGGAGGTGCCGGGCGCCGCGCTGGCCGACTACCGCCGTCACCTCGCCGACATCGCCCACGATCTGGCGGAGCGCGTCTCGCCCACCCTCGACGGGCTGGAGGCCCGCATCTCCTGGCTGCACGAGGTGATCGTGGAGCGGCATGGCTACGCCGGCGACCACGAAACCTACGACGACCTGCAGAACGCCAACCTGCTGCGCGTCATCGACCGCCGCCGCGGCCTGCCGGTGGCGCTGGGCATCCTGTACCTGCACGCCGCCCGCTCGCAGGGCTGGACGATGCTCGGGCTGAACTTCCCCGGCCATTTCCTGGTGCGGCTGGAGGCCGACGGCGCCCGCGCCATCCTCGACCCCTTCAACGAGGGGCAGGTGCGAACCGCCGTGGACCTGCGCGACCTGCTGAAGGCCACCGCCGGCAGCGCCGCGGAGCTGGAGCCCGGCCACTACCAGACCGTGTCCAACCGCGAGATTTTGCTGCGGCTCCAGAACAACATCAAGCTGCGCCACCTCTCCGCCCGCGACGTGCCGCGCGCGCTGGAGGTGCTGGAGGCGATGCGGCTGTTCGCCCCGGCCGAGGCGTCGCTGTGGCGGGAGACCGGCCTTCTGGAGGCCCACAACGGCAACCTCGCCGCCGCCATCGCCGCGCTGGAAAGCTTCCTGGAGCTGACCGCCAGCGAACGGCACCGCCATCAGGTCGCCGCGCTGATCCAGCAGCTCAAGAACCAACTGAACTGACCCCATTTCAAAAGCCCGTTTCGGAGACCCGCAGGATGAGCCTCGCCGTCGCCTTCCAGATGGACCCCATCGAGTCCATCAACATCGATACCGACTCGAGCTTCATGATGGCGCTTGAGGCGCAGAAGCGCGGGCACACGCTCTACCACTACCACCCGCGCGACCTCAGCCTGACCGGCAACGTCCTGACCGCCCGCGTGCGCGAAATGACCGTGGTCCGCAAGAAGGGCGCCCACTACACGCTGGGCGAGCCGCGGACCGTCGACCTGTCGACGATGGACGTGGTGCTGATGCGCCAGGACCCGCCCTTCGACATGGCCTACATCACCGCCACCCACATGCTGGAGCACATCCAGCCCAAGGTGCTGGTGCTGAACGACCCGGCGGAGGTGCGCAACGCGCCGGAGAAGCTGTTCGTCACCCATTTCCCCGACCTGATGCCGCCGACGCTGATCACCAGCGACAAGCAGGCCGTCCTCGACTTCCGGGCGCAGCACAAGGACATCATCGTCAAGCCGCTGTTCGGCAACGGCGGGGCCGGCGTCTTCCACCTGAAGCCGGACGACGAAAACCTGGGCTCGCTGCTGGAGCTGTTCACCCAGCTCTACCGCGAGCCGGTGATCGTGCAGAAGTACCTGCCGGAGATCCGCCAGGGCGACAAGCGCATCATCCTGATCGACGGCGAGCCCGCCGGCGCCGTCAGCCGCATGCCCCAGGAGGGCGAGGCCCGCGCCAACTTCCACGCCGGCGGCAGCGCCAAGAAGACCGAGCTGACCCCGCGCGAGCAGGAGATCTGCAAGGCCATCGGCCCGGTGCTGCGCGCGAAGGGTCTGGTCTTCGTCGGGATCGACGTGATCGGCGACTACATGACCGAGATCAACGTGACCTCGCCCACCGGCATCCAGGAGATCAACCGGCTCGACGGCTCGGCGCTGGAGGCCACCCTGTGGGACGCCATCGAGCGCCGCCAGCGCGAGAACAAGGGGGCCTGAAAACCCTCTCCCGCCTCGGGAGAGCGACTAGACCCCAGCGCTGACGGGGCGCCGTACGAGGTCCAGGTACCGGTAACCCAGACCGTTCTCCGTCAGCAGCGGGCCGCGCTCCGTCTCCACCCACTCCGGCCCCAGCGGCGGCATGACGGTGTCGCCCTCCACATCCCGCTCCACGCGGGTCAGGTGGACGAGGTCGGCGAGCGGCAGGGTCTCGCGGAACAGCTCGGCGCCGCCGATCACGGCGACCTCCGGGACGCCGCGGCCGCGGCACCAGTCCAGCGCCGCGTCGAGGCCGCCGAACCAGCGCGCGCCGTCCCGCTCGCCCGGCGGGACGCTGCGGCTGACCACGAGGTTGTCGCGGCCGGGCAGGGGCTTGCGGGGCAGCGACTCCCAGGTGCGCCGGCCCATCAGGATCGGCTTGTCCATCGTCAGCTCCCGGAAGCGCTTCAGGTCGCCGGGCAGGGACCAGGGCAGGGTGCCGTCGCGGCCGATCACGCCGTTGCGCGCCGCGGCCACCACCAGACTGATGCGCATCCCAACCCCTTTCCCGGACGGTTCACCCCACCTTACGCCGCGCGGAGCTGCTGAAGGAAGCCCCCGACCTCGCGGTGCAGCGTGTCGAGCTGGTGGCCGAGCTGGCGCGACATCTCCAGCACGTCGCGGGCGGTGGCGCCGCTCCGGGTCGCGGCACCGGTGACGCCGCTGATGTTGGCCGACACCTCCTGCGTGCCGCCAGCCGCCTCCTGGACGTTGCGGCTGATCTCGCGGGTCGCCGCCCCCTGCTCCTCGACCGCGGAGGCGATGGAGGTGGCGATCTCGTTCACCCGCAGGATCACCTGGGTCACGCCCTGGATCTCGCCGACCGCGTCGCCGGTCACGGACTGGATGTTGGCGACCTGGGCGGCGATCTCCTCGGTGGCCTTGGCGGTCTGGTTGGCCAGCGCCTTGACCTCGCTCGCCACCACGGCGAAGCCCTTGCCGGCCTCGCCGGCGCGGGCCGCCTCGATGGTGGCGTTGAGCGCCAGCAGGTTGGTCTGGCTGGCGATGTCGTTGATGAGCTGGACCACCGCGCCGATCTTCTGCACCGCCTCGGCCAGCCCGCCGACCTTGCCGTTGGCCCGCCCGCTGAGGGTCACCGCCTCACCCGCGATGCGCGACGACTCGGCGACCTGACGGCTGATCTCCTGGATCGAGCCGGCCAGTTCCTCCGACGCGGCGGCCACGGTCTGCACGTTGGCGGAGGTCTGCTCGGTCGCTGCGGCGACCGAGGTCGCCAGCTCGTCGGTCTGGGCGGCGGCGCGGTTCATCTCGGCCGCGCGCTCCTCCATGGTCGCCGCCGCGTCGGAGACGGTGCGGACGACGGCGCCGATGCTCTGCTCGAAGCTGGCGGCCAGCGCCAGCATGGCGCGGCGCTTCTCCTCCCCGGCGCGCTGGGCCGAGGCGGCCTGCTCGGCCTCCAGCCGCTGCTTGTCGCGGGCGTTGGTCTGGAAGACCAGCACGGCCTTGGCCATGGCGCCGATTTCGTCGCCGCGCTCCGCCTCGGGAAAGCGGGTGGACAGGTCGCCATCGGCCAGCGAGCGCATCTTGGCGCCCAGCCCGCGCAGCACCCGGCTGATGTCGTTGCCGACCCAGGCGATCAGGCCGACGGCCGGCACCGCCAGCGCCAGGATGACGAAGGCCAGCGTCCGCAGCTGGTCCAGGAAGGTGGCCCGGATGTCGTCGATGAAGATGCCGGTGCCGATGAAGATGTTCCACGGTTCGAAGCCGCGGACATAGCCCAGCTTCACCGCCAGATCGCTGCCGCCGACCGTGCGCGGCCAGTCGTATTCCAGCAGGCCGTCGCCGGTGGCGCGGACCATGCGGATGAACTCCACGATCATGTGGACGCCGTTGGCCGACTTCAGCGGCTTGACGTCGGCGCCGATCAGCTTGGCGTTGACGTGGGCGAAGCCGTAGCCGTCCATGGTGTGGGCGAAGAGATATTCCTTGCCGCCGGCGTAGCGGATGCCGGCCACCGCCGCCTTGAAGCGCGCCTGCGCCTCCTCGCGGGTGATCCTGCCCGCGGCGGCGTCCCCCTCCAGCGTGGTGGCCAGGGTGACCCCGGTCTCGACGATGCTGTGCAGCGTCTCCAGACGATCGGCGTGCATTCGGCTGTAATTGAGATAAAGGCCGGCACCGGCGATGGCGAAGGATGCGACCGAAGCCGCGACGACGAGCGCCCACAGCTTGGCCCGAATGGAAAGCTTCGTGAGGGTCATGGGATGTCTGCCTGAAACTGTCTGCCCTGTCCCGCGTCCCGGCAAGCGGCGGTTGCTTGCCCTTGTCTTTGCCGGGACTCCAAGAATGATTGACAGTCACAGGAAAATCATAAACGGACGTATAAGAATGCGGCGCTCGCCGGGGACTGGGCGCCTTTGTCACACCACGTTTGCGGGTATTCGTAGGGTCAGGCCAGAAGAGTCCCCAGCACGGCGTTCAACCGCTGCCGCCCCTCATGCGTGGCGCGCAACGTGTCCTTGCCGACCTCCAGGAAGCCGCCGGCCACCAGACGCTCCAGCGCCGCGGGCTCGACCAGCCCGTCGAGGTCGCGGCCGGTCTCCTCGACCAGCCGGGCGCGGGCCACCCCCTCACGCAGGCGCAGCCCCATCATCAGCAGCTCCGACCCGCGCGACTCGCGGGCAACCGGCTCGGGCGTGGCGGCGCCGTGGCCGTCGCGCTCCACCCGCTCCAGCCAGATCTCCGGGGCGCGGTGGGCGCGGGTGGCGAATTTCTCGCCGTCCAAGGTCAGCCGGCCGTGGGCGCCGGGACCGACGCCGACGTAATCGCCGTAGCGCCAGTAGGTCAGGTTGTGGCGGCTTTCCTCGCCGGGGCGGGCGTGGTTGGAAATCTCGTAGGCGGGCAGCCCGGCGCGGTCGAGCAGGCTCTGCGTCGCCTCGTAGAGGTCGCCGGCCAGATCCTCGTCGGGCAGCACCAGATCGCCCCGCGCGTGCAGGGGGAAGAAGGCCGTGCCCTCCTCGATGGTCAACTGGTAGACCGACAGATGGCCGACCGCATGGTCGAGCGCTTGGGTCAGCTCCGCCTCCCACGCCGCGACGGACTGGCCGGGGCGGGCGTAGATCAGGTCGAAGCTGAAGCGGGGGAAGGTCCGGGCGGCCAGCGCGATGGCGCCGGTCGCCTCGGCCGCGCTGTGCTGGCGGCCGAGGAATTTCAGCGCGGCGTCGTCCAGCGCCTGGATGCCCATCGACAGGCGGTTGACCCCGGCGGCGCGGAAGGCGCGGAACTTGTCGGCCTCGACCGAGGTCGGGTTGGCCTCCAGCGACACTTCCAAATCGCTGCCGACCGTCCAACGGGCGGCGATGCGCTCCAGCACGGCGCCGACCGTCGCCGGCTCCATCAGCGACGGCGTGCCGCCCCCGAAGAAGACCGAGGTGACCCGGCGGCCGGGCGTTGCGTCCGCGTAATGATCCAGCTCCCGCACCAGCGCGGCGCGCCAGCGGTCATGCTCGACCCGGTCGCGGACGTGGCTGTTGAAGTCGCAGTACGGGCACTTCGCCTTGCAGAAGGGCCAGTGGATGTAGATCCCGAAGCCAGGATCAGGAGTCACTTGAAGCATCGCTCCACAAGCTGGCGGAAGGCGTCGGCCCGGTGGCTCATCTCATGCTTCCTGGCCGGGTCCATCTCGCCGAAGGTGATGTCGTAACCGTCCGGCATGAACATCGGATCGTAACCGAAACCATGCGCGCCGCGCGGCGGCCAGACCAGCGTGCCGGGGCAGCGGCCCTCGACCGTCTCGACATGGCCGTCCGGCCAGGCCAGCGACAGGGCGCAGACGAACCAGGCGCGGCGGTCGGTCTGGCCCTTCAGCCCGTCCTCGACCTTGCCCATGGCCATCTGGAAGTCCTTCTCCGGCCCGGCCCAGCGGGCGGAGTAGATGCCGGGGTCGCCGTTCAGCGCCGGCACCACCATCCCGCTGTCGTCGGCCAGCGCGACATGCCCCGCCTTGGCGGCGGCCAGGGCCTTCAGCTCGGCGTTCGCGACGAAGCTGGTCCCCGTCTCCTCCGGCTCCGGCAGGCCAAGCTCGCCCGCGGACACGAAGGAGGCGGCGTAGGGACCGAGCAGCGCCGCGATCTCGCGGACCTTGCCCTTGTTGTGGCTGGCGATCACCAGCGTGCCGCCCGTGAAGCGGCGGGGAGGCGTGGTCATGGGAGTTCCTTCTGTCACAAACCTTTGCCCCCACCCCCGGCTCTTTTACACAACTGACGCTGCCGGCGCTCCACTCCTTTGTAAGCTCTGCTGGTCCGCCGCATCTGCAAACAAAACACAGAACCGACGACATCCCTGTGGGATCACGTG
>NZ_WHOR01000130.1:0-15314 GCF_013340925.1 Azospirillum formosense
GGGGGAAGGGGAGAGCTGTCGGGCATCGGCATGCGGCTATAAATGAACGTTCATTCAATATGGAATGATCTTTGAAAAGTCAAGCGGTTGCGGGAGCTGCGGCGATCGGCCCTGCAAGTTTAGGGCGTGACAGGAATGGGTCTCTCGCTTGCATCCGCAAAGACGGCAACAGTGTCGAATGGGACAGAAAAAGGGCCAATACGGATGAACAGCATTTGCCTGAAAACCATTCCAATGGGCTATGAAAAAGGGAAAGGCCGTGGAATCAGGACATTACACCCGCCTTGTTGCTTGACAGCGGGCATCATTACATCGCAAAGAGAGGGTAACGCTTTCGATCTTTGTGCAATCAGCACGGACCCCTCCTCGTGGCTTATCGTGACTTCACCGCGGCTCGCACCGCCGGTGCCGCCCTGATTCTCGCCCTCGGCTTGGCGGGTTGCGCCTCGAACGCTCCGGAAACGGCGGAGCTTGCCGTCAAGGCCCCGGAGGTGGCCGTCGTCCCGATTGATCCGAACGACCCGCTCGGCCGCTGGGTCCCCCACATGCGCGAGGCGTCGGAACGGTTCGACGTGCCGGAGAAGTGGATCAGGGCCGTGATGATGCGCGAGAGCGGCGGGCGCTCCGTCGTGAACGGGCGCACCATCACCAGCCATGCCGGGGCCATCGGGCTGATGCAGGTGATGCCCGGCACCTACGACATGATGCGCACGCAATACGGGCTGGGGGCCGATCCGTCCGATCCGCGTGACAACATCCTGGCCGGCACCGCCTATCTGCGGGAGATGTACGACCTGTTCGGCGCGCCGGGCTTCCTCGCCGCCTACAATTGCGGCCCGGCCTGCTACGCCTCGCACCTCGCGGGCAAGCAGAGGCTGCCGCGGGAAACCCGGATGTACATCGCGGCCTTGACGCCGAACCTGCGCGGCGCCGCGCCGCGCGAGCCGTCGCAGGCGGCGGGCGCCAGCGCGATCGAGGTCGCCATCGTTCCGGCGAGCGCTCCCACGCCGCCGCCCGTGGCGGTGGCCGCCAAGCCCGCCGCCAAGCCGGCGGTTCCGGAACCAGTCGCCGTCGCCGCCGTGGTGCCGGAACCGGTGGCGCCGGTGCCGCAGACCCCGGCCGCTCTCGCGCCGATCGCCGTCGCTGCCCTGGAACCCCGCCCGGCTCCGCTGGTGGTGGAGCCGAGTGGCCGTGGCGAAGCCCGTCCACCCGCGGAATTCGTCGCCGCCACCGACCGGGATGCGTCGACCGCGGCCCGCTCCGGACGGACACCGTCCCGGACCGTGGAAACCCTGGTCGCCGAGGCGATGCTGCCGCCCCACGCGGTCGGCAAGGGCGAGCGGGTGGTCATCCGCTTCGTGTCGCAGCGCAGCGGCGGCTGCGGCAGCCTGGAGGGCCGGGACCGCGTCTGCGTCGCCCTGGCCGGAGGGGAAGGCGCCGGCCTGTAACGGCCTCGTCCGCTTCCGTCTCACAGCATCGGCAACAACCAGAGGCGGCGCCCACCGGACGGTCGGGCGCCGTCTTCGGTTTTCCACAATAGCCTCACCCCCACATCCCCGAGCATATAGGTACTCAAACAATAAAGCCCCGGAGGAGGAGCCCTGCGCGCTCCATCCGGAACAATGAAGAGTTCGGGGGAACGCTGCGGATGAGGTGCGGAGATGGTATCCGGTGCAAGTGATCGGGCAAAACGCTCGACCTTTCAAGTCGTTGTGGTGGATTGCCTGATTGCGGGCGTCGTGGTGGCCGCCCTGGCGGTGTTCGGCGGCATGACCGCCATGGAGGCGACGCGCATCGCCGACGGCAACGCCGAACTGGCGCAGCGGGTGGCCGAGAACCAGCGGATCGCGCTGGAGGCCGAACGGCTCGCCAAGCTGGGCGAGGCGGTGATCGCCAGCGGTGACGAGGCGATGCGGGCTGAAGCGCTGTCCGGCCTGGACGCCCACGCCGCGCGGATGTCCGCCAACGCCGCGCCGGAGATTGCGCAAACCGTCGCCAAGGCGGTCGCGGCCAGCCGCGAGGCCGCGACCATCGGCGCCAAGGTCGAGGCGCTGGACAAGAAATTCGGCTTCAACATCAGCCGCGCGGAAAGCCTGTCGGGCGACATCGCCCGCGGCCTGTCCGCGGCGATGCGCGCGACCACGCAACCGTCGGACGAGCAGGCGCTCGCCACGCTCTTCTCGACGATCCGCGACGCCAAGTTCCTGCTGACCCGCCTGCCGTCCCAGCTCTACCCGCCGGCCGTCGGCAATGACCTGCGCCAGTTCCGCGAGCACATGGCGAAGGCCATGGAACTGCGCCGGCATTTGCCGTCCGCCGACGAGTTCGAGAGCGTCGCCGACGACATCGCGTCCTTCGCGGCACTCGACGAGGCCTTCGCGCAGCGCACCGAAACGCTGCGCCTGACCACCGACGCCCACGCCCACAACCAGGAGGTCCGGACGCTGGTCGACGGGCTGGTGCAGGGGATGAACGCCGCCTCCGACGCGGTGACCGCGCGCAGCCAGGAGGGGGCGGCGGCGCTGACCGCGGTGCTGGACCGGCTGACGCTGATCGCGCTGGGGGCCTTCGTGCTGATCGGTCTGGTCGGCGGCGTGAACATGCTGCTGGGCTACCGCTTCATCATGCAGCCGGTGCGCGACGCCAGCCGGGCGCTCCAGGCGTTGACCCGCGGCGAGGGCGCGGTGCCCCTGCGCCCCTCGCCCCTGCGCGAGATCGCCGACATCCACGGCGCGGTCGAGGCGTTCCGCGAGGCGCTGGACGCCCGCCAGCGGGCGGAGGAGACGCGCCGCGACCAGGAGCGCCGCGCCGAGGAGGAACGCCGCGCCCTGATGGCGAAACTGGCGGACGGGCTGGAGCGCACCGTCCAGGCGGTGGCCGGGTCGCTGTCCGTGGCGGCGGAGGAGGTCACCGGCTCCGCCCGCGCGGTGGCCGGCATGGCGTCGGACACCGCGCAACGCACCCGTGCCGCCGCCGACGCCGCCGGCACGGCGACCAGCAACGTCGGCGCCGTGGCCTCGGCCAGCGAACAGCTCTCCGCCTCCATCGACGGGATCGGGCGGCAGATCGCCCAGTCGCGCAGCGTGGCGGAGGACGCCGTCGCTGAATCCCGGCGCGCCGACGGCCTGACCAAGGGCCTGTCGGATTCCGCCCAGAAGATCGGCGAGGTGGTCGCCATCATCACCGCCATCGCCCAGCAGACCAACCTTTTGGCGCTCAACGCCAGCATCGAGGCGGCGCGGGCCGGCGACGCCGGCAAGGGTTTCGCCGTCGTCGCCACCGAGGTGAAGGCGCTCGCCTCCCAGACCGCCTCCTCGACGGAGGAGATCGCCACGCTGGTCCATGGCATCCAGCAATCGACGATGGGGGTGGTGGACGCCATTGCCCGCATCGGCTCCACCATCGCCGTCATCGGCGAGAGCGTGTCCGGCATCGCCGCTGCGGTCGAGCAGCAGCGGCAGGCGACCTCGGAGATCACCCACAACGTGCGCATCGTGGAGTGCATGAACACCGACGTGTCGTCCAACATCGGCGATGTCAGCCGTGTGGCGGTGGACACCAGGCGCTCCGCCGACGCCATGATGGGGGCGGCCGACCGCCTGTCGGAGCTGGCCGGCACGCTGAACGGCGCGGTGGACGATTTCCTGCGGCAGGTGCGGGCGTAAACGCCGGTTCCCTGTTTTGCCTGGGGCCCTGTTTTGTCCGTGTGCCTGGGGCGGGCGGCGTGCTAACAGGCGGGACGAGACCACGCCTGCCCCCTCCGGACCCATGGAACTCCCCCCTTCGCTCCGCCACGCGGTGGATCGCGCGCTCGACGGTATCGCCCTGGCCGACCTGAAGCGCGCGGCGGATCGCCTTTCCCAACGCTATCGGGCGGAGGTGCGGGACGGGCGTTTCCACCTGTCGGATGATCTGGCGGCGCGGGCCTATCTCGCCACCCGCCTGCCGGCGACCTTCGCCGCCGTCCGCTCCAGCATGGCGGCGGTGGCCGAGGCGCTTCCCGACTTCGCGCCGGTGACCGCCCTGGACGTGGGGGCCGGGCCAGGAACCGCTCTCTGGGCGGCGTCCGATTGCTGGGCCAGCCTGGACGACGCTTTGCTGATCGAGGGCAGTCCGGCCATCCGCGCGGTCGGCGAAACGCTGTCCGGCGCGGCAGTGCCCGCGCGGATCGTTTGGCGGGCCGGCGACGCCACGGGTGACCTGCCCGATCTGGAGCCGCGCGATCTGGTGACTCTGGCCTACGTTCTGGACGAACTGGCGGAGCCGGCGCGCGACCGGCTGGTCGACCGGCTGTGGTCGCTCACAGCCGGGACGCTGCTGATCGTGGAGCCCGGCACGCCCGCCGGCTGGGCGCGGATCGTCCGGGCGCGGCAGAGGCTGGTCGCCGTCGGCGCCCATCTGCTGGCGCCCTGCGTGCACAGCGCCGCCTGCCCGCTGGCGGCACCGGACTGGTGCCATTTTTCCCGCCGGGTCGCCCGCTCCCGCCTGCACCGCATGGCCAAGGGGGCGGAGGTGCCCTGGGAGGACGAAAAGTTCGTCTACATCGCGGCTTCCCGCCAGCCCGGCGCAAAGCCCGAGGCCCGCATCATCGCGCCGCCCTGGAACGCCGGGAACGGTCGCATCGGCTTCAAGCTCTGCGGTCGGGACGGCGCCCAAACGGAGCGGATTCTCGGCAAGCGCGACGGCGCCGCCTTCAAGGCCGCGCGACGGCTGGACTGGGGCGACGGCCTGTCCACCCCGGACCAGCCGGAGTCCTAGCCCCTACGCCGCGCGCCGCCGCCGGCTCTCGCTGGCGCGGGATTGGCGTTCGCGCTCCAACCGGCCGCGCAGGAAGGCCAGCACGGCGGCCTCCTCGGCCTCCAGCTCGGGAAGCTCCTCGCGCAACTCCGTCTCGACCTCGCGGGTCAGCGAGTCCAGCAGGTTGCCCTCCAGATAGGCGTCCAGAATCTCGGGATGGACGTAGCTCTTGCGGCAGACGCTGGCGGTGTTGCCGAGGCGGGAGGCCACCTGCTCGATGGCGTGGGTGACGTTGCGCTTGGCCTTGGCGGCACTGTCGAAACTCTCGAACTCCCGCAGCGCCATGGCGGCCAGGACGGTGCCGGCCCAGGTGCGGAAGTCCTTGGCGGTGAAGTCCTGTCCGGTGGCGGCGCGCAGATACTCGTTCACGTCGCCCGAACTCACCGCGTGGCGCTGCCCGTCGCGGTCCATGTACTGGAACAGCTCGTCGCCGGGCACGTCGCGACAGGCGCGGACGACGCGGGCGAGGCGGCGATCCTTCAGGGCGACGTTCCATTCCTTCCCGGACTTGCCCTTGAAGGTGAAACGGATTTCCGAGCCCTCGATGTCGGCGTGGTCGTCGCGCAGGGTGGTCAGGCCGTAGCTGCTGTTCTCCCGCGCGTAGCTTTCGTTGCCGACGCGGATCAGCGTGGTCTCCAGCAACCGCACCACGGCGGCCAGAACCTTCTCGCGCGGCAGGCCGCGGCGGGCGAGGTCGCCGTCCACCTGACGGCGGATGGCCGGCAGGGCGCGGCAGAAATCGAGCATGCGCCCGAACTTCGTGCCCTCGCGCATCTCGGTCCAGCGCGGGTGGTAGCGGTACTGCTTGCGCCCGCGCGTGTCGCGGCCCGTGGCCTGGAGGTGGCCCTCCGGGTCCGGACAGATCCAGACGCCGCGGTAGGCCGGCGGGATCGCCAGCTTGCGGATGCGCTGAAGAGTGTCCTCCTCGGTCACCCGCGTGCCGTCGGGCCACAGATAGGAGAAGCCCTTGCCGGCGCGCCGCCGCCGGATGCCCGGCTCGTCGTCGCAGACATAGCTCAGCCCGGCGCAGGCCGCGGCCTCCTCCGCCTCGGTGCGGGGATCGATGACCGTCACTCCGTCCATTCTGGAATCCCCATCGATTGCTTGTGGGGAAACATCCGCGCCGGCTTTTGGTTGCATGGTTGCGGCGGGCGCGCCGTTCGGCGACCATGGCCCCGGCCTTGAGGCCCGCCGGCACCGAAGGGAAGAGGACGATGGACGAGACCAAGCTGACCGCGGCCCTGCCGAACCTGGACATCCAGATCCTGCACCGGGACGATCCGGAGCGCGGGGCCGAGACGATCGCCGTTCAGATCACCGCCACGCCCTCCTTCGACGCGCTGCGCGGGATGATGGGGCCTGCGCTGCTGGCCTCGGCCAACCCGCTGCTCAACCCGGCCTTTGCCAACGCCAACCCGATGCTCGCCCTGTGGACGGCGCCGATGCGGATGTGGAGCGACGCCATGCGGCAGGTCTGGGCGCCCTGGCTGCGCCTGACGCCGCCGGGTGGTCGCAAGCCGTGACCAATCGCAGCCCGGTAACCGATCGTTAGGGCTATGGGGGGACCCTTTCCACGAGTCTCGTGTGGAGGGTCCTTATGTCCCAGGCGTCTTCGTGGCTGCGCGGTGCCGCGCTGTACCAGATCTATCCCCTCAGTTTCCTCGACCGGAACGGCGACGGCTGGGGCGATCTGGACGGCGTGCTGGACGGCCTCGGCCATGTGGCGTCGCTCGGCGTGCAGGGGGTGTGGATCAGCCCCTTCTACCCGTCGCCGCAGAAGGACTTCGGCTACGACATCACCGACCACCGGGCGGTCGACCCGCGCATGGGCCGGCTGGAGACGGTGGACCGCATCATCGAGGCGGCGCACGGCCACGGGCTGAAGGTGATCCTGGATCTGGTCTGCGGCCACACCTCGGACGCGCACCCGTGGTTCAGCGACAGCCGCCGGTCGCGCGGCGGGGAGTTCGCGGACTGGTACGTCTGGGCCGACCCGCGCCCCGACGGCACGCCGCCCAACAACTGGCTGTCGGTGTTCGGCGGCCCCGCCTGGACGTGGGAGCCGCGGCGGCGCCAGTATTATCTGCACCATTTCCTGTCCAGCCAGCCCGCCCTGAACCTGCACGACGAGGCGGTGCTCCAGGCGCTCGGCGACACCGCGGCCTTCTGGCTGGAGCGCGGGGTGGACGGCTTCCGCATTGATGCGGTGGACTTCTTCGCCCACGACCCGCAGCTCCGCTCAAACCCGGCGGCGGCCTGGAGCGGGGCGGAGCCGCCGGCCAAGCTGTTCGCCCTGCAACAGCATCTCCACGACATGATGCACCCGGCCATTCACACCGTGCTGGCCCGGCTGCGCGCCGTCGTGGACCGCTATCCCGACCGGGCGCTGCTGGGCGAGCTGTCGAGCCAGCCGGGGGCGGGGCGGCGCACTGCCGCCTATTGCGGGCCGCAGGGACTGCACGCCGCCTATACCCTGTCGCTGGCCAAGCAGCCTTTCACCGCGCAGAACTTCGCCGCGGCGCTGACCGGCACGCCGCAGCCGGAGGCGATCTGCTGGAGCTTCTCCAATCACGACGTCGAGCGCGCCGCCAGCCGCTGGCTGCCGCCCGGCACCGATCCGGAGCGCTTCAACGCCCTGCTCGCCACCCTGTTCGCCACGCTGCCCGGCACCGTCTGCCTCTACCAGGGGGAGGAGCTGGCGCTGCCCAACGCGACGCTGGAGCCGGAGGAACTGCGCGACCCCTTCGGCATCGCCTATTGGCCTGACTTCCAGGGGCGCGACGGCAGCCGCACGCCGATGCCTTGGCGGTCCGGCGCCGCCAACGCCGGTTTCTCCAGCGCGGTCGAGACGTGGTTGCCGGTGGCGGAATCCCACAATGCCCTGGCGGTCGACGCGCAGGAGCGGCGCCCCGGCAGCCCGCTCGACGTCTGGCGGTCCGCGCTGCGCCTGCGCCGCCGTCATCCTGCGCTGACGCAGGGCGGCGTCACGGCGGTGGAGGAGGCCGGGAGTGTCCTGGCCTTCGAACGGGCAGCGGACGGCGAGGAACTGCTGGCGGTCTTCAATCTGGCCGACCAGCCGGCGGAATACGCGCTGAAACGCAAGCCACTAATGGCGGCGATCGACCCGCCCCGCCCGCCGGGAGCCCCGGTTCCCGAGGTCAGCGCGGACGGGCGGACGCTGGTCCTGCCGCCGCTCTCCGCCTTCCTGGGGCGGCGCGGCTGAGGCAGTCGCCTAATCCGTAGGACCAGGGTAGACCTGTCATGCGCATTTGTGCGATGAATCGGAACGAAAACGCTGCTTTGTTACAGTTGTGAAAATTCCCTCGCAACAAGTGGTCCGACGGGCTGCTTGAAACGAAAAGGGAAGGCGGAGTCCACGGGAGAAGAATCGTGAAAAGACGTGCGTTTCTGAAGTCGGCGGGTGCGGGCGCCGCGGCCACGGGTGCGGGGCTGGCGGTGGCCGGCGTGGCCGCGCCGGCCATTGCGCAGTCGCAGCCGGAAATCCAGTGGCGCTTGGCGTCGAGCTTCCCGAAGAGCACCGACATCCTGTTCGGCGCTTCGGAACTGATCGCCCGCCGCGTTGCCGAGAGCACGGACGGCAAGTTCCAGATCCGCGCCTTCCCGGCCGGTGAACTGGTGCCCGGCCTCCAGGTGCTCGACGCCGTGCAGAACGGTTCGGTCCAGTGCGGCCACACCTGCGGCTATTATTATGTCGGCAAGGACCCGACCTTCGCCTTCGACACGGCCATTCCGTTCGGCCCGAACGCGCGCCAGACCACCGCCTGGTTCCAGGCTGGCGGTCTCGACCTGATGCGCGCCTTCATGAAGAACCACAACGTCATCCAGTTCCCGGCGGGCAACACCGGCGCCCAGATGGGCGGCTGGTACCGCAAGGAAATCAAGACCGCGGCGGACTTCCAGGGCCTGAAGATCCGCATCGCCGGCATCACCGGCCAGATCATGTCGAAGATGGGCGCCACCCCGACCCAGATCGCCGGCGCGGACGTCTATCCGGCGCTGGAGAAGGGCACCATCGACGCGACCGAGTTCGTCGGCCCCTACGACGACGAGCGGCTGGGCTTCCACCAGGTCGCCAAGTACTACTACTACCCGGGCTGGTGGGAAGGCGGGCCGAACGTCTCGCTCTACGTCAATCTGCAGGAGTGGGAGAAGCTCCCCAAGTCCTACCAGTCGATCCTGACGGCCGCCTGCGCCGAGGCGAACACCTACATGATCGCCCGTTACGATTCGGAGAACGCCAAGGCTCTGAAGCGTCTGGTCGCCAAGGGCACTCTCCTGCGCGCCTACCCGCGCGACCTGATGGAGCAGGCTCACAAGATCGCCTTCGAGTATTACGACGAGCTGGCGAAGACCAACCCGAACTTCAAGACCATCTACGAGAGCTGGAAGCCGTTCCTCGACGAGACCCAGCTCTGGTTCCGCGTCGCCGAGCTGCCCTATGACAGCTTCGTGGCGTCGGCCGGCACCAAGAAGTAAGACGTTTCACCTGGAAAGGGGCCCCCATCCGCACCGCGGGTGGGGGCCCTTTCTTTTGGTCGTCAGCCGACGTCCGTCTGTGGCATCAGTTCCATCTGGCGCTTGGCGCCGGGCTGGGCCAGCATGCGGGCGTGCCACGCCTGGACGTTGGGGTAGGTGGCGATGTCGATGTTCGACTCCTCCACGAGGTCGATCCACGGGAAGGCGAAGATGTCGGCGATGGTGACCCGCTCGCCCTCGATGAAGGTGCGCCCCGCCAGATGGCGGTCGAACTGGGCGAGTCCGCCGGCCGCCGCGGCGTCGATCCAGGGCAGGGCGTTCGCGTCGCCGTGAAACTTGCGCACCGCGCGGGCGCGCTGGACCGGCAGCAGCACGTCGGCCAGCCAGGACAGCCACTCCGCCAGCCTGATCCGCTCCGCCTCGTCCCGCCCGCCGAACCGGACGGTCTTCTCCGCAAGATAGGTGAGAATGACGCCCGATTCGGAAATGCTGAGGTCGCCGTGGACCAGGGTCGGCACCCGGCCGAAGCGGTTGATGGCGAGATAGTCCGCAGACTTCTGCTGGCTGCCTCGCAGGTCGACATGGCGGTAGGCGTAGGGCACGCCGGCCATCGACAGAAATAGGACGACACGGGTGGCGGGCTGGGAGTTGAAATTGCCGTAGACGGTGAATTCGGCGGACACGGTCGAAGAACCCTCCATGCTGGTCGCGCTTGGCCGCGCGGATTGCCGAAAACCATGACGGCAAGCCCGCCGGGACACCAGAGCAAATCGCTGGGTGCCATGCCGCAGGGCGGGGAAGGGGCTTTCGCACCGCTTCACCCCACCCACATGTTATCAGAGCGGAATCGGGGCCGAATGCTCCGGAGGGATTGATGGGAGGATGGGGCATGCGCCGTGTGGCCGCTGGACTGTTGATCGGGCTGATCGCCGCCGCCGTGGCCGGGCCAGCGGGGGCGCAGCCGAGGCACGGCATGGCGCTGTACGGCGAGCCGAAATACGGGCCGGACTTCCGGCACTTCGATTACGTCAACCCGGACGCCCCGAAGGGCGGCAAGGTGACTCTCCAGGCCATCGGCTCCTTCGACACGCTGAATCCCTTCACGCTGCGCGGGGTGCCCGCGGCGGGGGCGGCGCTGATCTACGACACGCTGATGACCGGGTCGGCGGATGAGCCCTTCACCGAATACGGCCTGCTCGCCGAAAGCGTGGAGATGCCGGAGGACCGCTCCTCCATAACCTTCAATCTGCGTTCCGGCGCGCGGTGGCACGATGGAAAGCCGGTCACCGCCGAGGACGTGGTGTTCTCCTTCACCATCCTGACGGAGAGCCATCCGTTCTACCGCAGCTATTACGGCGCCGTGGACAAGGTCGAGGCCGAGGGGGAACGCCGCGTCCGCTTCACCTTCAAGCCGGGTGACAACCGCGAGCTTCCGATGATCGTCGGCCAGTTGCCGGTGCTGCCGAAGCATTATTGGGAGGGCAAGGACTTCCAGGCGACCACGCTGGAGCCGCCGCTGGGCAGCGGTCCCTACCGCATCGCGTCCTTCGATCCGGGCCGCGGCATCACCTATGAGCGGGTCGCCGACTACTGGGGCCGGGACCTTCCGGTGAATGTCGGTCGGAACAATTTCGGCAGCATGGCCTACGAGTATTACCGGGACGCCAGCGTCGCCCTGCAGGCCTTCCGCGGCGGGCTGTACGACTTCCGCCAGGAGAACGTCGCCAAGACCTGGGCCACCGGCTACGACTTCGACGCGGTGCGCGACGGCAGGGTGGTGAAGGAGGAGATCGCCAACGAGGTGCCGGCGGGCATGCAGGGCTTCGTGTTCAACACGCGCCGCCCGGTCTTCGCGAACCCGAAGGTGCGTCAGGCCATCGCCTACGCCTTCGACTTCGAGTGGACGAACCAGACCCTGTTCTACGGCGCCTACAAGCGGACGGAGAGCTATTTCGAGAACTCGCCGCTTCAGTCCAAAGACCTGCCGCAGGGCCGCGAGCTGGCGATCCTGGAGCCGCTGCGCGGGAAAATCCCCACCGAGGTCTTCGAGAAGACCTACCACCCGCCCAGCACGGAGGGCCAGAACGGGCTGCGCCGCAACCTGCTGGAGGCCAAGCGGCTGCTCGACGAGGCGGGGACCGACGTGCGCAACGGGGTGCGGGTCGACGTCGCGACCGGCAAGCCTCTAGACTTTGAAATCCTTCTGGACAGCCCGACCTTCGAGCGGGTGACGCTGCCCTTCATCGAGAATCTGAAACGGCTTGGCATCCGCGCCAGCATCCGTACGGTGGACACCACCCAGTACGAGAATCGCACGCGCGACTTCGATTTCGACATGGTGGTCCATGTCTGGCCGCAGTCCCTGTCGCCGGGGAACGAGCAGACCGGCTATTGGGGATCGGCCTTCGCCGACCGTCCGGGAAGCCAGAACATGGCCGGGGTGCGCAGCGAGGCGGTCGATCATCTGATCGGCGAGATCGTCCGCGCCAACAGCCAGGAGGATCTGAAGGCCGCGGTGTCGGCGCTCGACCGGGTGCTGCTGTGGAACCATTACGTGGTGCCGCACTGGTACTCCGGCGTCTACCGCGTGGCCTATTGGAGCCGCTTGAAGCGCCCCGAAACCATACCGCCCTACTCGATCTCCTTCGACGCCTGGTGGTTGTCGGACGCCTCGTCCGCCGGCCCTGGCAAAGCGCCGTGACGAGCGGGACGGCTGCCATGAGTGATCAATCGCTGGCTGCGACGCGGACCATCCTCGTCGTCGATGACAACGCGCTGATGCGCAAGCTGCTGGTCCGTTGCCTGGAGGAGGGCGGACACCGCGTGGTGGAGACGGACGATCCTCGGGCCGTGCTCGACCTGATGCGCGCGTTGAAACCCGATCTCGTGATCATGGACGTGGTGATGCCCGGCCTGTCCGGTGTCGAACTGGTGCGGATGATCCGCGCCGACCAAGCTCTGGCGCGCACGCTGGTGGTTGCGGTCACCAACCTGTTCACACCCACGGACATGCTGCGATTCTCCCGTGCCGGGTTCGACGGGCATGTGCCCAAGCCGATCCAGCCGAAGGACTTCCTGGCGACGATCACCCGCTATCTGGACGGCCAGGGAGATCGGATATGAAATCCGTTTTAGAACAGCCTATTAAGGAAGTTTTTTAAACTTAACGTTAAGAATGAGGGTGTCCGACCGTATTGACAGGATGGATGAGGGAGCACTCTCAATCATCTGAAAAGAAACCGTTTCATCAGCTTGCATCGCCTCTTCCGGCGGCGGACGCTCCTCACCGGCGGGCAGTCCGTGCTACAGTCCTACGGTCCTTGACCCTTTCAACGCCCCACCCATGAAGGTCATCGCCGCTGTTCCGCTGTTGCTCGTGCTGCTGGCTGTGCCTGCGGCTGCGGACCCGATGCGGGTCGAGAGGACCGATCCCGGCCATCTGCGCGCCTTGAATCGCTCATTCCTTGCCCCGGAGGTCATCCCGCCCCGCACCCGCTACGTGCGCAGCCAAGCGGTCTACAACCTGCCGAAGGGGCTGGACGGACTCACACGGTACGACGCCGCCTTGTCGCGCCTGTGCCAGCGCGGTGCCTTCGGGCAGGAGATGGACGGCTTCTACTGGGCGCGGACGCCGGACAAGCGCTACGGCGTCGCGTTCTCCGGTGGGGCGAATCTGTCGGACCCGCAGAACAAGCGGAAGACCGGGGAGGTGTATTTCTTCGAAGGCCAGGACAGCCGCTGCAACGTCCATGTCGGCGACCAGGCCAAGCTGATGCCGCATTACGTCGGCCCCTGAGAGCAGACGGAAAAGCGCCCCGCCGGCGGTCGTCTCCGGGCGGGGCGGTTGCGTTCGTCACTTCGCCATGAAGGCCGATATGGTATCACCGGCCTTGGCGATGTTTGCGATGCCGTCGAGATGGCCGAGGCTGGTGGTGATCGCATCGGTGTAGGTGACCGCGACGCCCTGCTTTTCCAGCCGTTCCTTCAGCGGATGCATGGCGCGCTCCGGCGGGAAGACCAAATCGTCGGCGGAGGGGATCAGCAGGACCGGTGCCTTGATCTTCGCCAAACCTTCGTCCAGCGCCCCGCCGCCGCCCACCAGGAAGGTCTGGTTGGCCTTCACCAGATAGAGGAAATGGTTGGCGTCGCTGACCGCGGCGCGGGCTGCCGCCGCCTTGTCCAGCCACGCTTCGATGGCGTACTGGTTGTTCATGCTGGCGGCAGGGTCCTTGCCTTCCTCCGCCCAGCCGCGGCCGAAGGTGGCGTCCGCCCATTTCCAGTGGCGGGCGTGCAGGGTCACCAGCTTCAAGGCCTCGGTCAGCCCGGCCTTCGGCTCCGCCTTGCCGTAGTAATCGCCGCCCTGCCAGTTCGGATCGACGCGGATGGGGGCCGCCCACAGGTTCAGCCAGCCGATCAGGAAGGGATCGGCCTCGGCCCCGCCGATCACCGCGACGACGCGCTTGACCATCTCCGGATGGGTGGCGCCCCATTCCAGCGCCTGGAGCGACCCCATGGAGCCGCCCATCACCGCGTGCAGAGACTTTACATTAAGACTGTCCAGCAATGCCTTCTGAACGTTTACAAAATCGCGGATGGTCACGACCGGGAAACTCATGCCGTAGGGCTTGCCGGTGTCCGGATTGACGCTGGCCGGGCCAGTGGTGGTGACGGTCGGGTCTTTCGGCGACAGGTTCACCAGCGTATCGGAACTGACGATGAAGAACTTGTCGGTGTCCAGCGGCTTGCCCGGTCCGATGATGGAATCCCAGTAGCCGGGGGTCGGGTCCTCCATCTTGTACTTCCCGGCGGCGTGGCTGTTGCCGCTGAAAAAATGGGTGATGAGGATGACGTTGTCCCTGGCGTCGTTCAGCTTGCCGTAGCTTTCCCAGCCGATGCGGACGTTCTTGATCGTGCCGCCGCCCACCGTGGTGTAGGACGGCATTTCGAACACCTTCTTCTCCACGAGGCCTTCGAAGGCCAGGACTGGCGCCGCGCAGAAGAGCCCGGCGGCCAGCGCCAGGCCGCCGAGCCGTTTCGCCAGAGAACGCATGTCGTCCCTCCCGTTTCTCAAGTCCCTATCTCGATGCGGGGAGGGAGTGTAAGAGGGTGCGACTGCCCGTCCAGGCGGGCAATCGGCCTAAACGGTTGGGGGAACTCAGCCCAGCCGGACGGCGGTTCCGTTGATCGAGACCATCAGCATGCCGTTCTCCTTGCCCAGAACCTCGTAGTCGATGTCCACGCCGACGATGGCGTCGGCACCCAGCGCCCGCGCCGCGTCCTGCAAGTCGGCGAAGGCGGCCTCGCGGGCGTCGCGCAGCGCGTTCTGGTAGCCGCCGGCCCGGCCGCCGACGATGTCGCGGATGCCGGAGAACAGGTCGCGGAACATGTTCACGCCCAGAATCGCCTCGCCCGCGACCATGCCGAGATATTGTGTGACAGGACGGCCTTCGACGGTGTCGGTGCTGGTGACGATCATTGGTTCCTCCGGATGTGGTTTCGCGCCCTCCAGATGGCGGCGCGCACGGCGCGTCGCAATGGGTGAGGAAAGGGCGCAGCCGGAGGGGAGGGGAGTCCGATGCGATACTGCGAAATCGCAGCGCATCCTCGGCGAAATTGCGACATAAGCGAAGAAACCTTGCGCGTTCCTCCAACGTTCTCTCTTATAAGGGCGCTCTTTCGGCGGGGAGGACAGCGGTATGGACGACACGCGGCGGGCGATCCTGCGCTGGATGACCGGTGTGATGGAGGCCCAGGGCTGGAGCGCCGGGGCCTGGGCGCGGCTGGCCGAGGTCACCCCGACCAACATCACGCGCTTCCTGCGCGACCCGGCGCGGGGCAGCGTTCCCAGCGCGGAAACCCTGGGCCGCTTGGCCCGCGTCGCCGGTTCCGAGCCGCGCTTTCTCGATGATGCCGCCTATCCGGCCGTGGCACGGGTGCCGCTGCTGTCGGTCGAGCAGGTGCGGGACTTTCTGGATCTGGGGCGGAGGGCGGGGGAGGCCTTCATCGCCGCAGCCTTGACG
>NZ_WHOR01000131.1:0-15310 GCF_013340925.1 Azospirillum formosense
GATAGATAAGTAACGATTCAATTTATATATCTGTTGTTGACTCTTATTGCATTTATGGCGCATGCTTTAGGTGCGGTATGCGCGTTCCTGATTGGTGCGTGCGTATGAATTATTAAAATGGAGTATTGTGAGATGGCTACATGGGTTGACACGGCGGGTACAAACTATTGGGAAGGGCCTCTTGGGCAGTCGAATTCAGCATTTGGTCTTGCTGGGAATGACACGATATTCACCGGAAACCTTGATGATTACGCTTCGGGAGGGGAGGGTAACGATTATATCATTGGTGAAGCTGGTAACGATGATCTTTATGGCGATAATGGTAACGATACGCTCGGTGGTGGAGATGGTAATGATTTTCTAGATGGCGGTAATGGTCACGACTATTTGGTCGGAGGGAATGGTAATGATGAGTTGTTTGGAGGTGATGGGAACGATTCAATGGGAGGAGACGCTGGCAACGATCTTCTTAATGGAGGAAACGGCGATGATCTTTTGGTCGGAGGGTCAGGCAACGATACAATGAATGGAGGCTCTGGGACTGATACTCTTCTTGGAGGTGATGGAGACGACGTCTATCAGCATGATTGGCTTCAAGGTGGAACTACTTATATTCAGGATTCGTCTGGTTCTGGAGACACCTTGGTGTTCTCAAATGCGAGTCTAAATGATCTTGTCTGGGGTATCGCCGACAATGGTTATGACCTGTATATTCTGCATGCATCCGATGCTGCGGACGGAATAATGGATCATGGCGTTTATATTGATAATTATTTCACTTACGGAGGCGAAATTGAATGGCTAACGGCAGGTAACCAGACAGTAAACCTTTGGGGCTGGCTAACCTCCTGACAAGGCATGAGGTATTTATGAGTAAATTCTTGTGTTTATGTTTGACTCTCGCCAATGTATCGTGCTGAGCTGATAGCTGTAGATTTAATCAGTTCAGGGTTATCCCGGTGAGTAAGGACGCGGATCAAAGCCCCATCTCCCTGGGTTCAAGCCATTAGGTTTGCTCGGCCCGGCAAAGGTTTTGATCTGCACCCTAAATTGCGTCTGTATTGCCGGTCAAAACCTCACTTTGATGAACAGAAGCTAAAGGAGGTCTTGATCGGCAATCTCATCTGCCGATCAGAGCATCTGCGTTTCTTATATGTAACGCTCATGTGATCACATCAGAAAGTGGACAGTCATGGTTTCGGGCCCGGCCTCATCATCAGTGGGTGACTGACCAGCAGTCGATGATTGCCGTAACACCGGGAATCGGGCGCAATCGAATTTCTGATAAGATTGATGGCGGGCCGAAAAAGCGGCGAATGCGCGCCAGCCCAAGAAAGGACGAGCGCCGCCACTCATGCGGGGACACGCGGACGGGCCTGCTGATTTGATGCGGGTCATACCGCGAGGTTTGCGGTTAGGGTGCGACCTTTCCCCGCATGTTGGAGCGCAATGATGTGGAACACGTCCCGCTGGCGGAGCGCCGCCCTGTCCGCCCTTTTCCTGTTGGGGCTGGGCACCTCCGCCGAAGCGGCTGAGCCGGTCAAGGTCAAGGTGTTCGTCGGCGCTATGTTCGAGATCGGCAAGAACACCGGCGACCGCGCCGGCGAGTTCCAGAACTGGTACGAGCGCTACTGGCAGTCCGCTGAGCCGATCGCCGTGAAGGGCGCGCTGAACCCCGTTTACTGCAACGCCGACGGCGTCTGCGGCGCGGTTCTGGGGATGGGCAAGGTCAGCTCCTCCGCGTCCATGCAGGCGATCCTGCTGAACCCGCAGCTCGACCTGTCGCAGGCCTATTTCATCATCTCCGGCGTGGCCGGCACGCCGCCGTCGCGCGGCACCATCGCCGAGGTCAACTGGGCGACCTGGCTGGTGGATTACGACCTGGGTCACCGCTGGGCGCCGGAGGAGGGCAAGCCGGGCGAGCCGACCTTCATGCCGCGCAAGGGCTATGAATCCGTCCGCCTGTTCCAGCTGAACCCGGCCCTGGTCTCCTGGGCGATGAAGCTGACCGGCGACACGCCGCTGAAGGACTCCGACAGCGCCCGCGCCTACCGCCAGCGCTACCCGCAGGATGCCGCCCGGCGCGCGCCCTTCGTCGGCACCGGCACGCACATGACCGGCGACACCTTCTTCCACGGCCCGGGCATGTCCGAGCAAGCGCAGTACATCGCCAAGCTCTACGGAGCCGACGATTACGTCATCACCGAGATGGAGGCCGCGGCGATCACGCTGGTCATCAAGCGGACGCTGGGCTCCGACCGGGTGATGAGCCTGCGCGGCGCCGTGAACTTCGACCAGGGCAATCCCAGGGAAACCACGCTGGAGCATCTCGACCCGAAGCCGGGCGAGACCGCCGGCGGCTTCGCCGAGACGGTGGAGAACGTGGCGCTGGTCGGCGCGCGCATGACCGATCACATCGTGTCCCACTGGGACCAGTGGCAGGCGGGCGTTCCGGCGCTCCCGGCCCAGTAACCCGAAGGTCTGCGGTGCGACGGCCTTCCGTCGCAACGCCCGGCACTTTTGGCTGACTGGACATGCTCCGGCCCGGATCCCAGTTCTCACTGGGGTGGGCAACGGGTCCGGAGGTGTCCCATGGATGAAGCGCTGGTGATTCGCGACGCGCGGCCGTCGGACGCGGTGGGAATCGCCAAGGTCCATGTCGCGACGTGGCAATCCACCTATCCGGGCCTCGTCCCCGACACCTACCTCGTCAACCTGTCGGAAGCCGCCGCGGCGATGCGCTGGCACAACGCCGTCCTGGCCCACGGGCCGGGCCAGGGCGCCCTGGTGGTGGTGGACGGCGCGGATTCGGTGGTGGGATTCGCCACCTACGGCGGGCGCCGCCTTCCGGTGGAGGGGTATGAGGGCGAGTTCTACGCCCTCTATCTGCTCGACGAGGCGCAAGGCCGAGGGCTGGGCCGCCGCCTGATGGCGACCATGGCCGAACGGCTCCAGGAGGGCGGCAAGCGCACCGCCGTGGTGTGGTGCCTGCGCGACAACCCGGCGCGCTGGTTCTACGAGCGGCTGGGCGGAGTCCGGGTGGCGGAGCGGCCCATCCGCTTCGCCGGGGCGGAGTTGGTGGAGATCGCCTATGGCTGGCGCGACCTCGCCCCGCTTGCACGCTTGTCCGCGGGGCCTGAAATGCGGTAGTCAGGGGCTTGTCCCCCCGCATCAGGTTGTCGTCCATGTCCGCCGAGCGCGTTC
Source organism: Azospirillum formosense (assembly GCF_013340925.1). Classification (GTDB taxonomy): domain Bacteria; phylum Pseudomonadota; class Alphaproteobacteria; order Azospirillales; family Azospirillaceae; genus Azospirillum; species Azospirillum formosense. Next base: position 3,205 of record NZ_WHOR01000131.1, read on the forward strand.
TCATCCTCGATTTCGGGTCGCAGGTGACCCAGCTCATCGCCCGCCGCGTCCGCGAAGCCGGCGTCTATTGCGAAATCCATCCGTTCAGCATGAGCGAGGAGCGGATTCGCGACTACGCGCCGAAGGCGATCATCCTGTCGGGCAGCCCGGCCTCCGTCACCGAAGAGAACGGCCCCCGCGCGCCGGAGGTGGTCTTCACGCTGGGCGTTCCGGTCCTGGGCATCTGCTACGGCCAGCAGACCATGTGCCACCAGCTCGGTGGCACCGTGTCGGGCTCCGACCACCGCGAGTTCGGGCGCGCCTTCATCGAGGTGAAGCAGACCTGCGCCCTGTTCGACGGGCTGTGGGCGGTCGGCTCGCGCGAGCAGGTGTGGATGAGCCACGGCGACCGCGTCACCGCCCTGCCGGACGGCTTCCAGGCCGTGGCGGTCAGCGACGGCGCGCCCTTCGCCGCCATCGCCGACGACGCCCGCCAGTTCTACGGCGTGCAGTTCCACCCGGAGGTCGTGCACACCCCGCACGGCGCGCAGCTCCTGTCGAACTTCGTGCACCGCGTCGCCGGGCTGAAGGGCGACTGGACCATGGCCGCCTTCAAGCAGCAGGCCATCGAGAAGATCCGCGCCCAGGTCGGCAGCGGCAAGGTGATCTGCGGCCTGTCGGGCGGCGTCGATTCCTCGGTGGCCGCCGTGCTGATCCACGAGGCCATCGGCGACCAGCTGACCTGCATCTTCGTCGACACCGGCCTGATGCGCGCCGGCGAGGCGGAGGAGGTGGTGACGCTGTTCCGCGACCACTACAACATCCCGCTGGTGCACCGGAACGCGTCCGAGCTGTTCCTGGGCAAGCTGGCCGGCGTCACCGATCCGGAGCAGAAGCGCAAGATCATCGGCGGCCTGTTCATCGAGGTGTTCGACGAGGAAAGCGCCAAGGTCGGCGGCGCGCAGTTCCTGGCTCAGGGCACGCTGTACCCGGACGTGATCGAAAGCGTGTCCTTCACCGGCGGCCCGTCGGTCACCATCAAGTCGCACCACAATGTCGGCGGACTGCCGGAGCGCATGAAGCTGAAGCTGGTGGAGCCGCTGCGCGAGCTGTTCAAGGACGAGGTCCGCGCGCTCGGCCGCGAACTCGGCCTGCCGGCCGCCTTCATCGGCCGTCACCCGTTCCCCGGCCCCGGCCTCGCCATCCGCGTTCCCGGCGAGATCACCCCGGAGAAGCTGGACATCCTGCGCAAGGCCGACACGGTCTATCTGGAGGAGATCCGCAACGCCGGCCTCTACGACGCGATCTGGCAGGCCTTCGCGGTGCTGCTGCCGGTGCGCACCGTGGGCGTGATGGGCGACGGGCGGACCTACGACCATGTGCTGGCCCTGCGCGCGGTGACCTCGACCGACGGCATGACCGCCGATTGGTACCCGTTCCCGCACGATTTCCTGGCCCGCGTGTCGAACCGCATCGTCAACGAGGTGCGCGGCGTCAACCGCGTCGTCTACGACATCACCTCGAAGCCGCCCGGCACCATCGAGTGGGAGTGATCCGAGGGCATCGCCGTCGGTAGGCGCCGGGGTTCAGGCCATCGCGCCAAATCGGTGGTGGAAGAATGCAAAGGGCCGTCAGGAGCAGCAACGCTCCTGACGGCCCTTTTTTCGTGCGCCGAGGGCCTTGGTCGGTGCCCGGTGAAAGGGCGGAGCGCCTTCGCCACGTCGTAGCCTCACGGAATGTCGGAGAAAAAACACTTATTAAATTAGTAAAATCAAAGGCGATAAATCTATCGAGCAAGTAGATTATATTTGACAGCGCTCCGCGGGATTGGTGTGATTGGGAGGCAAATCACGCTGACGGCGCCATCCCGGGAGACTTCGATGACAGCGGACGTGACACGGTACGGATTGACGGCACGGCAAGCCTTTCTCGGCCTGACCTTCGCCGCAGGGGTGGCGCTGGCGTCCCCCGGTGGAGCGCGAGCCGAGGTGGCGGATCTGACCATCGCCATCCAGTATGGGCTGGGATACCTGCCGCTGATGATCGCCAAGAATCAGGGGCTGATCGAGAAACACGCCGAGGCGCAGGGGATCGGGCCGGTCAAGGTCAACTGGCTGGTTTTGAACGGCGGCGTTGCCGCCAACGACGCGCTGTTGAGCGGCAACGCCCACATCGTCTCCGCCGGCATCGCGCCGCTGCTGACCGTCTGGGACAAGACGCGCGGCAGCATCGGGGTGAAAGCCATCTCCGGGCTGGACTCATCGGCCTACTGGCTCAACAGCAACAATCCGAACGTCCGCAGCATCCGCGACCTGACCGACAAGGACCGCATCGCGGTGCCTGCGGTGAAGGTCTCGATCAACTCGGTCATCCTCCAGATCGCTGCCGAGAAGGAGTTCGGGCCGGGGCACCAGTATGACGTCGAGCCGCTGACCACGACGCTGAGCCCGCCGGATGCCACCGCGGCGCTGGTCTCCGGCAAAACGGAAATCACCGGCCACGTCACCACCCCGACCTACGGGTCGCAGCAGCTTGCCCACCCGAACGTCCACCGCATCCTGAACTCACGGGACGTGATCGGCGAAGCGACGCTGGTGCTGGCCTACGCCACGCAAGCATTCTACGACGGCAACCCGAAACTCACCGCCGCCGTGGTGAAGGCACTGGGCGATGGCTTTGCGCTGATCAAGCGCGACAAGGCCGAGGCCGCCCGCATCTATCTGGCGGAGGAACGCAGCAAGCTGACCCAGGACGAGGTCGTGGCGCTGCTGAACAACCCGGACATCAGCTATTCCCAGGTTCCGCACAACACCGGCGTGATCGCCGATTTCATGCACCGCGTCGGCTCGATCAAGACCAAACCGGCCTCATGGAAGGACTACACTTTTCCCATTCTGCACGGCGAAACGGGGGGGTGATCCATGATCGGCGACCATGACCCGCCGGCGGAACTGATCTGCCTGCCCTTCCCGGAAGCCATGGCGCTGTGGCTGTCGATGTCCGGACCTGGAGCCCCCGATCCGGCGCCCGACCTGCGGCGTCTCCAAACCCTGTCGGTGGCCTGCGTGCTGCTCGGCTTCAGCGCCCTCGCGCTGCTCGCCTGGTTCGGCGCCGCCTGACGCCGACCACCCTCCGACCGCCTTTCCGCTTGTCCGTTCCTTCCTTCTTTCAAAGGAGTCTGTTCGATGAGCCTTTCCAACGCGTTCGACATCAAGCCCATCAATGGCAACATCGGCGCCGAGGTGCGCGGAGTGAACCTGTCCGGCGACCTGCATCCGGCGGTGCTGAAGGCGATCCAGGACGCCGTCTACGAGCACAAGGTGGTCTTCGTCCGCGACCAGCACCACATCGACGACGCCCGGCAGGAGGCGTTCGGGCGGTTGTGGGGCACGTTGGTCGGCCATCCGACCGTCCCGTCGCTCGGCGGGACCGAAGGCATCCTGGACGTGGACGGTACCCGTGGGGAACGCGCCAGTTCCTGGCACGCCGACATCACCTTCCTCGACGCATACCCCAGCATCTCCATCCTGCGGCCCCATGTGCTGCCGGATCGTGGCGGCGACACGCTGTGGGGCAACACGGCGGCGGCCTACGCCGAACTGCCGGAGCCGTTGCGCGAACTGGCCGACAAGCTGAGGGCCATCCATTCCAACCAGTACGACTACGCGGGCGACCGGGTGAAGGTGCGCGAGGATGGGCTGAAGCGCTTCAACGAGGTCTTCACCTCGACCGTCTACGAGACGGAGCACCCGCTGGTGTCCGTGCATCCGGTGACCGGCGAGCGCACGCTGCTGGTCGGGCATTTCCTGCAACGGCTGATCGGGTTCGGCACCTCCGACTCCAACCGCCTGATCGGAATCGTCACCGACCACGCCACCCGTCCGGAAAACACGGTGCGCTGGCACTGGTCGCCGGGCGACGTGGCGATCTGGGACAACCGGGCGACCATCCACCGCGCCGTGGACGACTACGGCAGCCGCCCCCGTGTCGTCCGCCGGACGACGGTGGCCGGCGATGTGGTGGTCGGCGTCGATGGCCGTCCCAGCGTGACCCGGGTGCTTGGCCGCAAGCCGAGCATCGCCGCCTGACATCCTGTCGGGTCCGGCATTGGGGTTACGCCCTCCGTGCCGGACCGAAGCGTCGCGGAACCGGCGGGCTGACGCGCCGGTTCCGCGGTTTTCTTTCGCGCACAAATAACATTTACAATATGTATTTATACGCAATTTTCCCTGTTGAATCGTTCGTAGAATCATGATGTCATTTTCCTACTAGAGATTAGGTAAACTTGATCGGAGGTTCGTATGGTCAAGCCTGGACGTATCATCCGCCGCGCGCTCTGCGCTTTGGCCGGGCTGGGGCTCGCCGCCGCAGCGCTGTCCGGCCCGGCGGCGGCGGAAGGCCGGATACGGATCGCCGAACAGTACGGGCTGGGCTATCTGCCGCTGCATGTGCTGCGCCACCAGAAGCTGATCGAGAAGCACGGCAAGGCGCTGGGGCTGGACATCAGCGTGGAGTGGGTGCAGCTCTCCGGCGGCGCGGCGATGAACGATGCGTTGTTGTCGGACAGCATCGATCTGGGGTCGGCGGGCGTCGGTCCGCTGCTGACCATCTGGGACCGCACCAAGGGCAACGCCAACGTCAAGGCCATCGCCGCCCTGAACAGCATGCCGCTGTTCCTGACCACCACCAACCCGACCGTCAAGACGCTCAAAGACTTCACCGACAAGGACAAGATCGCCCTGCCGGCGGTGAAGGTCGGCGTCCAGGCCCGCGTGCTCCAGATGGCCGTGGAGAAGGAGTTCGGAGAGGGCAAGTTCGACGCGCTCGACAAGCTGACCGTCTCGCTGCCGCATCCCGACGCCACCGCCGCCCTGCTGTCCGGCTCGTCGGAGATCACCGGCCACATCTCCGGCCCGCCGTTCCAGTACCAGCAGCTGCGCGACCCGAAGATCCATAAGGTCTTCAGCTCCTACGACGTGCTGGGCGGGCCGCACACCTTCAACCTGATCTGGGCGAAGGAAGCCTTCCGCACCAAGAATCCCAAGACCTATCAGGCCTTCCTCGGCGCGCTGAAGGAGGCGATGGACGTCATCAACGCCGACCATTCCGTGGCCGCGGACATCTATCTGGCGCAGAACCGGGGCGACCTCGACAAGGCCTTCGTCGTCAGCATCCTCGACGACCCGGACAACCGGTTCACCGTCGCCCCCGCCCGCGTCGGGGCCTTCGCCGACTTCATGCACAAAGTCGGCGCCATGAAGAACAAGCCGGCCTCCTGGAAGGATCTCTTCTTCGAAGACCTGCACGGCGAAACCGGGAGCTGATGTGATGAACGCCTTCACCTATCCCGACACCGTGGACACCGCCAATGTGTCCGAGCGTCCCCTGTTGGACGTGTCCGGCGTGACGCTCCAGTACAAGACGCGCCGCCATCTGGTGACCGCGACCTACCGCGTCGATTTCCAGGTGTTCCAGGCGGAACGCTACGTCCTGCTCGGGCCGTCCGGTTGCGGCAAGTCCTCGCTTCTGAAGGCGGTGGGCGGCTTCCTGGCGCCGGTGGAGGGGGCCATCCGCCTGAACGGGCGGGCGGTGACCGGGCCGGGGCCGGACCGCATGATGGTGTTCCAGGAGTTCGACCAGCTCCCGCCCTGGAAGACGGTGAAGCAGAACGTCATGTTCCCGCTGCTCGCCAGCGGTAAGGCGTCCCGCCGGGAGGCCGAGGAGAAGGCGCTGGACTGCATCGCGCGGGTGAACCTGTCCAAGTTCGCCGACGTGCATCCGCACATGCTGTCGGGCGGGATGAAGCAGCGCGTCGCCATCGCCCGCGCCATGGCGATGGAGCCGGACATCCTGCTGATGGACGAGCCATTCGCGGCGCTGGACGCGCTGACCCGCCGCAAGATGCAGGAGGAGCTGCTCCAGCTCTGGGACGACCTGCGCTTCACCGTGCTGTTCGTCACCCACTCCATCGAGGAGGCGCTGGTCGTCGGCTCGCGCATCCTCGTGCTGTCGCCGCATCCCGGACAGGTGAAGGCCGAGCTGAACTGCGACGGCTACGACCATGTCGCGGTGGGCAGCCCGGCTTTCCAGGACACCGCCCGGCGCATCCACACCATGCTGTTCGCCGACGAGGTGGAAACGGTGAAGGGGGTGCCGCAATGACCGGCCTGACCCTGGCGCATCAAGGCCGCCGCGTGCCTCCCATCCGCCCGGAGTATGAACGGACGGTCGCCACCACCGGCCCCATCGGCGACGTGGCCCGCCCGCTGTCCCTGTGGGAGCGGATCGGCAACATCACCGCGCTCCGCCGCTTCGCCGTGCTGGCCGCGGTGGCGCTGCTCTGGCAGATCGCCGCGACGTGGCAGAACAACCCGCTGATGTTCCCCACCTTCACCGCCACCGTCACGGCGCTGTGGGACGGCATCTGGCGGGAGAACCTGCTGTCGATGGCCTGGGTGTCGCTGTCGGTGCTGCTGAAGGGCTATGCCATCGCCGTGGTGCTGGCCGTGCTGCTGACCAGCTTCGCGGTGTCCACGCGCATCGGCAACGACGTGCTGGCCACCCTGACCTCGATGTTCAACCCGCTGCCGGCCATCGCGCTGCTGCCCATCGCCATGCTGTGGTTCGGGCTGGGGGCGGTCAGCCTGACCTTCGTTCTGGTCCACGCCGTGCTGTGGCCGCTGGCGCTGAACACCCACGCCGGCTTCACCTCGGTGTCGGAGACGCTGCGCATGGCCGGGCGGAATTATGGGCTGCGCGGCATCCGCTACGTTGTCACCATGCTGATCCCGGCGGCCTTTCCGGCCATCCTGACCGGGCTGAAGGTCGGCTGGGCCTTCGCCTGGCGGACGCTGATCGCGGCGGAGCTGGTGTTCGGCGTGTCGTCGGGCAAGGGCGGGCTGGGCTGGTTCATCTTCCAGAACCGCAACGAGCTGTACATCGACAAGGTGTTTGCCGGCCTCGTCACCGTCATCCTGATCGGCCTCGTCGTCGAGAACGTCGTCTTCCGCTGGATCGAGACCCACACCGTCCGCAAGTGGGGCATGGTCCGCTAGCAGCCAAATCCCCTCTCCCAGGGCGGGAGAGGGGATTCTTGAGCAAGGAAATCCATCCGTGCCTTTCGACAGCAACCTGACCACCGAGCGCCCGACCTTCGTTACGCATCTGGAATGCGCCTGCACGGGCGAGCGGTACGAGGCCGATACCGTCCACAACTTGTCCAGGGCGGGCAAGCCGCTGCTGGTCCGTTATGACCTGGAGGGGGTGCGCGGCGCGCTGACCAAGGACGCGCTGGCCGAACGCCCGCAGGATTTGTGGCGCTACCGCGAGCTGCTGCCTGTGCGCCGGGTGCAGGACATCGTCAGCCTGGGCGAGGCGGTGACCCCGCTGGTCGCACTGCCCAAGCTCGCCGCCAAACTGGGGGCCGCCGAGTTGCTGGTGAAGGACGAGGGGCGGTTGCCCACCGGCTCCTTCAAGGCGCGCGGGCTTGTCATGGCGGTGTCCATGGCGAAGGCCTTCGGCGTCGCGCACATGGCCATGCCGACCAACGGGAACGCTGGCGCGGCGCTGGCCGCCTACGCGACGCGGGCCGGCATCAAGACGACGATCTTCTGCCCGGAGGACACGCCGGAGGTCAACGTCTCGGAGATCGAACTCCAGGGCGCCACGGTCTACCGGGTCAACGGGCTGATCGACGACTGCGGCAAGATCGTCGGGGAGGGCAAGGCCAAGGCCGGCTGGTTCGACGTCTCCACCCTGAAGGAGCCCTACCGGATCGAGGGCAAGAAGACCATGGGGCTGGAACTGGCCGAGCAGCTCGGCTGGGAGGTGCCGGACGTCATTTTCTACCCGACCGGCGGCGGCACCGGCCTGATCGGCATGTGGAAGGCCTTCGCCGAGCTGGAGGCCATCGGCTTCATCGGCTCCAAGCGCCCGCGCATGGTCGCCGTGCAGGCCGCCGGCTGCGCCCCGATGGTCCGCGCCTGGGAGGAGGGGGAGGAGCATGCGCCGCGCTGGCCGGACGCCCACACCATCGCGTCCGGCATCCGCGTGCCGCAGGCGGTCGGCGACTTCCTGATCCTGCGCGCCGTGCGGGAGAGCGGCGGCTTCGCCGTGGCCGTTCCGGACGAGGCCATCCAGGCGGCCCTGGACGAGGCGGCGCGGGAGGAGGGATTCCTGCTCTGCCCGGAGGGCGCCGCCACCTACGCCGCCTACAAGCAGGCGCTGGCCGACGGCCGGGTGGGCCGCGACGAGCGCGCCGTTCTGTTCAACTGCGCGACCGGCCTGAAATACCCGCTGCCGCCGGTCCACCGGACGCTCGATCGCCACCAGCCCATCGACTATTCGGTGTTCTGAGGATGAGTGGTCCTTACGCGGCGGAGCGTCTCGTGGCGTTGCTCGACGCCATCCTGCAACGGTCCGGCAGCAACCCGGAGGAAGCGGCCATCGTCGCCGCCAACCTCGTGGACTCCGACGCCACCGGCCACGCCAGCCACGGCCTGTGCCAGATCGCCGTCTACGCGAAGAGCCTGGAGCTGGGCCATCTGCAACCCAACCGGCACGCCCGCATCCTCCGCGACGAGGCGCCGTTCCTTGTGGTCGAAGGCGATGTCGGCTACGGGCAGGTGATCGCTCGGGAGGCGACGGACCTCGCCATCGCGCGGGCCAAGGCGGGCGGGGCCTGCGTGCTCGCCCTGCGCAACGCCCACCACATCGGGCGCGTCGGCGCCTACGGCGAGCAGTGCATCGCGGCCGGGTTGATCGGGGTCTTCTTCGTCAATGTGGTCAGCCGGCCGCTGGCCGCACCCCATGGCGGCGGGCGGCCGCGGCTCGGCACCAACCCGATCTGCATCGCCGTTCCGGCCACGCCGGACCATCCGCCCTTCCTGCTGGATTTCGCGACCAGCGCGGTGGCGGCCAACAAGTGCCGGGTCGCCGCAGCCTCCGGAAAGGAGGTCGCCGACGGCCTGCTGATCGACGAGCGGGGCGCGCCGACGCGCGACCCCGGCGTGATGTTCCGCGACCCGACCGGCGCGATTCTGCCCTTTGGCGGGCATAAGGGCTACGGGCTGGCGCTCGCCTGCGAGATCCTCGCCGGGGCGCTGGCCGGCGGGTTGCCGGCCCTTCCGGAGAACCTGCGTCCGGGCCGGGTGGTGAACAACGCGCTGGCCTTCCTGATCGACCCGGCGCGGGTGGCCGAGTCTGGGGGCGACGCGGGGAATGGCGGTTGGCAGGCGTTGACCGACGCGGTGCTGGACCACATCCACGACACCCCGCCGGTGCCCGGCGGTGACGGCGTGCTGGTGCCCGGCGGGCCGGAGCGGCGGAGCCGGGTGTTGGCCGCGGAGCATGGCATTACGCTCGACCCCGACACCGTGCGCGCCCTGCACGACATCGGGGGCGCGCTCGGCCTCGACGTTCCGGCCTTCCTGGGGGCCTGACCGGATGGGGTCAGGGCAGGATGCGGTTGCGCAGAACCCCGTCCTCCAGGAACAGGCGGGCGGTTTCGGCGGCGTTGCGGCGCATCTCGATCGCGGCCTCGTCGGAATGGAAGGCGTTGTGCGGCGTGACCACGAGCCGGCCCTCCAGCCAGGATTCCCGCCGGCGCCACGCGTCCAGCAGCGGGTGAGGGGCGGGCGGTTCGGTCGGCAGCACGTCCGTCCCCACCGCGGCGAGCTGGCCGCTGCGCAGCGCCGTCTCCAGCGGGTCGAGGCCGGCGAACATCTCGCCGCGCGCGGTGTTCACCAGCAGGGCGCCGGGCTTCAACTTCGCCAGGAAGGCCGCGTCGATCAGGCCGCGGGTCTCCGGCGTCAGCGGGCAATGGAAGGTCACGATGTCGGATTCGGCCAGCAACTCGTCCAGCCGGCGGACGCGGTGGTAGCCGACCGCCTTCTCGTGCCCGGCGGGTTGCTGCGGATCGTAGCCGAGGATGCGGTAGCCGAAGGTCTTCAGCCGGTTCACCACCGCGGTGCCGATCCGCCCCACGCCGACGACGCCGACCGTCGCCGCGCTCGACCGCCGCAGCGGGGTCAGCGTGTTGGCCTGCCACGTCGTGCTGTAGCCGCGGGCGCGGGCATCATGCTCCCACAGCCGGCGCTGCAGCGAGAGCAGCAGGGAGACGGCGTGGTCGGCCACCTCCTCCGTCCCGTAGTCCGGGTTGTTGCAGAAGGGAATGCCGGCGGCCTCCAGCGCCGCCACGTCGACCTTGTCGTAGCCGACACCGAATCGAACGACGACGCGGCAGCGCGGCAGCTTCGCCACCGTCGCCGGGCCGATGCGGGTGCTCCACACCAGCAGCGCGTCCAGCCGGGCCAGACGCTCCGGGTCCAGATCCTCTTCGCGGCGGGTGTCGAGGAAATCCACCTCGGCACAGCCGTCCAGAACCGCCGCTTCCAGGTCCGGCGGGGGGATCATGTGGTCGGTGATTCCGACGACGAAGGGTGCACGCTTGCCCATGGTCATTCTGCGGTCCGGGTCCTGATGGTCGAGCGGGAAATCAACAAATTCCACAAGTTGTTTGCGACGCATGGGATATGAAAGCACATGCGATACAGCAAAAGCCAACTTGTTAAATAGGGATTCCTGATGCTCTAATGATGTCAATTCGGGGGCGCCCCGCGGGGTGCTGGACACAGGGAGAGGAACGACGAGCATGCCGTCCCACGACACCGCGCACAGCATCGCCATCGTCGGCGCCGGCTTCACCGGCAGTATCCTGGCGGCCCACCTTCTGCGCAAGGCGGAGGAGCCGACGCGCATCCATCTGATCGAGCGCGCCGGCACGCTGGGCACCGGGCTGGCCTATTCCACCGACAGCGCGGCGCATCTGCTGAACGTGCGCGCCTACAACATGAGCGCCTATCCCGACGATCCGCGCCACTTCCTGCGCTGGCTGTGGGCGAAGGACCTCGGCGGCGACGTGCCACCGAGCGGCCACGCCTTCGTGTCGCGCCGGCTCTACGGCGCGTACATCCAGGACGTGCTGCGCGAGGCGCAGGCGGAGGCCCCCGCCCACGTGACGCTCGACACGGTGTGGGCGGAGGTGGTCGATGCGGCGCTGGACGGCACCGCCGACAGCGGCGTGCGTCTGCGGCTCGCCAACGGGGACAGCCTCGCGGTGGACCGGGCGGTGCTCTGCGTCGGGCATTTTCCGCCTTCGCCGCCGCGCATCGCGGCGCCGGAGGTCTTCGCGTCGGAGCGCTTCATCGGCGATCCCTGGAACCGCGAGGCCGTCGCCGCCATCGATCCGGACGCGCCGGTGCTGATCCTCGGCACCGGGCTGACGATGGTCGATGCGGTGCTGTCCCTGGAGAACCAGGGCCACCGCGGCCCGATCCTGGCGCTGTCGCGTCGCGGCCTGCTGCCCACCACCCACCTGGAGACGCGGCCCTTCAAGAGCTTCGTCCATCCGCAGACGCTGCCCGGCACGGTGCTGGACGTGCTGATCGCCCTGAAGGCCGACGTCCGCCGCGCGCGGGAGGAGGGGCTGGACTGGCGCGCCGCCTTCGATTCGCTGCGGCCCTTCCACCCGCTGATCTGGAAGCATCTGCCGCTGGAGGAGCGGCAGCGCTTCCTGCGTCACGCCCGGCCTTACTGGGAGGTGCACCGCCACCGCATGGCGCCGGAGGTGGCCGCACGCATTGATGGCCTGCGCGAGAGCGGGCGGCTGACCGTTCGGGCCGGGCGTCTTCAAGCTCTGGCCTTGACCTCCGAGGGGGTGGAGGCGACGGTCCGCGCGCGGGGCGCCGAAGACGCGCTCTGGACACGCACGGTGGGCGCCATTGTCAACGCGACCGGCACCGAATGCGACTTCGGGCGCATCCGCCATCCGCTGATGCGTGCCTTGCTCCAGCAGGGTCTGGCCCGTCCCGATCCGCTGCGCCTCGGGCTCGACGTCACGGAGGAGGGGGCGTTGATCGGGGAGGGCGGAGCGGTGTCCGATCGCCTCTTCACGCTCGGCCCGGTCAGCCGGGCACCATTCTGGGAGATGACCGCGGTGCCCGAACTGCGCAGCCAATGCGCGGACGCCGCGCTGGCTCTCCTGCGCCGGAGGGCGCGGGAGCGCCTTTCCGCATAAATACAAAATCAATAAGTTATTTTTGACCCAAAAAACCTATTTCAATAATAG
>NZ_WHOR01000132.1:0-15275 GCF_013340925.1 Azospirillum formosense
TTTACGAACTCCCCATGAGCCGCATCCCGCGTCAGGGCGTGGGCCAGCTCGTCACCGTCCGGGAGGCCGGGCACCCGGTGTTCGGTGGCGCCGGGGCGCTCGCCCGCGTCCAGGCGGTGAAGGTCAACCTGACCGACCAGACGCATTCCATTACCGTGAGGGTGTGACTATGCACGAAGCCTTGGTGTCGTGGCGCAACGCCGCCGCGACCGCGACCTATGACGGTTCAGGATGGGACCCGGCGGCGCCGGTTTCGCTGGTCACCGAGCCGGACGGTGCCCGCGCCCGCTACACCGCCGCGTGGACCGAAGCGGCTCCGGTGCGGCTTCGCGGGGCCTTCGCTGAATCGGAGCTGGTGTCCTTCGGGGCGCTGCTCGACACGAACCTGTATCAGAGCCACGACGTGGAGCTGGTGCTGTACCAGAACGCCGACTGGACCGGTCCGCTGTGGACCTCCGGACGGGCGCCCATGCTGCCCTCGCTGATTTCGACCGAGGACTTGGCGTTGGAGGACCCGCGCAAGTTCGATGGCCGCTTGCACGAAGACGACTATTTCGCGTGGCCGGCGCATGTCTACCGCTTCCCGCCGCAGGTTTATTGCCGCTCGTTCGAATGGCGCGTCTGGTCGAGCGGCATCCATGCCGACCTGTCGCCTGCCGCCGGGTTCGAGCTTGATCATTGCTGGATGGGCGATGGTCTGGCGCTGGAGCTGCGCGCCGGGACGAAGGTTGCGGTGTCTCTGGCCGCCTCCAGCAAGCGGGAAGGCGGGTACACGGTGGTGGAGCCGGGCGGCGTCTCGCTGCGCGCCGCGACGATCCCGTTGGACGCCCTGGACGGCGACGTGGCGGATCAGCTCGTCACCATGACCAAGCGCATCGACGGCATCCGGCCCGGCGCCTTCGTCTTCGACATGGACGACCCGGCGGCATCCTTTCTTTACGGCTTTCTCTTCCGCCTGAAGGCGGAGGTGGGCCGCGAGTGGGCCAACGGCCCCGATCTTTCCGACACCTCCCTTACCATCGAGGAATGGTCATGAGCGAACTTGATGACGCTCTGGCGCGGCTCGACGCCACCAATGCCAACCCGTACAGCACGGGCAACCCTTACGGCCTCACGGGACGCGGCGCCATGCCGGCGAATTGGGTGCCCGGCCTGCGCGCCGTGGCAACCATCTACCGGGCCATCGTGGCCCTCAACAACAGCCTGAACTTCCTGGCTGCGCAGGCGGCGGTGGCGACGATCCTTCAGCGTTGCCAAGATTTGGTGGCGCAAGTCACGAAAGGCAGCACGGAAGCGCTCGCCTTCCCGGCGGTGGACAAGCTGCTGCTGTCGACGCCGAACGTCGTGCAGACCTTCGTCTACGACACTCGCCTGGATGATCTGACAGCTGACGGCCGGCGGTGGAACGAGCCGGGGCGCTGCTCGCACCTGTCCTACTGGCACGAGGCCCAGGGCGTGTACCGTGGGGTAAAGCGCGACTTCCCGGCGGTGGCGCTGATCGTCGCGCTGCGGGAGCAATGGTACATCTATGACGCCTTGGACCAGGACCCGGTAACCGGGACGCCGCGCCTGTGGGCGGCTTCCAACCCGACCGGCAACGGCCTGATTTATTGCGGTCCCACTGGGCCGATCACCAGCGTCCATGCTCGCAACGGTTATCTCTACTTCGGCGTCGGCACGGGCCTGCACGTCGTGTCGCTCACGGGCGACTGGTGCGAACGGTACGACAACGGCGGACGGCGGCGACGCCTCGGCACCTTCGCGCAGCGAAACACCCTGCTGGCCGAGGGCGGTGTCACTGCCTCTGCCGCCTTGCCGGCAAATGGCGTCAATAGCGTGCATGCTCATGTCTACCCTGGCGCGCCACTCGACGCAGCCGGTATGCCGGTGCCGACGATAGCCGTCGGGCTGGACACGACGGCGGCGGTAATTCACCCCAATGGGCAAGTCGTGACCATCACCGGCTTTAACAACCCGGTGACACATATCACGTTGCTTCCAGAGGCTCGCGTATTGTGCACCGGCGTTTATTATTCGACGGTCGAAGCCCTGAAGCTGCCCTATGCGAGCGCTGATCGGTCGGCGCTGCTGGCCGAGCAATACTATTACCCGTCCTACGGCGCTGCCCCTGACCGCCTCCTTTTGCCCGCGAGCGAGGGCATCACCCGGCTTGTGGCGCATAACGGCGGCATTGCATGCAACTTTGGGGGCCGTGGGTTGCTCCAGGTCCACCGGGACCCTGCCGCACCGCATAACGGTATGCTCGCCCACACGTCCGGCGGTTTTTGCACGGGCTGGATGCCGGGAGACACCCGGCTTGCCACGCTCTGTGACGCGACGGTCGGCGCGATCACGGGCAGCGAGTTGTTCCCTGACGGCAGCTTCAGCGGTGGATCAGCCGCCGGATGGAACGGCAACGGCGCCGCTGCATCCGTGGTCAGCGGCGCGCTGCGCATCGCGACCACCGCAGCCTTCGGCAGATGCACCTTCCCACTGGCAACGGTATCTGGGCAGTCGTGCTTGGTGCGGCTCGATGTGCTGGGCACGTCGTCGGCGCCGGCATATGTGCAGGTTGGGACCGCACCATTCGGGGTCGATCTCAAGGCCGCGCAAGTCTTTGCTGCGGGGAGCGCTGGGAACTTGGTGGAGTTTACGGCTACGGGCGCAACCAGCTACCTGACCATCGGCGCAAGTTACGGCGGTGCCGTAGCCAATGTGGACGTGGACAACCTGTCGTGCAGACCCTCCAGCGCGGACCGCAGCTACAAGGGGAAGGGGGTGGCCATCTATGGCACGCTCCAGCGTAACCCGGTGGCGGCCGGCTCCGACGTGGTGGCGTGGTCGGGGTTCAGCGTGAACAACTACGTGGAACAGCGCTACAACGCAGACCTGGATTTCGGGACGGGGGATTTCGCGGTCGTCGGGTGGTTCCGGTGCGACGACGGCACGGCTGGCCTGACGCGAACGGTTCTTGAGCGCTCCAACGTGGAGTTGGGCGCCGGGTTCCTCATCCAGAACAGTTCAACGGATACGTTCCAGGTTCGTATCAGCGACGGTACCAACACTGCCAACCTGACGACCACGGCCGCGTTTCGCGGTGCGGGCTTGTTCCAGGGGCTTCTTGTCCGTCGCGGGGCGACGCTTGAGGCATGGGTGAACGGCGCACTGGCGGGGACGGTTACGGCGTCCGCTGTCGGAAGCGTATCCAACGCCGCCGCAATCACGCGCGTCGGGAGCCGTGTCGCGGGCAGCAACCCCGCCGCCGCCTGCGACATTGCCCTGTTGCGCGCTTGTGCCTACGCCCCCACCCCCGCGCAAATCCGCAAGATGTACGAGGACGAGCGCCCGCTGTTTGCGGAGGGCGCCAAGTGTCTGCTGGGCGGCATCAGCAATGCCGTCACTGCCCTCAGCAGAGATCCTCTCACGGGCCGGCTGGCGGCCGGCAGCGGCGACGGCGTGTCGATCTTCCAGGGACTGCGCCGTGTGTCCTACCTGGACGAGGCGGCGCTTGCCGCGACAACCAGCGACACGGTGCGGTCCGTCGCCCTGCGCGGCGGTTCGCTGCTGATCGGTACGGCGGCGGAGGTCGGTTTCGTCGCGGACGCCATCGGCGGCAAGGAGGCGATTGCCGTGGGTGGCCCGCGACCGGTGGGCGCCGGCTTCGTCGTCCGCGGTGTCACCACCGATGGGGCGGCTCTCGATCTGGCTCCGCGCGTCCCGGTCGGCGAGCGGGAAACCGTCATGGTCGAGGCCCGCGTCATCGGGCGTGTCGTCGGTGCCGCCGACACCGAGCGGCTGACCTACGTCCGGCGGGCGACCTACTACCGCGATGCTGGCGGCGCGATCACGCTCCAGGGCAGCGTCCAGACCGGCGGCACCGACACCGAGGTCACCGGCTCCGCCGACGCCACTTTGGCAACTGTCGGCGATTGGGTGTCCGCCCGCGTGACTGGGGTGTCCGGCAAGCGCATCCGCTGGGAGGTCACTTTCACCGTCACCCGCATCAGCGAGGAGAACAGCTATGCAGCCTGACCAGATGCCCGACAGCTACAAGGGCGGGCGCCTGCTGTACCGGTGGAAGTGGGTTCAGCTTCAGTCGGCGCTGCTGGACGCGCTGACCGGTGACGAGCTGGTGCCCGCCGTCTTCGGCCCGCGCTGCCCGGACGCGCCGCTGGATGTCTTCGATTCGACTGCGGAGGACATCGAGGCGGTGCTGGCCGGGAATGCCGAGGTCCGGGCGCTCGCCGTCGCTGCCCTGCCGCCCGCCCGCCCGATCATTGTTCGGGAGTTCGACGCTGACGGCAAACTGACTGCCGAACGCGAAGTCGCTCCGGAGCCGCCAGCCGTCCCGGTGGTGCCGCTGGCCGACTTCAAGGCCGCTGCGGTGGACCTGATCAACCGGCGCGTCGGCGAGCTGCGGGCGGGGCACATCACCGTAACGGTCGGGCAGTCGGCGACCTATCTGGAAAAGCAGGACGAGGCGGCGCGGCATGCGGCTGGAGCGGCTGGCCCGTTCCCTTATCTGTCCGCCGAAGCCCACGCCACCGGCTCCATCCTGGACGACGTGGCTACGCTGGTTCGCGCAACTGCCACGGCCTGGACGGCGACGAACGCCGACCTGGAAGGCCGGCGGCGGGGCGCGCTGGTGGCCGTCGAAGCGGCGCAGACCCCTGTCGAAGTTACCAAAGCCTTCGCGCTCCTGCGGGCCTGACCGCACGCGACAAGACTTCTAACCCGTTCACCACCCCGGCGCCCGCAAGGCGCCTTTTTCATGCCCTGAAGGAGGGCACCCCATGGCCGTGGAAGAATCGAGCAAGACGCTGGGCCGGCTGGAGGCCAGCGTCGAGGAACTGACCCGGCAGTGCCGGGCGCTGTTCGCCAAGAGCGACGAGTCGACGGCGCAACTGCACACCGTCGCGGCGACCGTAGAGCAACTGGCGGAAGCCACCCGCGATCTGCGGATGGAGGTGGCGGAGCTGCGCCGCGCCCGTGACCGTGGCGTCGGCTTCATGACCGCGCTGACCCTGGCTGGTGGCGGCGTCGGGGCGGTCGCGGCCAAGCTGCTCGCCATGGTCGGCGGACCCACGCCCGGTCACTGACATGGTGCGCGATCTGCTTCCCGCCGCTGAAGCCCGCCGTGATCGTGTCATGACCGACTGCGGCGGCAACAAGGATGCGGCGATTCTGCTGCTGGCCCTGCTGCTCGAAGCGGCCCTGGTCAACACCAGCTCCGGCATGCTGCGGCAGCCGCCGGACCGCAACCGCTAACCACCATCCCACGAAGGAGTGCTGTCATGATGACCACGCCAACCGGCGCGGTGATCCCGCGCGCCCCCACGCTGCCGCGTGGGGTCCGCAACAACAACCCCGGCAATCTGCGCCACGGCGACGATTGGCTGGGCCTGTCCGCCGTCCAGACCGACAAGGCGTTCTGCCAGTTCGACAGCCCGCTTTACGGGCTGCGTGCGCTGATGCGGGTGCTGCTGAACTACCGGCGCAAGACGGACCCGCAGGGCCGGCGCATCGTCACCATCCGGCAGGCGATCAGCCGCTGGGCGCCGCCGTCCGAGAACGACACCGTCGCCTATGTGAACACGGTGGCCCGCCGCCTGGGCGTCGATCCCGACGCCCCTTTGGATTGGGGCTATGCCGAGACGCTGACCGGCATGGCCCGCGCCATCGTCACCCATGAGAATGGCCGGGCGCCGCAGGACTTCCCGGCGGACTGGTACAGTCCTGAACAATACCACCGGGCCGCAATGATGGCCCTTGGCCTGATGGAGGTGTGACATGCTCCAGCTTCTTCCCCTGCTGATGCCGATCATCACCGAACTGGTGGGGCGCATCCCCGATCCGCAGGCCCAAGCCAAGGCGGCGGCGGAGATGCAGGCCAAGGTCATCGACGTGCTGTCCGCGTCCGATTCGGCGCAGCTCCAGGTCAACGCCGCGGAGGCTGCGCATCCGTCGCTGTTCGTCGCCGGCTGGCGTCCGGCGGTGGGGTGGCTGTGCGTGCTGGGCTTGGGGGTGCAGACGGTCGTGTACCCTCTGGCCGGCTGGGCGTTGACGGTCTACGCGCCGGGCACCAGCCTGCCGCAGATCGACACGGAAACGCTGCTGGGGCTGCTGGTGCCGATGCTGGGCATCGGCACCCTGCGAACCGTTGAGAAGCTGAGAGGGGCATCGAAGTGAATAAGTGTTGATTGGCGGCAGCTCGTTGTACGGGATTTGCGCGATGTTTGTTCGCTAAATTCTGTCGCCCAAAGCCCCTTTGGCGACAGAATTTAGGGCCTTGAAATGTGAATGTTGAGACTTATCGGGTTGTTTCTACAGATTGTAATTTATCGGCGTTGGATTTTGATTATCCCACGAGAAGAGAGCCGAATACAATTTTTCGTTTATTACATCTCCAGGATGCCGTGCGGTGATATAATTTCCAAGTCGATCCTGCTGTACTTGCCAACTCGTTAGCTTACTAAGAAGGTCAGAAAGATCCTTGCTTCCAAATTCTTGCATATTTTCTGCTCGATAGCGTTCGCAAATAAAATGACTTTCACCACCGTCCTTCCATTTAATTGTTCCATAATTACATCTAAACATTAAGTCTGCTTCTAAAGATATAGTTTTTGAAGTATTAATTATTATGTTTAATTTCCCCTGCAAATAAGAAAAGTGCTTTGCCTGGAACTCAACAAAATACATATCATCTGGGGGAAACAACCAGGGGCTTTCATCAAATATCTCAATATGTACTTTACCGGCTCCGCTTTCTGACAAATTTTTATTAACAGAATTCTGCCATTCAAAAAGTTTATAGTAAACAACTTCGACATATCTTTTTATTTTCTGTGCGAGATCCCGCTTTGCTGCTTGGTTTTTTAAAACGATATCTCTAATGTATTTCTCAGTATCGACATAATTGTTAATCATTTTGCAAGTTAAGTTCGCCCTTTCTCGATCCTGCTCAAACATGCTTCCCTCCTATTTTAGACGGCTTGATAAAGAAAAATCTCGCCACTGCCTGTATCAACATGCGCAGATGGTGCTTTTATGACTTTTCATTCCTGCTTGATCGAGGCCAATTTTGCAAGACGAGTGAGCCATAAGCAACAAAGATACTCTAAGAGCGCCTAACAAAACGGGGATTGGGCTGTTGGGAGGGGCATGGCTGCACCTCTCGTCTCCGATGCCCTGTGGGCACTGATTGAGCCTTTTCTCCCGCCGGAGCCGCCCAAGCCGAAAGGCGGGCGGCCTCGGCTGGACAACTGCGCGGCGCTGACCGGCATCCTGTTCGTATTGCGCTCCGGCATTCCCTGGGAACTGCTGCCGGTGGAGATGGGATGCGGTTCGGGCATGACCTGTTGGCGTCGGCTGCACGAATGGCATCAAGCCGGCGTCTGGGAGCGGTTGCATCGTTTGCTGCTCGACCGGCTCGGCTATGCCAACGCCATCAACTGGGAGCGGGCTGCGGTGGACAGCGCCGCCATCCCGGAAAAAAGGGGGGCGAGGAAACCGGCCCGAACCCGACGGACCGCGGAAAGCCGGGCTCCAAGCGGCATATCCTCGTCGATGCCAATGGCATCCCGCTCGCCCTGAAGATCTCTCCCGCCAACCGGCACGACGGCAAGCTGTTGGAGCCGTTGGTCGATGCGGTACCGGCAATCCGCCAGTGTGCCGGCCGGCCACGACGTCGTCTGGCCAAGCTGCACGCTGACAAGGGCTACGACTTTGCCCCCTGCCGGCGGGCGTTGCGCCGCCGCGCGATCATTCCACGCATCGCCCGACGCGGCATCGAGAGCAGCGAGCGCCTGGGACGGCACCGATGGGTGGTCGAGCGAACCCTGGCTTGGTTTGCCCGCTTCCGCCGTATCGCCGTCCGTTATGAACGCCGAGCCGACATCTTCACCGCCTTCCACCACATTGCCGCCAGCCTCATCTGCTGGCGCTTCGCCCAAAGATGGTTCTGTTAGGCGCTCTTATGCACGCTTCCCTTATCCAGTAGTTGACGATCATGCTTGCCGTTCTCTCCGATGTATACTATTGAGTCAATCCA
This sequence comes from Azospirillum formosense, assembly GCF_013340925.1. GTDB lineage: Bacteria > Pseudomonadota > Alphaproteobacteria > Azospirillales > Azospirillaceae > Azospirillum > Azospirillum formosense. The sequence goes on from NZ_WHOR01000132.1 coordinate 8,051, forward strand.
TGCTGTTCGATAGGGGAAAGCCATGAGCATCGAAGTCGTTATGGGCGAATCGGAGGAGATTGCGGAGACCGCTGCGCAGGTCGCTCCCCATGTTGATCCCGACGAGTTTTTTGCGAAGAATGCGTTTCGAATGGTGTTCCAAACAAACAATTTCTTTTTGCCTCAGATTCGTGATTTGATTGAGAAAGGTGAAGTTTTAAACCTTCGCCCTGAGTATCAACGCAGACTTCGGTGGTCGACGGCCCAAAAATCAAAGCTTATTGAATCGCTTCTTCTAAATATTCCGGTTCCGCCAATTTTTTTGTATGAAAGTGACGCTGCTAGATACGAAGTAATGGATGGTCAGCAAAGACTAAATGCTGTAAAAGAATTTCTTGCTGGTGACTTTTCTCTAACTTCACTTACGGTGCTAAGTCCTCTAAATGGAATTCGTTATTCACGATGCCCGCCGCGTATTAAAAGAGCTCTTGATAGAGCAAGCTTGTCAGCAATTGTTCTTCTTTTAGAAAGCGATGCCGAGTCTGCTCAGAACCGTCTGACTATGACTGATATGCGCCGATTTATTTTTGACAGACTTAACACCGGTGGGACGAAGCTAAACCCGCAGGAAATTCGTAATGCTCTCAATCCGGGCCCGCTTAATAGGATAATTATTGAGATTACGCGTCATGATCTATTCACAAAAGTATTTGATATTCCGCCATATATTGAGGCTGATCCAAATGATTATTATGAAAATCAGCAAAGACAAAAAAATTCTTTGTACTCAAGTATGGCTGATTGCCAGCTCGTGCTGCGTTATTTTGCCCTTAAAGATATTGAAAATATTCGTGGTTCAATGAAGTCTATGCTTGACCGAGCAATGGAAGTCGTTCTTACTGACAAACAGGCTGATGAACTTAAAAAAGAGTACGTAGAGCGTTTCTTCTTTCTTTACACCCTATTTAATGGGAAGCCTTTCATGCTTCCCCCCGACGAAAAAGGACGCGAGCGTATTTCCGCAGCGATTTATGACGCGTCAATGGTCGCTATTAACTTGCTTTGGGACGTACGAGAGGAAATTCAGGCTAATGCCGTTGAAGTCCGTGCTCGTATGGCAGCTACAGCGGCAGATCCTGACCGGCTTGCAGTCCTGACCGGGCAAGGTAACACGGCAAAAGCCGTTAAAGGACGAATTGAGCTCATACGGTCCATTTTTCGTCCGGAGTAACCTCTATGACCACTGTGTTTGAGTTGATTACAGAGGATTATATAGGTGACCTAAACGCAATTCGCGCTTTGCCCTCTACATTCTCCGATCCAAAGCAGCCAGCCAAAATAAGAATTGCTGCTGCTAACTCGGCTACTCTTCTTGTTGCGGCAACTTTCGAAGAATTTATTCGGGAAATGGCTCGCGAGTATGCGCGGTCGGTTGTTATGGGTACAGAATCTTTTGATAAGCTGCCAAAGAATTTGGCTGTCACTGCATGGAAACGTACAATGGACGGCCTTGGTAGAATAAAGTTTGACGGGTCCTCAAAGTCTAGAAGTGATGTGGTTTCTGCTGCGCAAGATCGATTTTTAAATATTTATGAGTTCTGTAAGGGGGATTTATCAAAAGACATATATAATGAGCTTATACACAACGAGAACAACATGCGTCCTGGGCAGATCAATAGTCTTTTCAAGGTCGCTGGCTTAAAAGATATCTGCTCTCTTTGTTCAGATAAACAGCCTTTTCTCGATATATTCGGAGAAGCAGAGCCTGGGAAAGCACATGGGAAATTCCTGACTGGAATGGAAGATTTTTTTGAACGACGAAACGAAATTGCTCATGCGCTCAACCCAGGGCAATCAAACGGCCCTGAACAGATTGCCGCAGATATAAACATGCTGGAAAGCTTCGGCAGAGCTCTGTGTGAAACTCTAAAAATATTGTCGCCACAGCCGAGCTCTCTTCTGACAAAAGTATTGACTAGTCAAAATAATGAAGAGTTTGTTCTGGTGAACGATGCTGCTAAAGTGCTTAATGTTCAATAAACTTATATTTCTTATATGTTCGCTCGCTTGTATACGGAATAAGATGAGGTTTCTTCTTCACTGCATTGAATCCGTTCGTTTTGGCGAACATCGCAATAATGGTGCTTTTTCCGATATCGAATAAACCCAAAGCCCCATCCTGCAGTAATTTTATTTTGGGATGCACTAGAGGGCATGTTCGAACGTGGGGTGAACGGGTCAGCATCCAAATCCAATGGTAGGACTGTATTGGCTATAGCCCTCCGCTGCTACCATCATAAAGGCCAGTCAATCCAATGGGTTGGCTGGCTTTTTTCATGTCCGGCCCATGACCCATGAGCGCCGTTAGACTCCCAGTTAGACCCGTCAGGCACCGCGGCTGTTCGGCGCGGGTTGGCACCGACGGCAGGGACCTTGGAACAGCGTGGTTGTAAGGACGTGCGCGAACATGTCGCGCACGTCGGCAGGTGGTGTTCGGGTAGGGTCGGCAAGCGTGCAGACGCCGCCACCACCTTCCGGAAATCGAGACCCTTCATCCCGTCATGGGCGCCAAGACGAACCTGCAAGCTGCGTTGGCCAAGCATATGGCCGGGGATCTGCGTGGCGCCGAGGCGCTGTACCGGAACATGATCCGCCATTATCCCCGCGCCCCCGAGACGCGGCATGCGCATGGCAACCTCGGCGCCATCCATTTGGTCGAAGGGCGGTTGGAGCAAGCGGAACAGAGCCTGCGCGCGGCCTTGCGGCTTGCGCCCAACGACCCCGGCGTGCTCGGCAACCTCGGGCTTGCGCTTCGTGGGCGTGGCCGTCTCGACGAGGCGGTCTCGTGCCATCGCAAGGCGCTCAATGGCGCGCCGACTTCCGCCAACGCGCTCAACAATCTGGGCGTGTCGTTGACGGAGCGCGGCGACGCGGAGGAGGCCATCGCCTGCTTCGAGCGGCTTCTCGGCCTGACGCCGGGCGCCCCCGACGCTCTGTTCAACCTCGGCGTCGTGTTCGAGCGGGCGAACCGGCTCGAGGAGGCCGCCCGCCGCTACCGCGAGGTTCTGGACAAGGTGCCGGGACACATGGGCGCGCTGAACAACCTGGGCAACACGCTGGGTGAACTCGGCGCTGTGGACGAGGCGCTGGATTGTTACGGCCGCGCGCTGTCTCTCGATCCTGAGAACGCCGACGCCCATTGGAACCGCGCGCTGACGCGGCTGCTGCTCGGCGATTTCGCGAATGGATGGCGGGAGTTCGAATGGCGCTGGAAAGCGCCGGTCATGCAAGGCCAGCGTCGCCGGTTCGACCGGCCGGCGTGGGACGGTGGGCCGCTGGTCGGCCGGACCATCCTTCTCCACGCCGAACAGGGCTTGGGCGACACGCTCCAGTTCCTGCGCTTCGTTCCCCTGGTGCGGGACGCGGGGCCGACGCGCGTCCTGCTGGAAGTCCAGCCGCCCCTTCTGTCCCTCTTGCGCGCGTCTCCAGCCGTCGACGGAGTGGAGGTGATCCCGCGCGCCGCCGACTTCCCGGGCGGGAGCACCCTGCCGCCCTTCGACCTGCACGCGCCGTTGATGAGCCTGCCGTTGCTGCTGAACCGCGGCCTTCCCGCCGCGCCGGCCGTCCCCATGCTGCGGGCATCGGAAGCCGCGACGACCTTCTGGACGGACCGCTTGGCCGCCGCGGCGCCGAACGCCCGGATTCGTTGCGGTCTCGTGTGGGCCGGACGACGCGAGCACGCCAACGACCGCCGTCGCTCCCTTCCTCTTGCCGCCCTCGCGCCGCTTCGGGAGGTGCCCGATGTTCAATTGGTATCCTTGCAGGTCGGCCCGGCGGCGGCCGATCTGAAGTCCTGGCCCGTCGCTCCCTTCGACGCTTCGCCCCTCTTGACCGACTTCGCGGCGACGGCGGCGGCTCTGGCGTCGATCGACCTCGTGATCACCGTGGACACCGCCGTGGCGCATCTGGCCGGCAGCCTGGGCAGGCCGACCTGGGTGCTGCTGCCCTTCGTCCCGGACTGGCGCTGGATGCTCGGACGCGCGGACAGCCCCTGGTACCCGACGGTCCGCCTGTTCCGGCAAAGCCGTGCGGGCGACTGGTCCGGCCCGGTGTCCGAAGTCGTCCAGGAGCTGCAACGACTCGCCGATGGGCACGGAGCGCCCTGAAGGGCGGTTTTGCGAGCCCTTCCAGCGTGCGTAAGAGAGTTTCTTCCACTCTGACCGGCACCCTTCAATCCTCCGTCAGCGCGTGCGCCATCGCGTCCTGCAACGGGGCCAGCACATAGTCGATGGCGCGGCGTTGGCCGGTCGCGATCAGCACGTCCGCGGGCATGCCCGGATGCAGGGCCGCGGGGCCGATGCGTTCCAGAGCGCCGGGCAGGGGACGGACGCGGGCCACGAAGTAGGGGGCGTGGGTCGTCGGGTCGGTCAGGCGGTCGGCGGAGACGTCCACCACGGTGGCGTCGATCGACGGGGTGCGGCGCGGCTTGAAGGCGCTGAGGCGGACCTGCGCGGTCTGGCCGGCCTTCACCACGTCGATGTCCAGAGGGTCGATCCGCGCCTCGATGGTCGGCGAGCCGCTGTCCGGAACGATGTCCATCAGCGGCTCGCCGGGCTTCACCACCCCGCCGACGGTGAAGACGGTGAGGCCGACCACGCGGCCGGGAACGGGGGCGCGGATCTCCGTGCGCTCCACCGCGTCGCGGGCGGCCTTCAGGCGGGCGGCGGTCTGGTCCAGGGCGTTCTGCGCCTCTTCCATCTCCCCGGCGATCTCGGAGCGGCGGGCCGTCTCCTTGGCGTGGAGCTGGGTGTCGGCGACCGTCACCGCCTGCTCGGCCAGCAGGGCGCGGGCGTGGGATTGATCGCGGGTGCCGGCCAGGTCGGCCATGGCGCGCTTCAGCGACAGGACCCGCAGCTTGCGCTCCAGACCCTTGTTGAAGAGGTCGAGCACGCCGGCCAGCTCCTCCTCGATGTAGACGATCTGCTCGGCCGCCGCGCGCTCCTGGGCGCGGTGGGCGGTCACCTCGCGCTCGGCCTGGAGGCGCTGCTCGCGCAGCACGGCCATGTCGCCGTCATGGCGGGTCCAGCGGGCGGCGAACAACTGTTGCTGCACGGCCAGGGCGCGCCGGGCGGCAGCGCTCCCATCCACCAGCTCCGCCGGGACGGAAAAGGCGCGCTGCCCGGCGTATTCGGCGCGCAGGCGGGCCATGCGGACCAGGGCGGCGGCCTGTTCGTTCGTCAGCTCCTCCAGGGTGGCGCGGCTCTGCGTCCCTTCGAGGCGGAGCAGGGTCTGGCCGGCGGCCACCGTGTCGCCGTCGCGCACCGCCAACTCGGCGACGATGCCGCCTTCCAGATGCTGGATGGTCTTGCGGTTGCCGTCCACCACAACCGTGCCCGGCGCGTGGGCGGCGCTGTCCAGCGGGGCGAGGAACCCCCAGCCGAGCCCGGCGCCCAGCGCCAGGGCGATCACCGCGCAGCCCGCCCGCACGGCTCCGCCGATGGAGGGCTCGGCGCGGCGCGGTCCCGCCGGAATGGCGCTTCGGCCCAGCAGCGTTTCGGTCGTCGTCATCTCGATGTCTCCAATCAAGGGGTGGCGGCAGCGGCGACCGGCTGCGGGGTGGCGGTTCCCAGCCGCCGGACCATCTCGGCCCGCGTCGCGGTCTGGTCGATCATGCCGTCGCGCAGCACGACGATGCGGTCCACCGCGTCGAGGACGCAGCGGCGGTGGGCGATCACCACCACCGCAGCGCCGCCGGCCTTGGCCTCGGCGATGGCGCGCAGCAGCGCCGCCTCGCCGGCCTGGTCCAGGTTCGCGTTGGGCTCGTCGAGAACGAGCAGGCGGGGGTCGCCGTAGAGGGCGCGGGCGAGCGCGATGCGCTGCCTCTGCCCGCCGGAGAGCAGGGCGCCGCCCTCGCCGATCGCCGTTTGGTAGCCGTCGGAGAGGCGACCGATCATCTCATGCACGCCGGCCCGCCGGGCCGCCGCGGTGACCAGCGCCGGGTCGGGCTCGCCCAGCCGGGCGATGGCGTCCTCCACGGTGTCGCCGAGCAGGCCGACGCCCTGCGGCAGATAGCCGACATGGCGCCCGCAGTCGTCGCGGTGCCAGCGCCACACGTTGTGGCCGTCGAGAAAGACGCCGCCCTGTGTCGGCTCCAGCACGCCGACCAGCAGCCGGGCCAGCGTCGACTTGCCCGCCGCCGAGGGGCCGACGATGCCCACCGCCTCGCCCGGCTCCACAGAGAAGGAGAGGCCGCGCAGAGTCGGGCGGTCGGCCCCCGGCGGGACGTAGGTCACGCGGTCCAGCAGCAGGGAGCCGCCGGGGCGGGGCAGGGGGGCAGCCGGCGCGGGCATTGCGTCCGCCGTGAACAGGCCGCGCAGGCGGCGCAGGCTCTCGCGGGCCGAGGACCAGTTGCGCCAGGAGTCGATCAACTGTTCGAAGGGCGCCAGCGCCCGGCCCATCAGGATGGAGGCGGCCAGCATGCTGCCCGGCGACACCTGCCGGTCCAGCACCAGCATCGTGCCGGCGGCGAGGATCGCCACCTGGGCGGTCATCCGGCAGACCTTGGCGAGCGAGGCGACGGCCTGCGCCCGTCCGGCGGTCTGGTTGACCAGCCGCAGATGGTCATCCTGGACCGTCTGCCAGCGGCGGCGCAGGGTGCCCATCATGCCCATGGCCGCGACGGCTTCCACGCCGTGGGACGCCGCCTCGACCTCGGCGCCGTGGCGGCACAGGGCGCGGTTGGCCTCCGCGGCACCCGGCATGGTCAGCAGGCGGCCGAGCAGGCTCACCCCGACCAGACACAGGATGCTCCCCCCGCAGACGAGGCCGTAGAGCGGATGGATCAGCGTCAGGAAGAGCAGGAAAACGAGGCTGAGCGCGGCGTCGAGCGGCGCGGTGAGGCTCGGCCCGGACAGGAACTGGCGCAGCTCGTTGAGGTCGCGCAGCACCTGGGCCGGGCGGCTGGCGCCGCCGCGCAGCAGGCCGCCCATCGACGCCTCCAGCGCGTCCATGGTCAGGCTGCGGGCCGCCAGATGGCCCATGGCCTGGGTCAGTCGCCCGCGGATCGCCTCGACCAGCCCGAACACGGCGAAGCAGCCCAGCGCCAGCAGCGACAGGGCCACCAGGGTCTCCACGCTGCGGCTGCCCAGCACGCGGTCGTAGACCTGCATCGTGTAGAGCGGCATCGCCAGTTGGATGAGGGCGAGAAAGACGCTGAACCCGCCCGCGGCGGCGAGGCCGGTGGCGA
>NZ_WHOR01000133.1:0-15114 GCF_013340925.1 Azospirillum formosense
TGCGGGAGGAGTGGCCGCACTGGCTGACCATCGATTCCAAATGCCTGAACACGCGCGAGCAGGTGCTGATCCGCGATTCCGCGAAGCCTCCGAAGCTGTCGGCCAACGGCTGTTCGGTGCTGTCCGGCGTGTGGAACGATCCTTACACCGGCGAGACCTTCACCGAACCGAAGCAGGTGGACATCGACCACCGCGTGCCGCTGGAGGAGACCTACGCCAGCGGCGGCTACGATTGGCCGCGCGAGAAGCGCGCCGCCTACGCCAACGATCTGAGCGACCCGCTCACCCTCGTCACCGTCTCGGCGGCGGCCAACCGCGCCAAGGGTTCGAAGGGGCCGGAGGACTGGCTGCCGCCGCGCGAGGAATACATCTGCGCCTATGTGGCGGGCTGGATCGCCGTGAAGGCGCGTTGGGAGCTGACCATGGACGAGCGGGAGCGCGTCACCGTCGGCAACATCCTGTCCGACTGCCGCCGCACCGCCGTGGGAAACCGGCCGGCCCGCTGACCGCCTTTTCAACAATTCCATGCGCCGGTATGCCTCGTCCGCAGCCAATGTCACTTTTGAAACCTGGACGAAGTTGATAGAACCTTCGTATGCGGTCTTCCTGACGGAACGGCGGCGGGGTGTTGAAGGGAGCGGCCGGGCGTCATGGCGAGGGAACGCGGTCTGCGGACAACGGTGGCTCTGACCGGCGCCGTTCTGGTCCTTGGCGTCTCCGTCGTGCTGGCGGCACTGACCGGCCTGCGCTCCCGCGAGCGGATCGAGAGCGAGATCGGTCATTCCCTGGCGGAGGCCGCGCACAACATGGCCGACCGGCTGGACCGCTCCATGTGGTCGCGCGCCAGCGAGATCAGCATGCTGGCCAAGCTCGGCATCACACCGGCCATGGACGATCCGGTCCGGCTGCGCTGGCTGCTGGATCAGTTCCAGGGCTTCTTCCCGACCGTCTCCTGGATGGGCGTGACCGACACCAAGGGCAAGGTTCTGGCCGCCACCGGCGGCCTGCTGGACGGCGTGGACATTTCCAAGCGCCCGGTCTTCCAGAACGGACAGAAATCGCAGTTCGTCGGCGACGTGCACGACGCGGTGATGCTGGCCTTCCTGCTGCCGAACCCGACGGGCGAGGCCATGAAGTTCGTGGACATCTCCACCCCCGTCCACAACGAGCGGGGCGAGGTCGTCGGCGTGCTGGCCACGCATCTGAGCTGGGAATGGACGCGCGAGATCCGCCGTTCCCTGATGGACACCATGCGGGGCCGCGCGGAGCTGGAGCTGATCGTGGTCGCGGCCGACCGCACGGTGCTGCTCGGCCCCCGCGAGCTGCTCGGCACTCCCCTCGACATCGAGGCGGTCCGGAACGCGCAGAAGAACGAGAGCGGATGGATCGTGGAGCGCTGGCCGGACGGGCAGCGCTACCTGACTGGCTACGCCTATGGCAACGGCTATCTGAGCTATCCGGGCCTGGGCTGGAGCGTGGTGGCCCGCCAGCCTCTGGCCGTCGCCTACGCCCCGGCCACCGCCCAGATGGTCGAGACGGTGCTGGCCGGCGGCGCCATGGTGCTTCTGTTCAGCGTGCTCGGCTGGATGGCCGCCGGACGGGTCACCCGACCGCTGCGCCGCATCGCCCAGGCGGCGGAGCGCATCCGCAGCGGCGAACGCGGGGCGGAAATGCCGGTGCTGGGCGGCAGCGCCGAGATCACCTCGCTGTCGGCGACCCTGCGCGATCTGGTGGACGGGCTGACCCACCGCGACGCCGCCCTGGTCCGGCTGGAGGACATCGCCTATCAGGACCGGCTGACCGGCCTGCCGAATCGCCGCTATTTCGAGCAGTATGTGGAAGCCACGACCGCCGGCAACGGCTCCGCCGCCTTCCTCTACATCGACCTGGATGGCTTCAAGCCGGTGAACGACCGGCTGGGTCACGACGCGGGCGACCTCGTGCTGCGTCAGGTGGGGGAGCGGCTGGCCGCCTGCTTCCGCGGCGACGACGTGGTGGCCCGGCTGGGCGGCGACGAGTTCGCGGCGGTGCTGCCGCAACGCGCCGGCGCCGAACCGCCCGACCTGGACGGGCTGGCCCGCCGCATCATCGAGGCGGTGAACGAACCCGTCAGCATCGACGGCGAGGCGGTGCGGGTCGGCTGCTCCCTCGGCATCGCGCTGTGGCCCGAGGATTCACCCGACGTGGCGGAAGCCCTGCGCCGCGCCGACCAGGCGCTCTATCAAGCCAAGCGCGCGGGCCGCAACCGCGGCATCCGCTGGACGGCCGGTCTGCCGCCCTCCCCCGCCGAGAGCCGGGGCATAGGCTCCGAGGCGACGACGACCTCGTCGTCCTAGGCCCCGCGGCCAAGCCACCGCCAAGCGGGGAACCGCGTCCGGCGGGCGTCCGGCCAGCGGTGGGTAAGGCCGTTGCACGCTGGAGCCTTGGCCCATTTCTGCCGTTTCATGTCCATCGAGCACGACTCGGACGGCCATGGCGGGAGATTGGAAGATGAGCCTCGACACCAAGGGACAGCGGGCCCGCATGCTGCGTCTGCTCGCCGTCGTCGAGCATTACGAGCGCAACAGCGCGGCGGGCGCGCAGTTGATGCGGGGCACGCGTTACGAGTTGGCGGTGCAGGCCACCGACGTGAACGGCGACCGCTGCCTGTTCCCGGCCTGCAACTGCACCCAGGCCGATTGCTCGCGCCAGCCGCCCGCCGGCCCGCAGCTCAGCTGGTGCGGCCCGCGCGGTGGCTGGAAGATGCGGTGAGCATCCGCAAGCGATGATCAGTAGTGGGGAGGGGGCGGCTCGTCCTGCGGCGCGCGAGGCATTCCGGACTCCAGCTCCGCCACCCGATCGCGCAAACGGCGCATCTGCGCCGTCATGAGGTCGATGGTCCGCCCCTGTTCGAACAGCACGGCGGACATCTCCTCGGCCATGCGCTCGTGATGGGCGAGACGGGTTTCCAACTCGGTCAGGCGGCTTTCGGTGTCGGCGTCCATGGATGGCCTTGCGGGTCGCGGAAGGGACAGATCTTTAGAACCGCTCCGCTCGCCAAGGCAAGATCAATGCTGAATCAATGCGACCGGTATCAATGCAGCCGGCTCGGGGCGATCACCCAGCGCTCGACGATCTGAAGCGCCTGCGGCACGTCCAGTTCCGGATGATGCCAACGCAGCACCACCGTGGCCGCTTCCAGCGCGTGGCGGTCGGGGCGCCCGCAATCGACCAGTTCGCGATAGGCGCGCTCCACCACGGGGCGGCAGCCGCAGACCGCGGCCTCGCAGGCGGCGAAGCGCTCCGCCGGATCGCGCTCCGGCCCGGTTCTCCGTTCCGCCGCCATCAGGCCGTCTCCGGGCCTTTGCGCTGGATGCGGCGCCCGAAGATCTCCAGCCTCTGCCCGATCATGTCGAAGCCGAGATGGCGGGCGATGCGGGTGACGGCGGCCTCCAGCTCCGGGTCCTGGAACTCCACCACCTCGCCGGTCTCGATGTCGATCAGGTGATGGTGGTGGTCGCCGCGCGCCTCCTCGTAGCGGGCGCGTCCATCGCCGAAATCGTGGCGCTGGATGATTCCGATCTCCTCGAACAGCCTCATCGAGCGATAGACGGTCGCCAGACTGATCCCGGCGTCGATCGCCGCCGCACGACGGTAGACCTCCTCCACATCGGGATGATCGGCGGCTTCCGACAGGACTCGGGCGATGATCCGGCGCTGGCCGGTCATCTTCAACCCCCGCTCGGCGCAGGCGCGTTCCAGCCGCGACGGCAGGGCTTCTTCGGGCGTGGTCACGGGGCCGGTCCTTTCCGATGCCTAACCCATGGACTCAAGAGATGGAGAGGAATGTCCGCAAGGACAACGGTCTTCCGCAAGAGCGGCCGCAAGACCTGCCTTTGGACCTGGACCAATGGCCGCCACCCCGGCCCAAAGCATCGGGCGGACCATCATCCGTGGGGCAGACGGACACATCCATTGCGCCGGCGCATCACCGCCCGATACCCCGGATGACCCGGACGGGCTCCCCCACCGGGACGCCGTACCCCACCTTCCGCCACAGCGTTTTTTGTCACAGTCATCCGTACATGATTCAGACGCTGGACGACAGGAAAGATCGGATGAGGTCAAAGTTTTCGAGTCGTCGATCCAATCCAGATTTTTGCGCGTAGACATTCGAAGCCGCCCCCCTTCATCACCATTCCCCGGGAAGACCGAGCCCATGGACATGAGGACTCTTGTCGAGGACGACGGCGACATCATCGACATCACGTTGCAGCCTCTGGAGAACCAGAAAGAATTTGAGAAGATTTGGATTGATCTGGAGCGGCGCGCCGACGGCTCCTTCTTCCTGAGCTGGCAGTGGATCGGCAACTGGCTGGCCTCCCTGCCGCGTGGCACACGCCCCCACGCGCTGGTCGCGCGGCGCGGCGGGCGGGTCGTCGGGCTGGCGCTCCTCTGCCCGCGCACGCAATGGCGCTTCGGCCTGCTGCGCACGCGCTGCTGGCTGCTGCACGAGACGGGGGAGCGGACCTTCGACCGGATTTTCGTTGAATACAACGGCATCCTCGCCGACCGGAACTGCGCGGATGCCGTGCTGGCCGCCTGTTTCGACTGGCTGGGGCGACGCCTGACCAATTGGGACGAGCTGGTGCTGGGCGGGCTGGAGCCGCAGGCGGAAGCGGCGGTGCGGCTCGCCGCGGCGCGGCAGGGCCACGCGCTGCAGGTCCGGGTGGCCGACAGCTGCCAATGGGTCGATCTGGAGGGCGTGCGCCGGCAGGGTGCGGGCTATCTCGCCAGCCTCGGCAAGAACACCCGCGCCGCGGTGCGCCGGGCCATGCGGCTCTACGCGGAGCGCGGCCCGCTGACCTACCGCGTCGCCGCGACGGCGGCGGAGGCGCTGGCGGATTTCCACGCCATGGAGGTCCTGCATCAGGCGAGCTGGAACGCCCGCGGCCAGTCCGGCGCCTTTTCCAACCCCGCCTTCCGGCCCTTTCACGAGCGGCTGATCGCCAACGGCGTGCCGGCCGGGACGGTGCGGCTGTGCCGGGTCAGCGCCGGGGACGCGGTCATCGGCTATCTCTACAACTTCGTCCATCGCGGGCGGGTGATGAACTATCAGGGCGGTTTCGCCTACGAGGCCGACAACCGGCTGAAGCCCGGCCTGGTCGCCCATGTCCTGGCCATCGAGGACACGCTGGCCCGCGGCGAGGACTGCTACGACTTCATGTCCACCCCGGCGGGGCACAAGCCGCTGCTGTCGAACACCGAGCAGCCGATGAACTGGATCGCGCTCGGCCCCGACCGGCTGAGCCGCCAGCTCGACACCCGCCTGCGCCGCGTCAAGGCTGGCTTGGCCGACCGGATGAGACGGCTGATCCGCAGCCCGCTGCCCCTGATGAACCGCTGACGCCGCCAGAACCGAAGCCGCAACCGCAGGACCGCCGACCGGGCGGTTGGAGGATGCCGAGAATGAGAAACACCCCCGCCGCCAAATCCGCCGCCGCCAAATCCGCCGCCGCTGAAGCCTCCCCCGCCAACGCCGCCTTGGCCTGCGTGATGGGCGACATGGACATGGTGCGCCCGCTGGGGCTGGCCGGGCTGCGCTGCGCCGTCGTCACCCATCCCGGCGCCCCCGCCCTGCATTCGCGCTTCACCAGGGACGCCATCCTGTGGGACGACCCGGCGCACAACCCGGACGGGCTGGTCGAGGTGATGATGGCCTTCGCCAAGGGCCAGCCGGAAAAGCCGGTCCTCTATTATCAGGACGACACCCAGCTCCTGCTCGTCTCGCGCAACCGCGACCGGCTGGCCGAGGGGTTCCGCTTCGCCATCGCCGACGCCGAACTGGTCGAGGATCTGGTGGACAAGGGCCGCTTCCAGGCGCTGGCCGAGCGGCTGAACCTGCCCGTCCCGGCGACCCGCCGCCTTTCCCCGACCCGCGAGGCCGCACCCGACGTGGTGGACCTGCGCTTCCCCCTGATCGTCAAGCCGCTGACCCGCCGCCGGGTGTGGGACGAGGCGGACGGCTTCGCCAAGGCCATCCAGGTCGATTCCGCGGACGAGCTGCGCGCCCTGTGGCCGCGGCTGGCGGCGGTCGGGCTCGACCTGCTGGTCCAGGAGATGGTCCCCGGCCCGGAGACCCGGATCGAGAGCTACCACGTCTATGTCGACGAGGGCGGCGGCGTGGCCGGGGAGTTCACGGGCGCCAAGATCCGCACCTACCCGCTGGCCTACGGGCACAGCACCGCCCTGACCATCACCGACGCGCCGGATGTGGCGGCGCTGGGCCGCTCGCTGACCGAACGGCTGGGGCTGCGCGGCGTCGCCAAATTCGACTTCAAGCGCGCCCCGGACGGCGCGCTGCATCTGCTGGAAGTCAACCCGCGCTTCAACCTGTGGCACCATCTGGGGGCGGTGGCCGGGGTCAACCTGCCGGCGCTGGTCCACGCCGACCTTCTGGGCTTGCCGCGCCCGGCGGTGGGCAAGGCGCGGGCCGGGGCACGCTGGTGCCACATCACCAAGGACCGGCTGGCCGCCCGGGACAGCGGCCTGTCGATGGCCGCGTGGCTGCCCTGGGTGCTGGGCTGCGAGGCCAAGGCCATCGCGCTCGACGACCCGATGCCCTTCCTGCACAACCAGCTCGCCCGCTTCCTGCCGTCGCGCGCGCACCACGACGCGCCCGACGGCGCGATGAAGGCCCAGTGAGGGTGCCGCAGCGATGAGGATCGGCATCCTGTCGGACGTCCACGCCAATCTCGAGGCGCTGGAGGCCACGCTGGCCGACATGGGCGGCGCGGGGGTGGAGCGCGTCGTCTGCCTGGGCGACGTGGTGGGCTACAACACCGACCCGTCGCCCTGCATCAGGCTGCTGCGCGAGGCCGGGGCGGTCTGCGTCGCCGGCAACCACGACCGCGCGGTGACCCGCCAGATTCCCACCGACGGCTTCAGCGTCCGCGCCATCCGGGCCATCGCCTGGACGCGCAAGCGCCTGCCGCCCGACGACGTCGCGTGGCTGTCCGCCCTGCCGCTGAAGACCAGCGTCGGCGAGCATCTCGTCGCCGTCCACGGGGCGCTTCATGTGGACCGGGGCTGCGAGCTGGTCCGGCTGAACAGCGAGGATCGGATGCGGCGCACGGCGCAGGCCCTGCTCGTCCACCCCTCCGGCGCCCGCGTCTGCGCCTACGGGCACACGCACCGGCTCGGCATCCACGAGTACCGCAACGGCGAGCTGTGGGAGCACGACCCCGACAGCGAGGTCGCCTTGCGCGGCGGCTCCTGCTTCCTGCTCAACCCCGGCACGGTGGGGGAGCCGCGCAGCGAGGAGCGGCGGGCGACCTGGATGCTGTTCGACACCGGCCGGCGGACGGTGAGCGTGCGGCGGGTCGCCTACGACGACCGCGCGGCCTTCGACAAGACGCGCCGGGCGGGGATCGAGCCGCGGCGCCTGCTGGCCATCCCGGCCCCCCTGCGCGCCGCCCTTCAGGGGGGGCTGCGGCGGATGGGGATTTACGAGATGGTGCGGCGGGTCATCAACTCGTGACCCATGTCCTCATTGGACCGTCGCCAGCATCAGCAGCGACGCGCCGAGCGGCAACAGGGCGAGCAGCAGCTTGAGCATGGGGCCGGCCATCGGGGTCTCGCAAGAGGGGTCTGTGAACGCGCGTGACTGTAGCCGGACGGCGGGCGATTTTCTGTGACAAATCCCACAACCCAGCCATCCCGTCCCGCTTCCTGAAAAATTTTCCTTTTGATCCAATCTCTCGGAAAATCCGTATCAACTCTTTGGTGCTATCGTCGGTTCCGCCGCAGGATGGGCTTTCGGCGACCGGCGGCATCCAACGAATCTTCGACGATACGGACCGGCGGGAGTGTGGACAATGAATTGGTTCCGAAACGCCAAGGTCGGCCTTCGGCTGATGCTGAGCTTCTCAAGCATCCTGGTGCTCATGGTCGCGCTGGCGGCCATCGCCATCTACAAGGTCAACAGCATCAACGACAGCCTTTCCACGATCAACGACGTCAACAACGTCAAGCAGCGCTACGCCATCAACTTCCGCGGCAGCGTGCATGACCGGGCGATCAGCCTGCGCGACGTCACGCTCCTGTCCGACGCGTCGGCGCTGAAGGCCGAACTGGCCACCATCGACCGGCTGGCCGCCGACTACGCGCGCTCGGCCGAGCAGATGGACCGCATGTTCGCCGCCGGCACCCACATCTCCGCCCGGGAACGGGACATTCTCGCCTCCATCAAGGAAACCGAGGCCAAGACCCTGCCGCTGGCCCGCAGCGTCATCGAGGCGCGCCAGGCCGGCGACGGCGCCCGCGCCGTCAAGATCCTGGTCGAGCAGGCCCGCCCCGGATTCACCGAGTGGCTGGCCCGCATCAACGCCTTCATCGACCTCCAGGAAGCCGAGAGCCAGGCGGTGGCCAAGCACGCCCGGACGGTGTCCGAGACCTTCCAGGTCCTGATGATCTCGCTGTGCGCGGTGACCGTCCTGCTCGGCGCCGGGCTCGCCTGGTGGTCGATCCTGACGGTGCGGCCGCTGCGCCGCCTGACCGACACCACGCTGAAGCTGGCCGAGGGCGATCTGAGCATCGAAGTGCCGCAGGCGACCAGCCGCGACGAGGTCGGCGAGATCATCCGCGCCGTGCAGGTCTTCAAGGACAACATGGTCCGCGCCCGCCGCATGGAGTCGGAGAAGGAAGAGACGGAACGCCGCGCCGAGGCCGAGAAGCGTGAGGCGATGAGCGGGCTTGCCGACCAGTTCGAGCGCAGCGTCGGCTCCATCGTCGAGCTGGTGTCCCACGCCGCCGCCGAGCTGGAAGGCGCCGCCCAGACGCTGAACGCCACCATGGAGCGCGCCAACGATCAGGCCGGCACCGTCGCCGCCGCGGCGACCCAGGCGACGGCCAACGTGGAATCGGTGGCCACCGCCTGTGGTGAACTCGCCGGGTCGGTCAGCAGCATCGGCCAGCAGGTCCGCCAGTCCGCCGACATCGCCAACCGCGCCGTGCGCAACGCCGAGGACACCCAGGCGACCGCCGAGGGTCTGGTCAGCACGTCGCAGAAGATCGGCGAGGTGGTGCAGCTCATCAACTCGATCGCCCAGCAGACCAACCTGCTGGCGCTGAACGCGACCATCGAGGCGGCACGTGCGGGCGAGGCCGGCAAGGGCTTCGCGGTGGTGGCGAGCGAGGTGAAGAATCTCGCCAACCAGACCGCCAAGGCGACCGAGGACATCACCGCCCAGATCGCCGGGGTGCAGGACGTGACCCTGCGCACGGTGCAGTCGATCCGGGAGATCGCCCAGGTCATCGGGGAAAGCAGCCAGATCGCCGACGACATCGCCCAGGCGGTGGAGCAGCAGGGCATCGCCACGCAGGAGATCGCCCGCAACGTCCAGCAGGCCTCGGCGGGCACCGCGGAGGTGTCGGGGGCCATCGTGCAGGTCAGCGGCGCCGCCTCGCAGGGCGGAACCGCGGCGGGCCGCGTGCTGGGCAGCGCGCAGGAACTGAGCCGCTCCGCCGCGCGTCTGCGGACGGAGGTCAGCGGCTTCCTCGCAAAGGTCCGCGCGGCGTAAGGAGGGGCTTCATTCCCTCTCCCCCCTGGGGAGAGGGTTAGGGTGAGGGGGTTGCGCGTGTCGGTATGTCCGGCAAAAGCGCAACCCCCTCACCGGCCCTTCGGGCCACCCTCTCCCCAGAGGGGAGAGGGCTATATCGGGCCTCACGCCGGGGAGCGGTCCTTGTACTTCACGATGACGTACAGCGCGTGGATCATGCCCGGAATGTAGCCGAGCAGGGTCAGCAGCACGTTGATCCAGAACTGGGCGCCAAACCCCACCTGGAGGAAGACGCCGACGGGCGGCAGCAGAAGCGCCAGGATGATGCGTATGATGTCCATGCCGCGATAACGCTCCCGCCCCGCCCCCGGTTCCCTTCGTCTTTCGTGATCCTCAGCCCAGCAGCCCGATCTGGTCGAAGGGCAGGTGGTCGAACCCGTGCTGGTACACCGCGGAGCCCGCCGCCGGCGCGAAGTTGTCGTGCGCGGCGTCGGTGAACTGCGGGTCGAAGGTGAAGGACCCCTTGTCGTAGCCGGCGGCCTGCCACTGCGCCAGCGTGCCGGTGGCGCCGTTGGCCATCACCTGCGGCCAGGCCTGGAACAGCGCCTCGTTGGGGTCGAGGTCGGCGTAGAAGTTGCCGGTGAAGGTCCCCGCCGTCTTCGGCCCGTCAAGGGCGACCGCCCGGCCGTCCCCGGCGTCCACGATGTTCTGGGTGATGGTGTTGTTCGCCATCGGCGTGCCCTTCCAGCCGCCCCAGCCGACGCTCTGCTGCAGGCCGATCTGGGTGCCCAGATTGTCGGCCAGGATGTTGTCGGTGACCGTGTTGTTCCAGCCGCCGTGCAGGAAGATGCCGCCGACGTTGTCGTGGACGACGTTGCCCTTCACCGTGGTGCCGCTGGTCCAGTCGTCCAGATAGATGCCCCAGCTCACCAGCTTCGTCGGGTCGAGGAAGGTGGGGGAGACCTTGCCGTCCCAGGTCACGTTGCCGAAGGCGGTGGTGCCCGACACCTCGTTGTAGGCCACGGTGTGGCCGGCCAGATCCTGCTGGCGGTTGATCAGGTAGATGCCGCCGCCGTCGCTGGTCTCCTGGTTGGCGCCGACGATCTTGTTGTGGGTGATCGTCGCCCGGTAGGTGGCGTCGCCCGAGGCCTGGACGGAGCCGACCGCGATGGCCTTGCCCGGCGTGTCCTCGATCTGGTTGTGGGTGATGGAGACGTCGTTGCTGCCGTTCACCCACAGCGCGTCGCCGCCGTGGTCGACGGCGCTGGCGTGCTGGATCAGGTTGTCCGACACCTTGGTGAAGTTGGACCCCGCCTTGACGTAGACGGCCTCGCGCCCGGTCTCGGCGAAATGGTTGCCGGAGACGGTGCTGTTGGCGCTGCCCTCCACCGTGATGCCGTAGCCGGTGTTGGTGACGGTGTTGTTCTTGAAGGTCAGGCCGGCGGCGTTGTTGGCGTAGACCGCATGGCCGTCCGGCGCGCCGTCGGTCAGGGTCAGCCCCTCGATCGTCACGTTCTTGGCACCGCCCAGCCCGACCAGCACGGGAAGCTGCGCCGCGACGACCTTGTGCCCGGCGACCGCCCCGCCCTCCGGCTTGAACAGCACCTGGTTGGACGCCTTGTCGAAGAACCATTCCCGCGGGGCGTCGAGCTGGTCCTTGCCGTTGAACAGGTAGAAGCGGCTGCCGGCGCCGAGCGCGTCGTAGGTGCCCTGGGCCAGCGTGATGGTGTTGCTGCCGTAGTCGATGCTCTTCACCGGCACGGTCATGTTGTCGTAGCCGTGCTGGCTGAAGACGCTGACCATCAGCCCGTCGGTGCTGGAATAGGTTGGGATCGCCCCCGCCTTGAAGCCGAACTGGGTGTAGGCGTTGGCCCCGGCCTTGGTGGCGATCAGCCAGCCGCCGTCGATGGGGTGGCTGGGGTCGGCGTTGGGCGTGCGGGCGACCGTCTGCCGGTCACCGTCCATCGACAGGTCGAGCACCGCCTTGGACCCGCCGGGAAGCTGCGCGCTGTAGAGGCCGTTGCCGCGCGACACCCAGTTCTCGACCAGCGAGCCGCCGTGGAAGACCGGCTTCTCGCTGCCGTAGGCGGCGAAGCGGACGCCGCTGTCCTGGCCGTCCAGCCAGAGCATGTCCTTCATGTAGTAGTCGCCGCCGCGGACGTAGGTCACGTCGATGTTCGGGTCGGCGCGCATGGCGTCGCGGGCGGCGGTCAGCGTCGCCTTCGGCCCATCGGTGCCGTTGGCGTTGGGGGCGGCCAGCTTGCCGGACCAGCTGTCCTTGCCGTTGGTCGCCACGAAGATCGCCGGCCCGGTCGGGGCGGGCGACGGCGTGGGATTTGGGGCCGGGGTCGGTGTGGGCGTGGCCGTGCCGGTGGCGAAGAAGCTCTTGTCGGCGTCGACGACCAGCGTGCCGTTCCACCACAGGCCGGACTGGCCCTTGACCACGTCCTTGCCGTCCAAGGCACCCTTGTCGTAGGTGACGATGCTGTCGGTGGCGGCGACGGACTTGCCGTTGATGGTGACCTTGTTGACGATCAGCGAGCGGTCCTGCCCGTTCACCACGGCGTCGTTGTCATACTGGATCTGCACCTTGTGCGCCTGGTCCGGTGCCACGTTGGCGGTGAAGCTGTAGTCCTTGGCCGCGGTGCCGACCGTGCCCTCCCCCACCTTCTTGCCGTCGACCATCAGGTTGAAATGCGCGTTGGTGCCGCCCGCCGCGATGCCCTGCGCGTTCACCACGAAGGTCGAGGTTCCGGCGACAGGCGCCGCCGGGGCGGCGGGGAAGTCGGCGGCCGGGGTGTCGACCACCAGCGTGCCGTTCCACCACATTCCGGACTGGCCCTTGACCACGTCCTTGCCGTCCAGCGCCCCCTTGTCGTAGGTGACGTTGGCGTCGGTCGGCTTGTGGGTCTTGCCGTTGATGGTGACCCCGCTGACGATCAGCGAGCGGTCCTGCCCGTTCACCACGGCGTCGTTGTCGTATTGGATCTGCACCTTGTGCGCCTGCGCCGCGGTGACCGGCACCGTAAAGCTGTAGGCGGTCGGGCTGCTGGCGTTGACGGTTGCCTGGCCCACCTCGACGCCGTCGATCAACAGGCGGAAATGCGGCCAGATGCCTCCGGCGGACTGCCCATAGGCGTTCACGACAATCTTGGCGTCGGTCTTGCCCGTGGTGGTCGAAGCCATTGGATGGTTCCCTCGCTCTTATGCTCAACGGCCGCGAGCATGGCGGGGTCGGCCAGACATTTGTGCGCCATTTTGATAACAGGCGAGGGCCGCCGGGTCCGTGCTTCTATCCGGCGCCGCCTATGACGGGAGAGGCGGTTGAACGGGAGTCATACGCACCAAAGCGCAGGCTCCCCCGGATTAAAGAGATGCCTTACGTGTTGATGGCTTATACGGAACCAAGAGGCAGAGACCCCATGAAGAAGATCGCTGTTACCGCCTTCGTCGCCCTGTCGCTTGCCGCCTGCCAGAGCGGCGGCAGCGGCATCGGGACCAAGCAGACGGTCGGCGCGCTCGGCGGCGCGGCGGCCGGCGGCGTGATCGGCTCGCAGTTCGGCGGCGGCACCGGCAAGCTCATCACCACCGGTGTGGGCACGCTGCTCGGCGCCTATCTCGGCAGCGAGCTCGGCCAGTCGCTCGACCGCGCGGACGAGGGCTACGCCCAGCGCGCCGCCACCCAGGCCTACGCGGCGCCGATGGGCTCGACCATCCAGTGGAACAACCCGGAATCGGGCAACCGCGGCACCATCACCCCGATCCGCGACGGCCGCGACAACTCGGGCAACTATTGCCGCGAGTACCAGCAGACCGTCTATGTCGGCGGCAAGGCCGAGCGGGCCAACGGCACCGCCTGCCAGCAGCCGGACGGCAGCTGGCGCATCGTGTCCTAACACCCGGCACGCCCCCACCCCGGCCGTCCCGCCGCACTCTGCGGAACTGGCGGCCGGGGCGGGAGCCCCCGTCAGGATGCCGGAAGCGCGGTCAGCCGGATCGCCACCTGCTTGGTGTGCGGGCTGACAGCGATGATCTCCCAGGCCGCACCGGACTCGGCGGCGTATTCCAGGAAGGCGCGGTACTCGTCCTCGCGCCACGTCCGGTTCCCGATGAACTCGTCGAAGACCAGCACCGTCCCCGCCCGGAAGCGGGGCGCCAGGGCGGTCAGCACCGTCCGCGCCGAGGAATAGATGTCGCTGTCCACATTGACGAAGCGCACCGCGCCGTCATGGGCCGCCAGGAAGGGCGGCAGCGTGTCCTCGAACCAGCCCGCGTGCAGCACCGCGTTGTCGCGCACCGGCGGAAGGCTCTTGCCGGTGCTGAGCACGCCGCGCGGCGCGTTCACCCAGCCTTCCGGCAACCCTTCGAACGAATCGAAGCCGTGCACGGTCTGCCCGGCCACGTCGGCGATCTGGTTCAGCGAGGTGCCGCGGCGCACGCCGAACTCCAGCACCAGACCGGGCACCTCCGTCCGCTCCAGCGCGAAGCGCAGCAGTTCCGCCCCGACTCCGAACAGCCGGACGTCTTGTGCCAACCGCGGGCGAATCGCCGTCACCGCCTCGACCAGGGCCAAGCGCTTCGGCTGACCGGTCAGCTTCTCGCCATACAGCGCCTCGGCCTCCGCATCGCGGCCCAGCAACAGCAGGTAGGCGCACAGGAAGCCCCAGTATTTGCCCGCCGCCCCCGGACAGTCGGCGGCCCGGCGCAGGCGGCGCAGCGCGTCCTCCACCCCGTTCAGGCCCAGCGCCGCGGCGTGGCTGCCGAACCACGCGGCGGCGTGCTCCGGGTCGTCGGCCAGCCGTTCGTCGAAGACGGCCAGCGCGCCCGCGGCGTCACCGAGATGGGCGAGGCTGACCGCCCGCTCATAGAGGATGTCCGCGGACCGGTTCCCGGCGGCCAGCGCCTCCCCGGTCACCCGCAAAGCCTCCTCATAGAGGGCGTCACGGCGGTAGACGCCGGCCAGCGCCTCAGGGAGGCCGGGGAAGGCGGGATCGACCACGGCCACCCGCTCCAGCCACCGCACCGCCCGCAGGCGGTCCCCGGCGGCCAGCACGGCCTGGGCCATATGATAGAGGGTCTCCGCATGCTCCGGCGCGCGCGCCAGGGCACGGCGCAGCGCGGCGATGGCGGCCGCGGCGTCGCGCCGGCCGAGAGCGGCCATGCCGGTCAGCCGGTCGCGCTCGGCCCTGTTGTGTTCGGCCCGGTCGCGTTCTGCGGAACCGCCGGACTCCGGCGCGGTGTCCCGCAGCAGGCGCACCGCCTGCCGGTAATGCCGCGCCGCGATCAGGCGGCGCGCCTCGGTCAGAACCTCATCCACGGGGAAAACCTGTCGGTCGGGCATGGTCGGAATGGGGCACAGATGCCCCGCGTAAGCGGCGGGATGCAAGCGCCGCCTGCGCCCCCCGCGGGGGTGAAAAGAAAGAAATGCCCCCTTCGATATTTTTCCCTTTGACAGGGGGCCGCCTGGATTGCTATTCACCCGCTCCCGCCGGACGCTGCCGTAGCTCAGTGGTAGAGCACTCCCTTGGTAAGGGAGAGGTCGAGAGTTCAATCCTCTCTGGCAGCACCATGGGGC
>NZ_WHOR01000134.1:0-15068 GCF_013340925.1 Azospirillum formosense
CCGCCCCCCCGCCGAACGCTGGATGAAGGTCTGCCCCGAGGGACTCTATGTCGAGCCCGGCGGTTTCTACGTGGACCCGCAGCGCCCGGTGGAGCGCGCGGTCGTCACCCACGGCCATTCCGACCATGCCCGGCCCGGCCATGCCCATGTGCTCGCCACCGCCGGGACGCTCGCCATCATGCGGCAACGCCTGGGCGAGGGGTCGGGGGTCGCGACCCAGACCCTCGACTATGGCGAGGCGATCCGCATCGGCGACGTGACGGTGCGGCTGGTCCCGGCCGGCCATGTTCTGGGCAGCGCGCAGGTGGTGCTGGAGCATGCGGGCACGCGGGTGGTGGTGTCCGGCGACTACAAGCGGCGCTTCGACCGGACCTGCGCCCCGTTCGAGCCGGTGCCCTGCGATGTCTTCATCACCGAGGCGACCTTCGGCCTGCCGGTCTTCCGCCACCCCCCCGACCTGGGGGAGGTCGACAAGCTGCTGCACTCGCTGTCGATCTTTCCCGAGCGCAGCCACGTCGTCGGGGCCTACGCGCTGGGCAAATGCCAGCGGGTGATCTCGCTGGTGCGCGCCGCCGGCTATGACCGGCCGATCTATCTGCACGGCGCTCTGGAGCCGATCTGCAAGCTGTACGAGGGGTTCGGCGTGCCTTTGGGCGAGCTTCGTCCGGCCACCGTCGCGGCGAAGGAGGAACTGAAGGGCGCCCTGGTGCTGGCCCCGCCCGGCGCGGTGGCCGACCGCTGGGCGCGCCGGCTGACCGACCCGGTGGTGGCGATGGCCTCCGGCTGGATGCGGGTGCGGCAGCGGGCGCGCCAGCGCGGCGTCGAACTGCCGCTGGTCATCTCCGACCACGCCGATTGGGACGAGCTGGTCCAGACGCTCGACGAGGTCGCCGCTCCCGAAGTCTGGGTGACCCATGGCCGGGAGGAGGCGCTGGTCCACCACGCGACCCAGCGAGGCATCCGCGCCCGCGCCCTGGCCTTGGTCGGCTTCGAGGAGGAAGGGGCGTGAAGAACTTCTCCGCGCTGATCGACGGGCTGGTCTTCATGCCGGCGCGCAACGGCAAGATCCGCCTGCTGGCCGACTTCTTCGCCACCACGCCGGACCCCGATCGCGGCTGGACTCTGGCGGCCCTCACCGAATCGCTGGTCTTCCACGAGGCCAAACCGGCGGCCATCCGGCAGCTGGTCGCCACCCGCGTCGATCCCGAGCTGTTTGCCCTGTCCTACGACTATGTGGGCGACCTCGCCGAGACGGTGGCCCTGATCTGGCCGGAGCGTCCGGAGCGGGCGAACAGCCTGCCGCCTTCCATGACGGAGGTGGTGGAGACGCTGCGCGCGGCCAAGCGCGGGCAGGTGATGGGGCTGGTGGAAGGCTGGCTCGACACGCTGGATTCCTCGGGCCGCTTCGCACTGCTCAAGCTGATCACCGGCAGCCTGCGGGTGGGCGTGTCGGCGCGGCTGGCCAAGACGGCGCTGGCGGAGTGGGGCAAGGTCGATCTCGGCGACCTCGAGGAGTGCTGGCACGGGCTGACCCCACCTTATGACGACCTCTTTGCCTGGCTGGAGGGGAGGTCCGACCGGCCGGCGGCGGGGAAGGGCGCCGGATTCCGCCCGCTGATGCTCTCCCACCCGCTGGAGGAGGAGGACATGGCCGGGCTCGATCCGGCCGACTACGCCGCGGAATGGAAATGGGACGGCATCCGCGTGCAGCTGGCGGCCCGCGGCGGCGAGCGGCGCGTCTACAGCCGCACCGGCGACGACGTGTCCGGCGCCTTCCCGGACATCGCCGACCACATGACCTTCGACGCCGTGCTGGACGGCGAGCTGCTGGTCGCCCGCGACGAGGGCGCGATCGCGCCCTTCAACGACCTGCAGCAGCGGCTGAACCGCAAGACGGTGACCGCTGCGATGCTCAAGGAGTTTCCCGCCTGGGTGCGGCTCTACGACATTCTGTTCGACGGCGAGGAGGATCTGCGCGGCCTGCCCTTCACCGAGCGGCGCGCCCGGCTGGAGCGCTGGCACGACGCGGTGCGGCCGCGGCGGATGGACCTGTCTCCGCTGGTGCCCTTCGAGGGCTGGGAGGCGCTGAAGGGGCTGCGCGAGGGCAGCCGGGAAAACAGCATCGAAGGGCTGATGCTGAAGCGCAAGGACAGCGTCTACGTGGCCGGGCGCCCCAAGGGACCCTGGTTCAAGTGGAAGCGCGGGGCGCTGACCCTCGACACCGTGCTGATGTACGCCCAGCGCGGGCACGGCAAGCGGTCCAGCTATTACTCGGACTTCACCTTCGGCGTCTGGCGCGGCGAAGAGCTGGTGCCAGTGGGCAAGGCCTATTTCGGCTTCACCGACGCGGAACTGGTGGAACTCGACCGCTGGGTGCGCAACCGCACCACCCGCCGCTACGGCCCGGTGCGCGAGGTCGAGCCGGGGCTGGTCCTGGAGGTCGCCTTCGACAGCGTGCACCCGTCGAACCGCCACAAGAGCGGTCTGGCGATGCGCTTTCCGCGCGTCCACCGCATCCGCTGGGACAAGCCGGCGGCCGAGGCCGACCGGCTGGAAACGCTTCAGGCGATGGTCGTCGGCTAGAGCGATGGGCGTTATGGGGCCGCTTCTTCCATTTTGAACCGGGTCGGCGTTGACGCCGGCGGGACGGCGTCTAGTCTTCTGCAACCGTTCGCTGCGGTCGAGCGGGTGGAAGACATCAAGCCGGAGACCTGACCATGCCGTTCGCCGCCGCACCCGAGTTCAAGAAGCACAAGGCGAAATGCGAGGCCGAGGCGAAGAAGATCCCCAATTCGGGCGATGCCCTGGCGGTGGTGAAGAAGTCCGGTGATGTGGAGAAGGCCGCCGCGGCCTGGGACAAGGCCTACAAGGCGGGGGACGCCAAGGCGCTGCGCGCGGCGCTGGCCGATCTGCTCCAGGCGACCAAGATCTTCCGGGCGAAGCTCAGCGCGGTGATCGTGAAGGCGCAGAAGGCGAAGAACGAGGGCGCCGTCGAGGTGGCGGCCGACATGCTGGGCGGCGCCATGAACGTCGAGCAGATGGCCCAGCTGGAAAGCCTGTCCGCCCTGAAGAAGCTGGAGAAGGCGGGCAGCGGCAAGGAGATGCCCGCCACCACCTTCTTCGCCGACTGGACCGCCGCCAAGAAGATGTTCGAGGCGCTGACCGGCAAGAAGAAGCCGGCCGAGGGCTTCCTGCTGGCTTTCCGAGCGTCGAGCGGGCTGGAGAAGGCGACGAAGGCGCTGGACGCCGCCACGCGGGCCAACGACGTCGACGCCCTGCAAAAGGCGATCAAGGGGTTCGAAAAGACCGGCAGCGAGTATTTCGCGACCGTGAAGAAGAAGGCCAAGGTGTCCGTCGCCGCCGACGACACCGACATCCCGGACGAATCGGAGGAGGCCTTCAACTACGATCAGGCGCTGGCGATCCTGCTGAAGAACCTGAACGTCATCCGCAAGGAAGCCGGCGACATCCTGGCCGAAGCCAGGAAATAGACAGGATTCTCCGCCTTATCGGCTCAGCCGCATGTCGATGTGGTCGATGCCGACATCATCATAAATGTCGCTGACGCGCCGGAAGCCGAAGCCGCCGTAAAAGCGCTCCAGGTAAAGCTGCGCGCTGATCTGCACGTCGTGCTCCGGCCATTCCCGGGCCAGCCGTTCCAGGCATTCGGCGACCAGCCGGCGGCCCAGCGCCTTGCCACGCCACGCCGGAGCGACCGCCAGACGCCCGAAGGAGGTGGCACCGGTCTCCGCATCGGGGCCGAAAATGCGGGCGTAGCCGACCGGCGTCGCCGCGTCGCCGTCGTACAGCGCCAGATGCTGCGCCACCGGATCACGCCCATCCAGATCGGGAAACGGCGAGGACTGCTCCACCACCAGCACGCTCTGGCGGAGGTGGAGCATGTCGTGGAAGGTGGCAGCGGACAGATCGGCGAAGTGGTACCAGCGGGAATGCATGTCAGCCCCTAGAAGGAGATGTCGGTGGGAGAGAGATGCTCCACCGTGAAGCCGAAACGACTGTGAAGACTTTCGCCGACGCGGAGCCTGTGGCAGAGGTGGGGCGACGCCTCGAAGCAGAGCAGGCAGGCCGGGCGTTCCCGCGCCAGGGCGGCGGCTCGGTTCAGGTCGTGCTCGGCTTCGGGAGTCTGCATTTTCGCTTCGACGATCGACCAGAAGCGGTCGAGGTCGCCCTGGTGGGCGGCGACGCGGCCCTCCTTGGGCGTGCCCAGCCCCTTCAGGTGGACGTAGCCGATCCCGGCCTCCTCCAGTCCGGCGGACAGCGGCCTCTTGGAGAAGCCGGCGCGGCGGGACAGGGGCAACTCGCGCACGTCCAGCAGGACGCCGACGCCCCGCGCCTTCAATGCACGCAGGACGGAGTCGAAGGAGGCTCCTTCATAACCAATGGTGTAGAGCGGCGTCGGGTTGGTCATGACGGGGAGGGGAGGGCGTTGCGGATCATGTATTCCGCGATGTCCTTCGGCTTCACCTTGACGTCGGTGAGCGGTTCGTCCGCGGACATCGCCTTGGCGACGAGGAGGCTGTTCTGGACGTTGGTCAGGGTGATGCGGAAGACGCCCGAGGCGCCCTTCAGCTTCGGATAATAGGTCGGATCGATGACCTTTTCCTTGCGCATCAGCCGCTCGATCACCGTGTCCTCCTGAAGCTCCGCCACCTCCTGGCTGTGAACCGGGCGCCAGTCGCTCTCGCCCGCCCAGCCGGCGTCGATGGCGGCCTTGGCCGCGTCCTTGTCGGCCGCCACGCCCAGCTTGAAGATGTGTTTCCCCTGTCCGACGTCGGACGCCCATTTCGTCAGCGCGGCGCTGCGCGCCACATAAACCACGGCCATTCTCGCGTTTCCCTACCGGTCAGGCGGCCATGCTGCCGTGAAGCGGCCGAGGAGGCAACCACCGGAACGGGGGAGGGGATCAGGGAAAGGAGGATTGCCGGGACAGCGGGGTGATGAGGATGCGGCTGACCACGTCCTTGCCGAACAGCTTGACGCTTTCCTCGTCGATCTTGCGGCGCAGGGCGGGCATGTTGGCGATGTTGCCGCGGACGATCCAACCCTCTTCGATGCCCAGATAGACCGCGCGCAGCGCGGCGTCGTGCAGCCGCGGGATGGCGACCTGGACCTCGCCCAGCCGGGTGGCGTTCGCCACCTCAAGCATCACCTCGATCTGGGTGTAACGCTCCACCTGACCGCGGGTGACGATGGGAACCATCACCGGCTTGATGCGGACGGAGGGTGGCAGGGCCGCCGGTCCCTCCGCTGCCCGGACCATCGTGGTCGGTCCGGCGATGGTTGCGGCGATCAGGAGGGCACCGAGGGAGGACGCGACCCTGCGCATAAGCGGGCACCGGAAAAATCGATTGGGTGGCTCCGATAGTAGAGGTTCACCCGCCCGTCTTCAATGGCGCCCGCTGTAACAAGAGATTCGGCTTATGATGTGGCGTGCCGCTGTCAGGCCGCCTTCTGCCCGCTGGCCTGCATCGCTTTCTTGTTCACATCGTTGATGGCCAGGACATTCAGCTTCTTGTCGGTTTCCTTCTCTTCGTTCAGGGTCTGCTCCAACAGTTCCGCCACCTTGGTGAGGCCGCAGGCGGTGGCGTAGGCGTGGACGGTGCCGTAGCTGGCGATTTCGTAATGCTCCACCTTCTGGGCGGCGGCGATCAGGGCCGCGTCCTGCACCTCCGGAGCGAGACCCATTTCCATGATCTCGCGGGCCTCGCTGATCAGCCCTTCCATCGCGTCGCAATGCTTGCCGCGGGTGCGGGTGTCCAACTCCTCGAAGATCTGCTCCAGCCGTTCGATCTGGCCGCGGGTTTCTTCCAGGTGGGATTCGAAGGCCGTGCGGAGCTTTTCAGAATGCGCCGCCTTGGCCAGCTTCGGCAGCGCCTTGGTGAGCTGCTTCTCGGCGTGGTAGATGTCGCGGAGTTCTTCGATCAGAAGATCCTGCATGGTCTTGGCAGCCATGGTGCCGGTACTCCCTTGCTGTGTGCGTCGTCCGCCAACAACAGGACGTGGCAGACGGGGTTCCGGAGCGGTTGCGCTGTGCTAAGGTGGTAACGGGACCGGCGAAGGCCGGCGATGGAGAAAGTGCGATGGTGGGCAATCGGGCGCCTGGAAAAGGCCAGACCGCAGGAAACGGCACAGGAAGCGGTGTTGGCGAGGTGCTGTTCGAGTTCCAGAGGGTCGGGAGCTATCTGAAGGTGATGGCCATCGATCCCGTCACCGCGACGGAGGTGTCGGTCGTCGGGCCGGCCACCGGCAGCTTGGAGTTGCTGAAACGGACCGCGATCAGCAAGCTCCAGTTCGTCCTGAAGCGCGACGCCGCCAAACGCTGACCGAATTCCATGAATACGGACGCCAAGAAGCGCGCCCTCCCGGCGGGGCGGGGGGCGCGGCTAGTCTTGGCTTCTGCTGATGGTGAGCACTGACATCCCGGTGCCGGACCTGCGGAACCGGTCCGGGGGTGAACTGCTCACGTCCGACTCTAGACCTATGCCGCGCCGTGGGCACTGGTGCATCGGATGTAACGCCTGTAGAAACCGTTCCACGAACGAACGGACCGCCATGCTTTCCGGACAGTGTTTTCCAGGTGTGGCGGTCCTGACCGAATGCGGAGGGCGACGAGCGCATGCGTTGCGTGACGGTCTTGCGGAGAATGCCCGTGCTGTTGAGAGAGACCCTGAAGCCGGCGGCCGCGCTGCTGGTGCTGACCGTGGCGCTGCAAAGCCCGGCGGCATGGTCGGAAACCACCATCATCTGCACCAAGCCCGGCGTTCCGCTCTGCATGAGCGACACCACCACCTTCGTCAGCGCGGACAAGATGGCCACCTGCCAGTTCGAGGTGAAGGAGTACGTGGACAAAACCATGGACTATCTGCGCTGCCTGAACGAGGAGAACACAAGCACAGGGCAGGAACTGACCCGCAATGTGGAGCGATTCAACTGTCGCCTCTCCGGTCGCAACTGTGGGTGAGGAACAGCGCGGGCGGGTTCGGCAAGGCCCGCCCGCGCGACGGTCGGATTGATCCAGGGCCAAAGACATGAGGGTCTAACGACACTGGGCCGGCTTCCCATCGGGGAAGCCGGCCCAGTTCGTTCAGGACGGTGCTGGCGCTCAGCCGGCCTTGCGGCGGGTCTGGCGGCCGGAGCTGCGACCGAGGCCGATCCGCTTCGCGAACTCGGAGCGCTGCGCCGCGTAGTTCGGAGCGACCATGGGGTAATCGGGCGGCAGGCTCCAGCGCGCCCGGTATTCGTCCGGCGACATGTTGTATGTGGAGCGCAAATGACGCTTCAGCATCTTCAGCTTTTTGCCGTCCTCCAGACACACGATGTATTCGGGCGTCACCGACTTGCGGATCGGCACGGCGGGCTTCAAAGGCTCCGACGGAATCTCTCGGGGCTGCGCGTTCAGCCCGGTCAGCGACGAGTAGACCGTGTTGATCACCTCGGGAATCTGCTGCGCCGGCAGAACGTTCTTGCTGACATATGCGGAGACGATGTCCGCGGTCATCCGCAGAAGCTCGTTATCGGGCACATCGGCGCGAAGCTGGTCACTCATTGCCATTAGTCCTGATTTTTCATTTTGTCCCTAGCAACCAAGTTGCACAGCGTGATTTGGGTGTCAATATAATTTCGAGAGGAGCGAATTAAGTTATTTGCGATCTGCATGAAGTTACAAGGCTCGGCAAATCAGATGTCGCAGGAAATGGCCGGGCTGTGGCTGCACTGCCCCACGTTTAGGCATCGTCTAGTGCGGGGAAGCTAGGCAAGACCATGGGAATCGGGCACCGCAACTGACCGATTCGTGGTGCGAGACCGAATCGGTCGAGCTGCTTACTGGCCGTTAACGTCAACGGGGACGGGAAATAGAGAAACATTTGTTCTCGGCATGCATCGCGGACCACGCCGACCGCATGGCGCCCATGCCCTCCATCCTCTGTTTTGCGGTTCTGTGCCCGGCGCAAAGCCCCTGTGCGTTGTGTCCTTCTGGCGGTTCGGGGCGATATCTGGTAGCTTGCGCGCCGTGCCGCCGTCCCCGCCGGGTATCTCCTCGGGGCTGGCGCCGTTCGTATTCGTGCACGGAGTTTTTCTTTCATGACCACCATCGCGATCGCGTCCGATCACGCGGGGTACGAGATGAAGGCCCAGATCGCCTCCTGGCTGGCCGGCGCCGGCTACGAGGTGCTGGATCTCGGCTGCAACGGTCCGGAATCGGTGGACTATCCGGATTTCGCCACGGCGCTGGCCGGGGCCATCAACGACAAGCGCGCGGCGCGCGGCGTCTTGATCTGCGGCAGCGGCATCGGTATCAGCATCGCGGCGAACCGCCATCCGGGCATCCGTGCGGCCCTGGTGCATGACGTGACCACCGCCCGCCTCGCGCGCCAGCACAACGACGCGAACGTGGTGGCTCTGGGCGCGCGCATCATCGGCGCGGAGATCGCGAAGGATTGCGTGGACGCCTTCCTGACGACCGATTTCGAAGGCGGTGAGCGGCACAGCCGGCGAATCGCCAAGATGGGATGAGACGGCCCTTCATCCGGCCCGTGACTGCTTTCTGAACCAAGGACCTGCCCTGCCATGACCGTGACCAACGCCGACCCCCGCGCCGAGATCGGCCGCTTCTTCGCCGCCTCGCTCGCCGAGACCGATCCCGAACTGGCCCGCGCGGTGCGCGACGAGCTGGTCCGCCAGCAGGAGCAGATCGAGCTGATCGCGTCCGAGAACATCGTCTCCCAGGCGGTGCTGGAGGCCCAGGGCTCGGTCATGACCAACAAGTACGCCGAGGGCTATCCGGGCCGGCGCTATTACGGCGGCTGCGAGTATGTGGACGTGGCCGAGACGCTGGCGATCGAGCGCGCCTGCAAGCTGTTCGGCTGCAATTTCGCCAACGTCCAGCCGAACTCCGGGTCGCAGGCCAACCAGGCGGTCAACCTCGCCCTGCTCCAGCCGGGCGACACCATCCTCGGCATGTCGCTGGCGGCCGGCGGCCACCTGACCCACGGCGCGGCCCCGAACCTCTCGGGCAAGTGGTTCAAGGCCGTGCAGTACGGCGTGCGCCGTGACGACCACCTGATCGACTTCGACGAGGTCGAGCGTCTGGCCCGCGAGCACAAGCCGAAGCTCATCATTGCCGGCGGCTCCGCCTACCCGCGCGTCCTCGACTACCAGCGCTTCCGCGCCATCGCGGACGAGGTCGGCGCCTACTTCATGGTGGACATCGCCCACTATGCCGGCCTGATCGCCGGCGGCGTCTATCCGAACCCGTTCCCCTACGCCGACGTGGTCACCACCACCACCCACAAGACGCTGCGCGGCCCGCGCGGCGGCATGGTGCTGACCAACAGCGAGGAGATCGCCAAGAAGATCAACTCGGCGGTCTTCCCCGGCCTGCAGGGCGGCCCGCTGATGCACGTCATCGCCGCCAAGGCGGTGGCCTTCGCCGAGGCGCTGCGTCCGGAGTTCAAGACCTACGCCAAGAGCGTGCTGGACAACGCCCGCGCCCTGTCGAAGGTGTTGATTGAGGGCGGGCTGGACATCGTGTCCGGCGGCACCGACAGCCACATCGTGCTGGTGGACCTGCGTCCGAAGAACCTGACCGGCAAGGCCGCCGAGGCGAGCCTGGAGCACGCCGGCATGACCTGCAACAAGAACGGCGTGCCGTTCGACCCGCAGAAGCCGATGATCACTTCCGGCGTCCGCCTGGGCAGCCCGGCGGCCACCACCCGCGGTTTCGGCGTGGCCGAGTTCGAGCAGGTCGGCCGCCTGATCGTCGAGACGCTGGACGGCTTGGCCGCCAGCAACTCCGGCGACAACGCGGCGGTCGAGGCGAAGGTGCGGGAGGAGGTGCGCGATCTGTGCCGCCGCTTCCCCATCTACCCGACCCTGTAATCATCAAAACCGACTAGGGGGATAGGCCGGACATGCGCTGCCCGTTCTGCGGACACGAGGACACCCAGGTCAAGGACTCGCGACCGACCGAGGACAACTCGGCGATCCGCAGGCGGCGGTTCTGCCCCAGTTGCAGCGCGCGCTTCACCACCTTCGAGCGCGTCCAGCTCCGTGAGCTGACGGTGGTGAAGAGCACCGGCCAGCGGGAGCCTTTCGACCGCGAAAAGCTCCTGCGCTCCATGCGCATCGCTCTGCGCAAGCGCCCGATCGACGCCGACCGCATCGATCGGGTGGTCAACAGCCTGGTGCGCCAGCTCGAATCCTCCGGCGAGAGCGAGATCCCGTCGAAGCAGATCGGCGAGATGATCATGGTGGCGCTGCAGACGCTCGATCAGGTCGCCTACATCCGCTACGCCTCGGTCTACAAGGACTTCCGCGAGGCGTCGGACTTCAACGAGTTCGTCGAGCAGCTCGCTCCCGAAGCCCAGAACGGTTGAAGGGGCGGGCGGCGCCCATGGCGAAGCTGGCCATCCATCCCGATGACGTCCGCCATATGCGGGCCGCCCTGTCCCTGGCGGCGCGCGGGCTCGGCAACACATGGCCGAACCCGGCGGTGGGCTGCGTCATCGTGCGCGACGGGGTGGTGGTCGGGCGTGGCTGGACCCAGCCGGGTGGACGCCCCCACGCCGAGACGGAGGCCCTGGTCCGGGCCAACGGCGCGGCACGCGGTGCGACCGCCTATGTGACGCTGGAGCCCTGCAATCATTACGGGAAAACGCCGCCTTGCGCCTTGGCTCTGGTCGAGGCTGGGGTGGCGCGGGTGGTGGTGGCCTGCGGCGATCCCGACCCGCGGGTCGCCGGCGGCGGACTGGAGCGGCTGCGCGCCGCCGGGGTCGTGGTGGACACCGGCGTCTGCGAGGACGAGGCCTGGACGCTCAACGAAGGCTTCTTCCGACGCATCCAGGACGAGCGTCCACTCTATACACTGAAGGCCGCGACGACTCTGGACGGGCGCATCGCCACCCACAGCGGCCAGTCGCAATGGATCACCGGTCCGACGGCGCGGGCCTGGGGGCACCGGCTGCGCGCCACCCACGACGCGATCATGGTCGGCATCCGCACCGCCTTGGCCGACGACCCGGAACTCACCTGCCGTTTGCCGGGGCTGGCCCACCGTTCGCCAGTGCGCATCGTGGTGGACAGCCGGTTGCGCCTGCCGCTGACCGGGAAACTGGCCGTGGGCGCGCGCTCCGTGCCGACCTGGGTGGTCACCCGCGAGGATGCGGACCCGAGCCGCCTGGCCGTCTTCCAGGATTGTGGACTCGAGGTGATCCGTGTGCCCGCCGACTCCGCGGGCCTGCCGGATCTGGTCGCGGCGAGCTCCGTCCTGGCCCGCCGCGGCCTGACCCGTGTGCTGGTGGAGGGTGGGGCTACGCTGGCGGCCTCGCTGCTGCGGGCCAATCTGGTGGATCGGCTGGAATGGTTCCGCGCCGCCTCCGTCATGGGGGGCGACGGGCTGCCGGCGGTCCATGGCTTCGGGGTGGACGGATTGGAGCGCATGGCACGATTCCGCCGGACCGACCTGAGGCAGGCCGGGGACGACCTCGTGGAAAGCTACGTCCGGCGCGGTTGAGCGGCGCTGGTTTTCATGGTGTCCGGCACCGTGCCGCGCGCAACAGTCCGTTGCGTGCCACGCCGTGCGGATGAATCTTTCACACGATTGAAAACCTGCTAAATTGCCGGCCCATGTTCACCGGAATCATCACCGATGTTGGGCGCGTTCGGGCCGTGGAACGGCAGGGCGACACCCGGTTCACCGTCGAAACCGTCTTCGCTATGGAGACGGTTCCCATCGGCGCGTCCATCGCCAACAACGGCGTCTGCCTGACCGTGGTCGAGAAGGGGCCGGGTTGGTTCGCCGTGCAGGCTTCCGCCGAGACCCTGTCGAAGACGACGCTGGGCGGCTGGGCCGAAGGCACGCGCGTCAATCTGGAGCGCGCGCTCAAGGTCGGCGACGAGTTGGGCGGGCACATCGTGTCCGGCCACGTCGACGGCGTCGCCACCGTCGTGGACATCCGCGCCGACGGCGAGTCGAAGCGCTTCACCTTCGAGGCGCCGGCCACCCTGGCGAAATACATCGCCTCCAAGGGGTCGGTGGCGCTGGACGGGGTGTCGCTGACGGTGAACGAGGTCGATGGTGCGCGCTTCGGCGTGAACATCATCCCGCACACCCAGGATGCGACCACCTTCGGCACGCTGAAGGCCGGGGACCGGGTGAACCTGGAAATCGATATGCTCGCGCGGTATGTGGCGCGGCTGGCAGGGCAGGAATGACGTCCGAGTTTCACGAGTATCTGTCGCGCCCCGAGGAGATCCTCGAGGAGGCGCGCCAGGGCAAGATGTTCATCCTCGTCGATGACGAGGACCGCGAGAACGAAGGCGATCTGGTCATCCCGGCCCAGTGCGCGACTCCCGAGGCCGTGAATTTCATGGCCAAGTATGGGCGGGGTCTGATCTGCCTCGCCATGGACCAGAACCACATCGAGCGGCTGCGCCTGCCGCTGATGGCGCAGCAGAACGGCACCCGCCACCAGACCGCCTTCACCGTCTCCATCGAGGCGCGCGAGGGCGTGACCACCGGCATCTCCGCCGCCGACCGGGCCCGCACCATCCAGGTCGCCATCGACCCGACGGCCGGGCCGGACGCCATCGTGACGCCGGGGCATGTCTTTCCGCTGCTCGCCCGTGACGGCGGCGTGCTGGTCCGCGCCGGCCATACGGAAGCCTCGGTGGACATCGCTCGCATGGCCGGCATGACCGCGGCGGGCGTGATCTGCGAGATCATGAACGACGACGGCACCATGGCCCGCCTGCCGGATCTGGTGAAGTTCGCGCAGTTCCACGGGCTGAAGGTGGGCACCATCGCCGACCTGATCGCCTACCGCCGCCGCACCGAGACGATCGTCGAGCAGAAGCTGGCGGCGACGCTGGACAGCCGCTTCGGCGGGCGTTTCCAGATGTACGTCTACGTCAACAAGGTGGCCTACGCG
Organism: Azospirillum formosense; assembly: GCF_013340925.1. Lineage (GTDB taxonomy): Bacteria > Pseudomonadota > Alphaproteobacteria > Azospirillales > Azospirillaceae > Azospirillum > Azospirillum formosense. Next base: position 12,951 of record NZ_WHOR01000134.1, read on the forward strand.
GAGCACATCGCGCTGGTGCGCGGCGACATCTCCGGCGACGAGCCGGTGCTGGTGCGCATGCACGCCCTGTCGGTGCTGGACGACGTGCTGGGCGACCGGAGCGCCGCGCGCGACGGCGAGCTTCAGGCCTCCATGGAGATGATCGCGCGGGAAGGCCGCGGCGTCATCGTCCTGTTGCGCGAGCCGATGGCGAACAGCCTGACCGAGTCGGTGATGGCGCGGCTGGAAGGCCACGAGAATCCGACTCCCGCCCTGCGGGATTATGGAGTCGGCGCGCAGATCCTGCTGGACCTGGGCGTGCGCGACATGGTTCTGCTGTCGAACCGCAAGAAGTCCATCATCGGGCTGGAGGGGTACGGCCTGACCGTGCTCGGCCACCGCCCGATTCCCCTGCAAGACCAGTAACGGCCAGCCGAGCGACCCTGAGATGACCGAAAAGCCCCATCTGATGATCGTGGAAGCCCGCTTCTACGAGGACATCGCCGACGAGCTGGTGAAAGGCGCCATCGCCGAGATCGAGAAGGACGGCGCCACCTACCAGCGCGTCTCGGTCCCGGGGTGCCTGGAGATTCCGGCGGCGATCCTGTACGCCCTGCGTTCCATGGATTTCTTCACGGCCCGCAAGCGTTTCGACGGCTACGTCGGGCTGGGCTGCGTGATCCGCGGCGAGACCACCCATTACGACATCGTCTGCAACGAGAGCGCCCGCGGTCTCCAGGACCTCGCGCTGCGCTACGCGCTGGCCATCGGCAACGGCGTGCTGACGGTGGAGAATCGCGAACAAGCTTGGGCGCGGGCCTCCGTGACGGCCAAGAACAAGGGTGGTTTCGCGGCGCGCGCCTGCCTTGACATGATCGAACTCAAGCGCCAATTCCGCCTCTATCCGCGGTGATCCCGCGGTGCAATTCCTGACAGACTGAGCATCATGAGCAACGACGACGCGGCTGGCCGCGCGAAACAGAAGCGCGGCTCCCGGAACCGGACGGGTGGCGGATCGGCAAAGGCCCGGCGCAAGGCCGCGCGCCTTGCCGCCGTTCAGGCCCTGTACCAGATCGACCTGAACCAGATCGAACCGACCGGCATCGCCGTGGAATCCGTGATCGGCGAGTTCGTCAATCACCGGCTGGGCGAGGAGATCGACGGGGCGAAGTTCGTCTCCGCCGACCCGCAGCTGTTCGCCGACATCGTCCGAGGCGCCGCGCACCGCCGGGCCGAGGTTGACGGCATGCTGGCCTCGGCGCTGGAGCCGCGCTACGCGCTGGACCGCCTGGAACTGCTGATGCGCGCCATCCTGCGGGCCGGCGCCTATGAGCTGTTCGTCCACAACGACACGCACCCGCGCATCCTCATCAGCGAGTATGTGGATGTCGCGCACGCCTTTTTTGCGGCGCGGGAGCCGGGCATGGTGAACGGCGTGCTCGACCATGTGGCCCGCGCGCTGCGGCCGGACGAACTGGCCCAGCCGGACCCCAGCCGTGACTCATCCAGCGACCGATAAGCTCCCAACCGGCAAGCCGCTCGGCGAGTTCGGGCGGATCGACCGCTATTTCCGACCGCTGGCGTCCGGTTTTCCGGGCGCCCGCGGGCTTGCCGACGACGCCGCCGTGTTCGGCGTTCCACCGGACCAGGAACTGGTCGTCACCACGGACGCCATGGTGGCTGGCGTCCACTTCTTTCCCGACGACGCTCCCGGCGACATCGCCGCGAAGCTGCTGCGCACCAACCTCTCGGACCTCGCCGCCATGGGGGCGGTCCCCTACGCCTACACATTGGTCACCGTCCTTCCGAAGGCGGTGGGCGAGGACTGGCTGGCCGGCTTCGCCGCTGGCCTGGGCGAGGATCAAGCCCGGTTCGGGATCGCTCTGGCGGGCGGCGACTCGGTTTCGACCTCCGGCCCCATAACGCTGTCGGTGACCGCCTTCGGTCTGGTGCCGAAGGGTGGGGCCTTTCTCTTATACACATATGACGCTGCCGACGAGCTACTTGGTCAAATATGACGCGGCAGCCGAATAGAGAGAAAAAAAAAAAGAGAGAGACGTCATTGATAACAACACAAAGCAGGACACGCAAGGTCACGTCAAACAATCGATTGTTAGCGACAAGCACCTCAAAACTCAA
>NZ_WHOR01000135.1:0-14989 GCF_013340925.1 Azospirillum formosense
AGATGGGTATAAGAGAAAGCGTCAAGCTGCTGGTGGACGGCAAGGTGGTCGGCGAGGGCCGCGCCACCTCCAGCGACCCGCAGCCCTTCCGCTTCACCGTCGATCTGGACGCCAAGGAAGCCCACAAGATCCAGATCCACTACGACAACGACTCCGTGGTCAACGGGCAGGACCGCAACCTGTACGTCAAGTCGGTCTCCATCAACGGCCATACCGTCGCGGCGACCGACAGCATCGTCACCTATGACAAGGGCGCGGTGGACGGAAAGGACGTGGTGAAGGGGCAGGAGGGGCTGTTCTGGGGTGGTGCTCTGAACGTGGACGCCCCGGCGTCGCTGTTCCAGCCCTCGGCCGAACCGCCCCCGGCGCCGCCGACCGGCCCGGCCTTCTACGTCGCGGCCAACGGCAAGGACAGCTGGTCGGGCAAGCTGTCCGCGCCGAACGCGGACGGTACCGACGGTCCCTTCGCCTCGCTGGAGCGCGCCCGCGACGCCATGCGCGACAGCGACGTCGACACCACCTACGTGCGTGAGGGCACCTACCGCCTGACCAAGACGCTGGAGCTGACCGGCGCCGACAACGGCCACAGCTTCCGCAACTATCCCGGCGAGACGCCGGTGCTGAACGGGGCGGAGAAGGTCACGAACTTCATCAGCGAGGGCAACGGGATCTATTCCGCGAAGCTGTCGCAGGCCACCGACCTCGACCTGACCATCGGCGGCGTGCGCCAGACGCTGGCCAGCAAGGGCATCGTCGACGCCGACAACCCGACCACCACCGGCTGGTACTTCGCCGACGCGGCCAACGGCGGTCCCAGCGGCTGGTCGGTGCGCTACCACACCGGCGACATGTCGTCGGGTGACATCATCCCCGGCATGAAGATCCAGCTGATGGACGCCGAGCGGCTGTCCGACACGCTGACCGAGATCGCCGGCGTCAACGACGCCACCCGCACCATCACGCTGAAGAACGGCACCTCGCTGCCCTTCGCCGAGGGGACGACCTACAAGCTGCTGAACAACCCGTCCTTCGTCGACCAGGCGGGCGAGTTCGCGTGGCGTGCCTCGGACAAGTCGCTGGTGTTCAAGCCGGAAAACCCGGGCACCCTGGCGCAGGACGGCGTCGAGGTGGCGCGGCTGGGCACGCTGATCCGCCTGAACGGCAGCAGCGACGTGACCATCGAGGGGCTGGGCTTCACCAACACCACCACCTGGGGCTACGCGGTGGAGCTGAAGGGGGCGTCGGGCAACAGCATCGGCAACAACAGCTTCCTCAACGTCGGCACGGCGATCAAGCTGACGGCCGCCTCCTCCAACAACCTGGTGGGCGGCAACACGCTGGAGCATCTGGCGGTCAACGGCATCGAGCTGGACGGGCGCAGCAACGGCAACACCGTCTACGCCAACGACATCTCCCACGTCGGCGAGGTGCGCAAGGGCGTCGCCGGGATCATCGGGACCGGGGTCGACAACAACCTGATCGCCCACAACGACGTGGACTCCAGCGCGCGCTACGGCATCTCGCTGAAGAACTGGGACTCCAGCAACATCAACCGCAACAACGTCATCGAGTACAACCGCGTCACCAACACCAACCTGGAGACGGCGGACGGCGGCGGCATCGAGGTGCTGGGCCGGTCCAGCGTCGACACCGGCACGATCATCCGCGGCAACTGGGTTGAGCATGTCGGCGGGCTGGCCACCAGCAACACCGACCAGTGGCTGACCAATCACAAGGGCTTCGGCATCTATCTGGACGACATGGCCGGCGGCGTCACGGTGACCGGCAACTTCCTGAAGGACACCGGGCTGGCCGGGGTGCACATCCACGGCGGCGACAACAACCTCGTCACCAACAACTTCTCGATCATCGCCAGCAACGTGGAGGAGTTCATCCGCGTCGGCTGGGCGCCCAAGCACGGCGACCCCGGCCTGCCGCGCAACAACACCATCACCGGCAACGTCATCAGCGGGATCCTGCCGCTGGACGACTACATGGAGCTGCTGACCGCCGGGAACCCGGTGATCGACGGCAACCTCGTCCACAACGTGCCGCGCTACGGCGACAACGACGTGACGGGCAAGCCGCTGTTCAACAACCCCTATTGGGGCGACTATTCGCTCCAGGCGAACTCCCCGGCGCTGGCCATGGGCATCCATGACCTGGACTGGGCGATGATCGGCCACAGCGGCTACACGGCGTCGGACGGCATGCCGCATTTCTGGGACGCCTGATCCCCGGCCGGGACCGGGTCCAAGCGGGATCAAAAGCGGGCGGAGGCTTGTTCTTCCGGGATAGGTTCCCCGGGGAAGGAGGCTCCGCCCGTGCTCCCGTGTCCACACGCCTTGCCGCGGTCCGCCGCCGTCCTTCTGCTCGGCGTGGCCAGTGGGCTGGCGGGCTGCGCCGATCCCCGGGCCGACGTCGCGCTGGCCGCCCAGAGCGCGCTGGTCGGCATGCCCAAGGGGACGCTGCTGTCCTGCGCGGGGGTGCCGCACCGGCAGGCGGCCAGCGGCCCGCTGGAGTTCCTCGCCTACCGGGCGGGCTCCATCGATTACTACGCGCCGCCACCGCCGCCGGTGGGCTATGGCTGGGGATATCCATGGGGCTATCCCGGCTGGCGCCATCGCGGGCTCGACTACGATCCGTGGGACTACTATCCTCCGCGGGCTGGCGACGTGGTGGACAACCGGTGCGAGGCGACCTTCACCTTGAGGAACGGAGCCGTCGAGCGGCTGGTCTACCGGGCGTCGTCGCTGGGCGCCTGCGCCGCGGTCGTGCAGAACTGCATGGCGCTCGTGCCGCAGAGCCTTCCGCCTAGGCCCACCCCGTCCGGCTAGAGCCGGCAGAGGCATCGTTCGTGACACCATCGAGGAAAACGCCGGTGATGAAGGCACCGTTCCGCTCGGCTCTGCTGGCCCTGTGCGCCTTCGCGTGTCTGGCCGGTCCCCCCGCCGCGGCGCAGGACGCGCAGAGTGAGACCAAGCCGAAGTTCGGGCCGGACGCCGTGCCGATGACCCAGGACCGCGACTATCTGCGCCGGGCCGGGGCGCCGGACTTCTGGGCGATGATGCCTTACTACACGGCCCAGCAGACGGGCAGCGCCTGTTCGGTCGCCAGCGTGGCGATGATGATCAACGCGCTGCGCGGCCTGCCGCCGCTCTCGTCCAACCGGTTGGTCACCCAGTTGCGGGTGTTGAACGAGGTGGACGACGACGGGTGGAAGGCGGCCACCGCGGAGAATGGCGACGGCGTGTCCTTCGCCGATTTCGCCGGGCTGGTCCAGAGGTCGGTGGACGCCTTCGGTCTGGACGCCACGGTGGAGGTCTTCCGCCCTAAGGATACCTCCCCGGAAACGCTGGGCGAGTTGCGGCGCATCCTCGATGAGAATGAGCGCGACGACAGCGACATCATCCTGCTGGCCTACGACCAGGGCACGCTGACCGGCGACGCCACGGTGGGCCACATCGCGCCGCTCGGCGCCTACGACGCGGAGACCCACCGGGTGCTGGTCATGGACGTGGACCGGCTGTGGTACGTGCCCTACTGGTCGAGCGACGAGAAGCTGCTGGAGGCAATGGTCAAGCCCGACCGCTCCGACCCCACCGGCAGCGGTCTGATCCATGTCCGGCTGAAGGATGTCCGGCCGAAGGGGCGAACAGCGGGATAACAGCGTTGACTCATGTTGCGGCGCAGCGCGACCAGTTGTCGCATTCCGCAGCCAGGGATCAACCGAGTTTGAGCTAATGATTAACCTTTCAGCGGTTAATTTTGAAGGGTTTTGAGCGAAAATTTCGTCATTTCGCGCTATAAGAAATTTAATTTCGCTTCTTGCCGCCATGCGCTCACGGTATTGCTGCGATGCGCAATGCCTGGGTTCCAAGAAGAAGCGATAAAAACATGTCCGACGAGATTTACGAGCGGGTGTTGTCCAACCCGAAGTTCGCCGAAATGACGGCGAGCCGCGCGCGCTTCAGCTGGCGGCTGGCGCTGATCGTCCTGGCGGTCTACTACGCCTTCGTGTTCGCCTCGGCGCTGGCGCCCGAGCTGATGGCGCGCCCGTTGGCCGAGGGCATGACCTTCCCGGTCGGACTGGCCGCCGGCATCGTCATCACCATCTTCTGCTCGCTGATGACCGGCGTCTACGTGCTGCGCGCCAACAGCCGCTACGACGCGATGAACCGCGATCTGCTGAACGAGGTGGGCCGATGAGCGCCGCGCGTCGTCTTGCTTCCGCTTCCGCCGCGCTGCTGCCGGCGCTGGCCGTCGGTCCCGCTTTCGCCGCCGCCATCGATGGCGCGGTGGAGCGCCAGCCGGTCAACGTGACGGCCATCGCCATGTTCCTGCTGTTCGTCGCGGGCACGCTGGGAATCACCTACTGGGCGTCCAAGCGCACCCGCTCGGCGTCGGACTTCTACACCGCGGGCGGCGGGATCAGCGGCTTCCAGAACGGGCTGGCCATCGCCGGCGACTACATGTCGGCGGCGGCCTTCCTCGGCCTGTCGGGCATGGTCTTCGCCAAGGGTTTCGACGGGGTGATCTACACCATCGGTTTCCTGGTCGGCTGGCCGCTGATGCTGTTCCTGATCGCCGAGCGGCTGCGCAACCTGGGCCGCTTCACCTTCGCCGACGTCGCCTCCTACCGGCTGGGCCAGACGCCGATCCGCTCGCTGGCGGCGGTCGGCTCGCTGACCGTGGTCTGCTTCTACCTGATTGCGCAGATGGTCGGGGCGGGCAAGCTGATCCAGCTCCTGTTCGGGCTGGACTACACCTACGCCGTGGTGATGGTCGGCGTGTTGATGATCCTGTACGTGACCTTCGGCGGCATGCTCGCCACGACCTGGGTGCAGATCATCAAGGCGGTGATGCTGCTCGGCGGCTGCACCGTGCTGGTCGGGCTGGCGCTGGCGCAGTTCGGCTTCAACCCGGAGCGGCTGCTCCAGCAGGCCGTCGCCGCCCACGCCGCGAACGCCGCCATCCTGCGCCCCAGCGCTGCCATGGCCGACCCCATCGCCGCGGTGTCGCTCAGCCTCGCGCTGATGTGCGGACCGGCGGGGCTGCCGCACATCCTGATGCGCTTCTTCACCGTCCCCGACGCGAAGGAGGCGCGCAAGTCGGTCGTCTACGCCACCGGCTTCATCGGCTACTTCTTCATCCTGACGGTGACCATCGGCTTCCTCGCCATCGTGATCGTCGGCACCAACCCGGCCTATCTGGACGCCGCGGGCAAGATCCTGGGCGGCGGCAACATGGCGGCCATCCACCTGTCCAAGGCCATCGGCGGCAACATCTTCCTGGGCTTCATCTCGGCGGTCGCCTTCGCCACCATCCTGGCGGTGGTCGCGGGCCTGACGCTGGCCGGCGCGTCGGCGGTCAGCCACGACCTCTACGCCCGCGTCATCAAGAAGGGCAACGCCACCGAGGCGTCGGAGATGCGCGTGTCGCGCCTCGCCACGCTGGCGCTGGGCGTCATCGCCATCACGCTGGGCCTGCTGTTCGAGAACCAGAACATCGCCTTCATGGTCGGTCTGGCCTTCGGTCTGGCGGCCTCGGTCAACTTCCCGGTGCTGATCCTGTCGATCTTCTGGAAGGGTCTGACCACGCGCGGCGCCTTCATCGGCGGCTTCGCCGGTCTGGTGAGCTGCGTCGCCTTCGTGGTGCTGGGGCCGACCGTGTGGGTCAGCGTCTTCAAGTTCCCGGCGCCGATCTTCCCCTACGAGCATCCGGCGCTGTTCTCGATGGTCATCGCCTTCGCGACGACCTGGCTCTTCTCGGTCACCGACCGCAGCGCGCGGGCGGCGGCGGAGGCGAAGGCCTACGAGTACCAGTACATCCGCTCGGAAACCGGCCTGGGGGCGGCCGGCGCGGTTTCGCACTGACCTGTTGAGAAAACGGCCCCTCCCCTTCTTGGAAGGGGAGGGGCCGTGCTTTCCTCAGCGGCGCTGCGCCGACTGGGAATAGACGTAGGAGTCGAAGCTGTTCTCGGCGACGCGGAACCACAGCCGCTCCTCGTCGCGGAAGGGCTTCCACGCCTCGTAGACCTTCTTGAAGCGCGGGTTCTTCGCCGACAGCTCGTCATACAGCTCGTTGGCGATCTTCTCGCAGGCCATCATGACCTCGCGCGGGAAGGCGCGGAGCTGGGCGCCGCCGGCCACCAGACGCTTCAGCGCCGCGGCGTTGACGGCGTCGTACTTGGCGATCATCCAGGTGTTGGCCTCCCAGCAGGCCTGCTCCAGGATCGTCTTGTAGGACTCCGGAAGCTGCTCCCAGGCGGTGATGTTGATCATCAGCGGGATCTGGGCGGAGCCCTCCCACCAGCCCGGCGAATAGTAATATTTGGCGACCTTGTGGAAGCCCAGCTTCTCGTCGTCGTAGGGGCCGACGAACTCCGCCGCGTCGATGGTGCCGCGCTCCAGCGCCGGGTAGATGTCGCCGCCGCCGATCTGCTGCGGGACGAGGCCCAGCTTGCCCATGATCTGCCCGGCCAGCCCGCCGACCCGCATCTTGAGGCCGCTGAGATCCTCCACCGTCTTGATTTCCTTGCGGAACCAGCCGCCCATCTGGGCCGTCGTGTTGCCGGCGGGGATGTTGTAGATGTTGTGTTCCCGGAACAGCTCGCGCATCAGCTCCAGCCCGCCGCCGTGCATCATCCAGGAGATGTGCTGGCGCGTGTTCAGGCCGAAGGGCATGGCCGTGTCGAAGCAGAAGGTCGGGTCCTTGCCGATGTAGAAATAGGCGGCGGACTGGCCGCACTCGATCGTGCCGTTCTGCACCGCGTCCAGCACCTGGAGCGCCGGGACGATTTCGCCCGCCGCGAAGGTGCGGATCTGGAACTTGTTGTCGGTGGCGGCGGCGACCCGGCGCGCGATCAGCTCCGCCCCGCCGAAGATGGTGTCGAGACTCTTGGGATAGCTCGACGCCATGCGCCACTTGATCTCGGGCTGGCTCTGCGCGATGGCGGGTGCGGCGACGACGGTGCTGGCGGCCAGACCGACCCCGGCGCTGGTGAGGAAGGAACGACGTTTCATGGCGGGGGAATCTCCCTTCCCATTCATTATGTTTATACCGCCGGTCTTAGCGGAAAACGTCGGGACGGGCCAGGGGTGCCGGCTGCGGAGCTGGGCTTCGCTTTGGGCATTGCCGGGATGGTGTTTGCGGTCCATCATCCGCCGGTCGCACAATAAAGAACCCGAACCGCGAAGAGGAAACGCACGGGCATGGATGCACAGGATCTGCGGGCGCTCCAGGCGCCGCTGAAGGACAAGTACAAGGACGCCCCGGACTCGGCGGTGGTCACGCTGAAGGCCCGCGGGGCGTTGGACGATTCCGGCATCGCCTGCAAGGTCGAGACGGGCCGGGCGCTGGTGGAAGCCGGCCTGCATCCGGCGACCGGCGGGCCGGGTACGCAGGCCTGCTCCGGCGACATGCTGCTGGAGGCGCTGGTGGCCTGCGCGGGCGTGACGCTGAAGGCGGTCGCCACGGCGCTGGAGTTCAAGCTGCGCGGCGGCACCGTATCGGCGGAAGGCGACCTGGATTTCCGCGGCACGCTGGGTGTCGCGAAAGACGCGCCGGTCGGCTTCCGCGCCATCCGCCTGCGCTTCGACCTGGACACCGACGAACCGGCGGAGCGCATCGCCACCCTGACCAAGCTGACGGAGCGCTACTGCGTCGTCTACCAGACGCTGGCCAACCCGCCGCCGATGGCGCTGTCCATCGAGACAGGGGCCTGATGGAAACATGGCCGGTCCGGCGGGTCCGGATCGGCCATCCCAACCGGCCATTCCCCGCCGTCAGTCGTTGAGGAAGGGGTTGTAGAGGCGCTCCTCCCCGATGGTCGAGGTCGGGCCGTGGCCGGGGATGAAGGTCACGTCGTCGCCGAGCGGGAGCAGCTTGCTGCGGATCGACTCGATCAGGTCGCCGTGGTTGCCCTTGGGGAAGTCGGTGCGGCCGATGGAGCCCTGGAACAGCACGTCGCCGACGATGGCGATCCGGCTCGGCTTGTGCACGAAGACCACATGGCCCGGCGTGTGGCCCGGACAGTGGTGAACGTCCAGCGTCAGGTTGCCGACCGTCACCGTGTCGCCTTCGTCCAGCCAACGGTCCGGCGTGAAGGAGCGGACCGGCGGGAAGCCGAACATCTGGCTCTGCATCGGCATGCCGTCGATCCAGAACTGGTCCTCGCGGTGCGGCCCCTCGATGGGCAGTTTCAGCTCGTCGGCGAGGTCGGCGACGGCGCCGGCGTGGTCGATGTGGCCATGGGTGACCAGGATCTTCTCCAGAGTCACGCCCTTCGACTGGGCGGCGCGCAGGATGCGCGGAAGATCGCCGCCCGGATCGACGGCGGCGCCCTTCATCGTCTCCGGACACCAGAGCACCGTGCAGTTCTGCTGGAACGGAGTGACGGGAACGATGATGGTCTGCATGCCGCGTCCTTCGCCGGTCAGTGATCAATGGTCAGGATCAATTCGTGTTCGACCTTACGCGCCACCGTTTTCCAGGGCAAGAACCGGTACCAATTCCTGGGCAACACGGCTATATGGAGTGCACTTTATCTTTATCCCATTCCGCCGCGGGGGGCGGTGCCGGACCGAATGCTGTCGCAAAAAGCCAAATACGCCCTGCGTGCGCTGATCATGCTGGCCGAACGGACGGATGACGAACTCGTCCTGATCGCCGAAATCGCCGAGCGGGAGAACATTCCGCGCAAGTTCCTGGAAGCCATTCTGGTGGAATTGCGCAAGCATGGCCTGCTGTTCGCCAAGCGCGGCAAGAGCGGCGGCTACCGTCTGGCGCGACCGGCGGAGGAGATTTCCTTCGGCGAGGTGATCCGTCTGATCGACGGGCATCTGGCGCCGATTCCCTGCGCCAGCAAGAATTCCTTCCGCCCCTGCGAGGACTGCATCGATCCGCCGACCTGTTCGGTGCGCTGGCTGATGGTCCAGGTGCGCGACGCCACAGCGCAGGTGCTCGACAACCAGACCCTGTCCGACGCCCTGCGCCACCGTCAGGCGACCGGCGGCCTGCCCGTCAACTTCGACATCTGATCGGTTTCCGCTCCATCAGGGCACCAGATCCACGGCGATGAACACGCGGTCCAGCGCGCGGTTCGTCGCCTCGCGCAGGATTCCGGCCTCCAGTAACTCGTCGACCAGCAACTGGGCGCCGCGGAAGGTGCTGCCCAGCCGTTTCTGCACCCGCCGCACGGTCAGGGCGGGCTCCTCGAACAGAAGGTCCAGCAGGTCCGGAGTGCGGGAGTTGCGGCGCTTGGCCCCCACCCGCTGTTGCCAGCCCTCCGCGTTGCGGTCCAGCGACAGGGCGCGCTCCCGCTCCCGCCGCGCCGTCTCCGCCACCGTGTCGGCCAGCCAGATCCGCCATCCCTCCTCCCGCCCGCGGGCGGCGAGGCCGGCGGTCGTGCGGTCGGCGTGCAGCGAGACGGACATCGGCAGCCAGACGGTCGGCACCCGGCAGCAGCGCGCCACCGCCAGCGTCCCCATCAGCCGGGCCGAGGGCACCGCCCAGCCGGGAATCCGCAAATCGGGCGCCGGGCGCAGCAGTTCGGCCAGCATGCCCACGCCGCCAAGCAGGGCCGGCTGGTCGCCGGCCTGGTCCAGCCGCTTGAGCAGGGTGGCCGCCTCCGCTTCCCGGTCCGCGGAGAAGGCCAGCCGTCCGGGATCGCGCCCCGACACCTCCGCCTGAAGACAGCGCCACAGCGCCTCCGACCAGCCCAGCGTCCAGGCCGGGGGCGCGTCGTCCATAAGGGGGGCGGCGTCGCCATCCTCGTCGTCGGGCGGGAAGGAAAAGCGTGTGTCCGCCCCGGCCTCCAACTCCGCCACCGCGCGCCAGGCATCGGCGGCGGCCCCGCTGGAAGGGAACGGCGCGCGCGTGTTCTCCACCCGGCGGGAAGGGGCGGCGATGACACCTTGCGTGAACAGGGCGCCTTGCCACAGCGCGCGGACCGATTGCGCCGCCCCCCGTCCGGCGGTGGGGACGAGGTCGGTGCCGATGGTCGCCACCAGAAAGTCCGCCGGGTCCACCGCCACCCCGTCGAGCCGCGCCGCCGCGCAGGACTCCCGGCGCGCCGCGTCGGCCCACAACCGGCGTCGGCGCGTTGGGTCCTGCGCCACCTCTGCCAAGCGGCCGAGCGCGCGTTCGGCCTCCAGAAGAGCGGTCAGGAGTGCGGGGGAAGGGGGCTGGACGGTTTCGGACATGGCCGTTCGCGGCAGGAGGCGGAGAGGGTGCGCATGATAGCGATCCGGCGCTTCGCTTCCAGCGCGATCCGATGGCTGGATTCCACAGCTCCTGTCGAATTGTCTCCTGCCAACGCGGGGAATGGCAAAAACAGCTTTGCGGCCTCCGAGAATTCATGCAAACTCTAGAAGGCAAATGGATATTACATACACATCATAAAAAGTGTGAATTCGGCGCGAATGCCGGGTTTGTGAACCGCGGTGCGGTGCGTGGCCTCAAGGGCCGATGCCCGTTCCCCAAGTGAACCATACCGAGGGAGTGTGCCATGTCGTTTCATGATCGGCTCTCCGCGCTCCGCGCGCACCGATTCTCCGTTGGCCGGCTGTCCGCAATGGCCGCGGGTATCGCCCTCGCCATGCTGACCGTCGCGCCCGCCAAGGCGCAGACCACTCTGCTGAACGTCTCCTACGACCCCACCCGTGAGTTCTATGTGGAGTTCAACAAGGCGTTCGCCAAGAAGTGGCAGGCGGAAAACGGCCAGACCGTGACCGTCAAGCAGTCGCACGGCGGGTCGGGCAAGCAGGCGCGCTCGGTCATCGACGGGCTCGACGCCGACGTGGTGACGCTGGCGCTGGCCTATGACATCGACGCCATCGCCGACTCCGGCGCCCTGCCGAAGACGTGGCAGACGCGTCTGCCGAACAACAGCTCCCCCTACACCTCGACCATCGTCTTCCTGGTCCGCAAGGGCAACCCGAAGCAGATCAAGGACTGGGACGATCTGCTGAAGCCGGGCGTGCAGGTCATCACCCCGAATCCGAAGACCTCGGGTGGGGCGCGCTGGAACTATCTGGCGGCTTGGGCCTACTCGCTGGAGAAGAACGGCAACGACGAGGCCAAGGCCAAGCAGTTCGTCGCCGACCTGTTCAAGAACGTGCCGGTGCTGGACAGCGGCGCCCGCGGCTCCACCGTCACCTTCACCCAGCGGCAGCTCGGCGACGTGCTGCTGGCCTGGGAGAACGAGGCATTCCTGTCGCTCCAGGAGTTCGGCGCCGACAAGTTCGACATCGTCGTGCCGTCGCTGTCGATCCTGGCGGAGCCGCCGGTCACGGTCGTCGACTCGGTGGTCGACCGCAAGGGAACGCGCAAGGCGGCGGAGGCCTACCTGAACTTCCTCTATACCCCCGAAGCGCAGGAGATCGCGGCGAAGAACTTCTATCGTCCTCGCCTGCCGGAGGTCGCTGCGCGGTATGCGGATCGCTTCCCGAATGTTAAGCTTGTGACCATCGACGGTTCCTTCGGGGGCTGGCGTACGGCCCAGGAGAAGCACTTCGCGGATGGCGGCGTCTTCGACCAGATCTATCAGAAGGGCCGCTGACCCGTGGTCGCGGCAACCACCAGCGACGCCGTGCTTCCCAATGCGGGGGGCACGGTGTTGAGCGTTCTTCGAAAACCCAGCGTCCTCCCCGGCTTCGGGCTGACCCTGGGATTCACGCTGACCTATCTGTCCCTGATCGTCCTGCTGCCGCTGGCCGCGCTGGCGCTGAAGGCGGCGGGGCTGGGCTGGTCCGGCTTCTGGGACGCGGTGCTGACGCCGCGCGTCCTGGCCGCCTTCAAGGTCAGCTTCGGGCTGTCGCTGGCCGCCGCCGCGGTCAACGCCGTCTTCGGCTTCATCGTCGCCTGGGTGCTGGTGCGCTACCGCTTTCCCGGCGACCGGATCGTCGATGCGCTGGTGGATCTGCCCTTCGCCCTGCCCACCGCGGTGGCCGGCATCGCGCTCAGCGCGCTCTACGCGCCCAACGGCTGGATCGGCTCGCTGCTGATGGAGTGGTTCGGGCTGAGGGTGGCCTTCACGCCGTTGGGCATCGCCATCGCCCTGACCTTCATCGGCCTGCCCTTCGTGGTGCGCACCGTGCAGCCGATCCTCCAGGACCTGCCGCCGGAGGAGGAGGAGGCCGCCGCGGCGCTGGGCGCCACGCGCTGGCAGTCGTTCCGGCGGGTGGTGTTCCCCGCACTCCTGCCGGCCCTGCTGACCGGCTTCGCTTTGGCCTTCGCCCGCGGGGTGGGGGAATACGGCTCGGTGATCTTCATCGCCGGCAACATCCCCGGCCTGTCGGAGATCATTCCGCTGCTGATCGTCATCAAGCTGGAGCAGTACGACTATGCCGGCGCCGCCGCGGTCGGCGTGCTGATGCTGATGGCGTCCTTCGTGCTTCTGCTGGCCCTGAACCTGCTGCAAGCCTGGATGAGGTCGCGCCATGCTCGCTAAGAAAGCCATCGGCTTCACCCCGGCGCTGGCCGACAGCCGCTGGGTGAAGGGGCTTCTGATCGCCACGGCGCTGGCCTTCCTGCTGCTGTTCCTGGTGCTGCCGCTGGTCTCGGTCTTCGTCGAGGCGCTGCGCCGCGGCACGGACGCCTACTGGGCGGCCCTGGTGGAGCCGGACGCGGTGGCGGCGATCAAGCTGACGCTGATCGTCGCGGCCATCGCCGTGCCGATGAACCTCCTCTTCGGCGTGGCGGCGTCCTGGTGCATCGCCAAGTTCGACTTCCGCGGCAAGGACGTTCTGATCACGCTGATCGATCTGCCCTTCTCGGTGTCGCCGGTGATCTCCGGCCTGATCTACGTGCTGCTGTTCGGGTTGCACGGGCTGATGGGGCCGTTCCTGAAGTCGCAGGGCATCCAGATCATCTTCGCGGTGCCGGGGCTGGTGCTCGCCACCGTCTTCGTCACCTTCCCCTTCGTCGCCCGCGAACTGATCCCGCTGATGCAGGAGCAGGGCAACGAGGAGGAGGAGGCGGCGCTGGTGCTGGGCGCGTCCGGCTGGCAGACCTTCTGGCGCGTCACCCTGCCCAACATCAAATGGGGCCTGCTGTACGGCGTCCTGCTGTGCAACGCCCGCGCGATGGGGGAGTTCGGCGCGGTGTCGGTGGTGTCCGGTCACATCCGGGGCGAGACCAACACGATGCCCCTGCATGTCGAGATCCTCTACAACGAATACAACTTGGTCGCTGCCTTCGCGGTGGCCTCGGTGCTGGCCATGCTCGCCCTCGTCACGCTGGTGGTGAAGACGGTGCTGGAATGGCGCTTCGGGGCTGAGCTGGCGGCCACCCGGCATTGAGGCGACGCACGTCATGGCGATCCAGGTTTCCGGCATCACCAAGCAATTCGGCAGTTTCCGCGCGCTCGACGCGGTGGACCTCGAAGTCCGTTCCGGCGAGCTTCTGGCCCTGCTCGGCCCGTCGGGGTCGGGCAAAACGACCCTGCTGCGCATCATGGCGGGGCTGGAGTTCGCCGACTCCGGCAGCCTCCTGCTCAATGGGGAGGAGGCGCTGAGCCTCACCCCGCGGGAGCGGCAGGTCGGCTTCGTCTTCCAGCATTACGCGCTGTTCCGCCACATGACCGTCTTCGACAACGTGGCCTTCGGGATGAAGGTGCGGCCGCGCGGCCAGCGCCCGGCCTCCAGCGAGATCAAGCGGCGCGTCATGGAGCTGCTGGAGCTGGTCCAGCTCGCCCATTTCGCCGACCGCTACCCGGCGCAGCTCTCCGGCGGGCAGCGGCAGCGCGTGGCGCTGGCCCGCGCGCTGGCCATCGAGCCGAAGGTCCTGCTGCTCGACGAGCCGTTCGGCGCGCTGGACGCCAAGGTGCGCAAGGAGCTGCGGCGCTGGCTGCGCAAGCTGCACGAGGACATCCACATCACCTCCGTCTTCGTCACCCACGACCAGGAGGAGGCTCTGGAGCTGGCCGACCGCGTCGTGGTGATGAGCCAGGGCCGGATCGAGCAGGTGGGCAGCCCGGCGGAGGTCTACGACCGTCCGGCCTCCGCCTTCGTCTACGAGTTCCTGGGGCAGGTGAACCGCTTCGACTGCGTGGTGGCGGACGGGGTGGCCCGGACGGCCAACGGGGCGCTGTCCATCCCCGCTGACGGCACGGTCCGCGGTCCGGCCATAGCCTATGTGCGTCCGCACGACCTGGGTCTCAGCCCCAGCGCCGCGGGGCCGGGCCGGGTGTCGGGCATCCATGTGGTGGGGCCGGACGCGCGGATCGAGATCGACCTCGCCGGTCTGCCGCTGGAGGCCGAGATGGACCGGGAGCGTCTGTCCGCCCTGGGCCTGCGCCCCGGCGACCAGTGCGCCGTCCACATCGCCCGCGCCCGCGTCTTTCCACAGCCGTGACGGCATATTGACGGCGCCCGCCCTACCCACGAAATGGGGCGGGCAGGGTGCCCGAACGCATGCCGATGGAGTCGCGGCGAGCCATGAAGCCTGCTCCGTCCGGGCCACGGACTAAGTCCAACGCCGACTCCTAACGCCATTGCCTTCTGGCGAAGCGGACGGTGGATGTGTTGAGCCTTCCGCATTGCACCAAATGCAGGAGGCGCGGGTGGACCATTCAGGACTGTCGCAGGCCACCGGCTCCGCCGCCCTGCGGACGGATGCCGGGGCCTGGTCGCCACCGCTGACGCTCGTGCTGCCGGTGGTCCTGGCGCTGCTTCTGCTGCCGCTCATCCTGGTGGAGATGCCGCCGCTGCTCGACTACCCGAACCATCTGGCGCGGGTGGACGTGCTGCTGCATTACCGGTCCGACCCTTTCCTGGCCGACCACTACACCGCTTCCCTGACGCCGGTCCCGAACCTGCTGATGGAGGCGGTGATGCTGCCGCTCGCCAGCGTTCTGCCGCTGTACGTCGCCGGGCGGGTCTACGTGGCGCTGGCAGGACTGCTGACCCTGTTCGGGGCGATGCTGCTGAACCGGACGCTGTTCGGGCGGTGGAGCCTGTGGCCGCTGTGCGGTGCGCTGTACATC
>NZ_WHOR01000136.1:0-14962 GCF_013340925.1 Azospirillum formosense
ACCCCTGCACACCGCCGTCTTCTTTTCCCTCCCGGCTGTCTTCGGAAACCGCGGTGCTTGACGCGGAGCCCCCTCGGCGGGCTTGAATGGGTGCCACAGGCCCCGTGTCCCCGCTGCCGAGACTCCATTCCCGTGCGTCCCGTCGTTCTCTTTCCCCTGTTCCGCCCGGTGACGGCGCTCCCCGGCCTCGGTCCCCGGCTGGGCAAGCTCGTCGAAAAGCTGGCCGGTCCGCAGGTCGTGGACCTGCTGTGGCACCTGCCTTGCGGGGTCATCGACCGCCGCTACGCCCCGAAGATCGCCGAGGCGCCGAACGGGCGGATCGCCACCATGACGGTGCGCATCGATTCGCACGCCGCCCCACACAATTCCCGCCATCCTTACAAGGTGCGCTGCACCGACGAGACGGGCGTGCTGGAGCTGATCTATTTCCATGTGAAGGGCGATTGGCTGGAGCGGCAGATGCCGGTCGGCAAGACGGTGGTGGTGTCCGGCAAGGTCGAGTGGTTCCACGACACGCCGCAGATCACCCACCCCGACGCCGTGGTCCCGCTGGAATCGAAGGACGAGATCGAGGCGGTGGAGCCGGTCTACCCGATGACCGCCGGGCTTCCCGCCAAGACGCTGCGCAAGGCGGTGCGGGCCATGCTGACCGACGTGCCGGAGCTGCCGGAGTGGCAGGACGCCGCGTGGCGGTCGCGCAACGGCTGGCCGACCTGGCACGAGTCGATCCGCCGCGCCCACACGCCGGAGGACGAGGCCGACCTCGCCCCGACCAACCCGATCCGCCGCAGGCTGGCCTATGACGAGCTGCTGTCGAACCAGCTCGCCCTGACGCTGGTCCGCATGCAGCAGCGCCGCCTGTCCGGCCGTGTGATCCAGGGCGACGGGCGGCTGCGCGCCAAGGTGGCCGGGGCGCTGCCCTTTTCCCTGACCAAGTCCCAGGCCGGCTCGCTGGAGGAAATCTACGAGGACATGGCGGCGGAGCGGCGGATGCTGCGCCTGCTCCAGGGCGACGTGGGCAGCGGCAAGACGGTGGTCGCGCTGATGGCGATGCTGAACGCGGTGGAGGCCGGTCATCAGGCCGCCCTGATGGCGCCGACCGAGATCCTGGCCCGCCAGCACGCCGAAAGCCTCGCCCCGCTGTGCAAGGCGGCGGGGGTGGACCTCGCCTTGCTGACCGGGCGCGACAAGGGCAAGGCGCGGCAGGCGGTGCTGGACCGGCTGGCCTCGGGCGAACTGCCGCTGCTGGTCGGCACCCACGCGCTGTTCCAGGAGGACGTCGCCTTCAAGGACCTCGCCCTGGCGGTGATCGACGAGCAGCACCGCTTCGGCGTCCACCAGCGGCTCCAGCTCTCCGCCAAGGGGCGGGCGGTGGACGTGCTGGTGATGACGGCGACGCCGATCCCGCGCACGCTGACGCTCACCGCCTACGGCGACATGGACGTGTCGCGCCTGACCGAGAAGCCGGCGGGGCGCAAGCCGATCCAGACCGTGACCATCGCGCTCGACCGGCTGGAGGAGGTGGTGCACGGCATCCACCGCAAGGTGCAGGAGGGCGCGCGGGTCTATTGGGTCTGCCCGCTGGTCGACGAATCGGAACAGACCGACCTCGCCGCCGCGACCGAGCGCCACGCCTTCCTGCGCGCCACCTTCGGCGACCGGGTGGGGCTGGTGCACGGCAAGATGCGCGGGCCGGACAAGGACGCGGTGATGGCCGCCTTCCAGGCCGGGAACCTGGACGTGCTGGTCGCCACCACGGTCATCGAGGTCGGCGTGAACGTGCCCGAGGCCACCGTCATGGTGATCGAGCACGCCGAGCGCTTCGGCCTCGCCCAGCTTCACCAGCTCCGCGGCCGGGTGGGGCGCGGCGAGAAGCCGTCGTCCTGCCTGCTGATGTTCGACCCGCAACTGACCGAAACGGCCCGCGCCCGCCTGAAGACGATGCGCGACACCGAGGACGGCTTCGTCATCGCGGAGGAGGATTTGCGGCTGCGCGGCGCGGGCGAGGTATTGGGCACCCGGCAGTCGGGTCTGCCCGAGTTCCGCATGGCCGATCTGGCGGTGCACGGCGACCTGCTGGCCGCCGCCCGCGACGACGCGAAGCTGATCGTGGACCGCGATCCGGACCTGTCCGGCGAGCGCGGTCAGGCGCTGCGAACGTTGCTGTACCTGTTCGAACGGGACGCGGCGGCAAAGACGTTGCGGTCGGGGTGAGTGATCCTTCGGCGAATATTGATTCAATCAAAATTAACCAATTTTTTAGTGCCTTGAAACTTTTTTATTGTTTTATATTGAGCAGCTGTATTTGTGGTTCGTTTTTTTAAATAAGGTTGGTAATCGTGTGTCTTTCCATGTGGGAAATACTCTTCTATGTGTTGCGTTCGGCTTTTTATAATTATTAAAAACAGTTAGATTGGGAATGATTAGAAACCTAACCATTAAATGCGGTTGAATGTTTGTATTGATTTTGTCGTTGCCTCGATCTACGATTTGGCTGTTATTCTCCGTTTTCTGCAATTGAGAAATGCGCTGACTGCCAACCTTCGTTCGCCAACGCCTTGTGTGGTGACGTGGAAATGCATGGTCAACCTGGAACTGATTGGCTTCGGGCCGTGGCTGTGTGGGATGGCGCAGTGATTTGGTTCTCCGCAGTCGAGGAACGCGACCATGATCATTTCCGATGTCTCCTCTCCCGTCAGCGGATCGACCCAGCGCGCAACGTCTCCGGTTTCGTCCCCCGCTATTTCGTCGACGCTTGGAGCCGGGGCCGGGGCGGCAACGGGCGCTGCCGGACTTACCGACACTGTGTCGTTGAGCCCTCTGGCCTCCTCCTTGCGTGATGAATCCTTGATGGCGTTCAATGCGCTGTCCGCCGAAACACGGACGCAGTTGTCGTCGCTGGTCGACAGCGGCAAGCTGACCGGCGAGGACGTCCACAACGCGCTGAAGCAGCGGCTCAAGGAGTCCAGGCGCACGGCCTACTCGGCGACGTTCCGCATGGCTCACAATGAGAACGCCGCCCTTTTCTCCGACGACGGCACCACGCCGGACGATTTCAGGAAGGCTTTGAGCGCGACCAGTGCGAAGCGGGATGAGCTTATGGCAAAGCTGTCCTTGTTGGATCAGCGTGGGCAGGGCGGGTCGGAACCTTACGGCGAGATTTCGGCCTCGCTGATGGCGCAGAGCACCAACCCAGCTCTGCTGCGAGCGCAATCCAATGGTCAACGTATAGTCCTGGACCCGTTCCAGAGCTTCAGCCTGACGCAGCCCGTCGATTCGCGGATGGCGTACACACGCAAGGAAGGCGATGCGGCCTACAAGTTGAAGGACGCCGGCGTGGATCTGTCGTCCATCGACAGGGCCCTTCGCTCCCTCGGAGAGCGGGACGCGGCGTCTCTGATTGCCGAGCGGACGGGGCAGCCGTCCGCCCATACGGTTGCGCACGATCGTGAATTCTCCGCGGATGAATCGGTCTTTCCGTCGATCTCCTTGCCGGCACCGCAGGGAAGGACGGAAGCTCCGGCAATGGGCCAGAGGGTTCAAATCAGCGAAGAGGTCAAGGCGGCGTTGGAAGCGCAGGTCAAGAGCGGGCGCGATCCCTTTGAAAACGCGAAAGCCGACCGCCAATACCGCGAAGGCATCCGGGTGAGCTACTGAGGGACACGCACCGGTCAGGCGCTTTTGCGTTCCCGATCCAGCTTGTGAAGCTGCGGGGGAGGCTTGCGGTCCGGCGGGGTGACGATGCCGCCGGACATCACCAGCTTCAGCCCGTCTTCCACCGTCATGTCCAGAACGGTCACCTCGCGCCGCGGCAGGATCGCCAGATAGCCCGCGGTCGGCGGGGCGCAGGGGATGAAGACGTGCACCATCTCCTCTTCGGAGATCTTCTGGATCTCCGGATGGGCGCCGCCGGTGATGAAGCCGAGCGACCACATGCCGTGGCGCGGGAACTCCACCAGAACCACCTCGCGGAAGGCCTTGGACTTCTTGGCGAGCACCGTCTCGACGATCTGCTTCACCGCCCCGTAGACGGAGCGGACGACCGGCATGCGCTCCACCACGCCCTCGCCGATGCGCACCACCAGCCGCCCGACATAGCCGGCGGCGAAGGCGCCGATCAGGGTCAGCACGATGATCAGAGTCAGCACCCCGATGCCGGGGATCGAGAAGGGCAGGTAATTCTCCGGGTTGTAGGCGGAGGGGATCAGCGGCCGGACATGCCCGTCGATGAAGGCCAGCAGCCACCAGCCGAGATAGACCGTGACCGCGATCGGCGCCGTCACCAGAACGCCCGCCAGGAAATAGGCGCGCAGCCGCCCCATCAGGCCGATGCCGGCGGGCCGGTGGGACGCGCTCTCGTCCGCCGCGCTCTGGCTGTCCTGCTCGTTCCGATCCACCGCCCCACCCCCGAAAATCCGATGCCCGATATAGTGATACAGGACGTGGCTTCCGCTCAATCCACAACGACGTATCGGACGGCGGGAAAGAGTCGCGGGAGAGCAAGCGAAGGAACTCCCTCCGGGGGGCTGGTCCGCCACCCCCGCGCGCATCACATCGCTGTGAATGACCCACATCCCCCGCATCCTCTCGCTCGCCACCGCCCTGCCGCCCCATCGTCTCGGCCAGGACGAGGCGCTCGGCGTCGCGCGGGCCGTCTTCGGGCCGCGGATGCGCGACTTCGATCGGCTGGTTCCGGTCTTCGCCAACACCGGCATCGAAACCCGCCACGCCGTCATGCCCATCGACTGGTACATGGAGCCGCGCGGCTGGCCGGAGCGCACCGCGGCCTTTCGGGAGGGCGCCCTATCCCTGCTGGAAGAGGCGGCCGGGCAGGCGTTGGCCCGCGCCGGTCTGGGGCCGCAGGACGTGGACGCCATCGTCTGCGCCTCGACCACCGGCATCGCCACGCCCAGCCTGGAGGCGCTGCTGCTGGAACGCATGGGCTTCCGTCCGGACACCGTGCGGCTGCCGCTGTTCGGGCTGGGCTGTGCCGGCGGCGTGCTGGGATTGACCCGCGCCGGGCAGATCGCCCAGGCGATGGCGGGGCGGACGGTTCTGTTCCTGGTGGTGGAGCTTTGCACGCTGGCCTTCCGCTCGGCCGAGGCGACCCCAACCAACGTCGTCGCCAGCGCCCTGTTCGCGGACGGCGCCGCCGCGGTGGTGCTGCGCGCCGATGATGACGGAGAAGGACCGCGGCTCGTCGACGGGGCGGAGCACACCTGGCCCGGAACGCAGGACGTGATGGGCTGGCGGGTCGAGGATGACGGGCTCGGCGTGATCTTCAGCCAGAGCATCCCCACCCTGATCCGCAGCCGTTTGGAGCCGGTGCTCGACGGCTTCCTCGAGCGGCGGCGGCTGGCCCGCGGCGACCTTGCCGGGCTGATCGTGCATCCAGGCGGCGCCAAGGTTCTGCACGCGCTGGAGGAGGTCTGCGCTCCGGTGTCCGCCGGGCTGGACGACGCCTGGGCGGTGCTGCGCCGCTGCGGCAACATGTCGGCGGCCAGCGTGCTGTTCGTGCTGGAGCGGCGCATCGAGTCCGGCGCCCGCGGCCCGCACTTGATGAGCGCGCTCGGCCCCGGCTTCACCGCCGCGCTGGCCCAGATCGATCTTTAGGAGCGCCGTGCATGGAGACGCTGCCGCTGGGCTGGCCCCACGTCATCCTGCTGCTGGTCGCGGCCCAGCGTCTGGGCGAGCTCGTCGTCGCCCAACGCAACACGCGCCGCCTGCTGGCCGAGGGCGCGCGGGAGGTCGGGGCCGCCCATTACCCGCTGTTCGTCGGGCTTCACGCCGGCTGGCTGGCGCTGCTGTTCGCCGTCGTGCCGGCGGACGCGCCGATCAACGGGTGGCTGCTCGCCCTGTTCGTGCTGCTTCAGGCCGGACGGGTCTGGGTGATCGCCACGCTGGGGCGGTTCTGGACCACCCGCATCGTCACCTTGCCCGGCGCGCCGCTGGTGCGGCGCGGGCCGTTCCGCTGGGTCCGCCACCCCAACTATCTGGTCGTGGCGGGCGAACTGGCCGTGCTGCCCCTGGTCTTCGGGGCGTGGTGGATCGCGGTGCTGGCCACGCTTCTGAACGTGCCGCTGACCCTGCACCGCATCCGTGTCGAGGACGACGCGCTGTCCGGACGCCGCTCGCTCAGGTCAGCAGGAAGCACAGCATCGTGACGCAGCCGGCGATGGCCGCCCCGTCGAGGTGGTTCGGAAAGGCATGCCAGAAAGATTCGCGGGACTCGGGCTCCTCGCGGTCCATCTCGTCCAGCCACAGGCCGGCGGGCAATCCGCCGTTGGCGCGCTCCGCCAGGGCACCGGACAGATGGGCCATCGACACCGCCAGATAGCAGAACTTCACGAAGTTCAGGACGAAGTACATCGGCCCGCCGGCCTCGGCGATGGGGTCGGTCACGCCGCCCATTGCCGCCACGGCGGTCGCCATGGCGATGGCCGCGGCGAAGGGGATGGCGACGACGGACAGCAGGCGCTGCGAATCCACGCGGCCGGCGTAGGGGATCAGGCTGCGGGGAACGGGGCCGGAGGGCAGTTGGAACGACATGGCTCTCTCAATTCCGGTGGGCGCGTCCCGTCCGTTTTGCCGCTTTCAGGGTTAACGGGACGTTAGCGGCACCCGTTGGAGGGAGGTGGTTCCACCTTTGCGCAGGCCCGGCTATGCTCCCCGTCGCGCTTGAGGGCGGTTGTTAGAAGGATGCGATCCCGTGCCTGCCGACGCTGGAGCTTCCCGGCTGGAAGGAATCACGTTGCTGAGCCCGTTGTCCGCGGAGGAGCGCGCCGCCGTGGCGCGCCAGTGCCGCTGGCGCCGCTTCCATGCGAACGAGCAGATCATCGATCATCAGGGGGATTCGCGGGATGTGGCGCTGGTCGTCGATGGCCGCGTGCGGGTGCTGAGCCATTCCCCGACGGGCCGCGAAATCAGCTTCGACGACATCGAGGCCGGTGGTTTCCTCGGCGAGATGGCGGCCATCGACGGACTTCCCCGTTCGGCCTCCGCGGTGGCGCTGGAGGAGGGGACTCTGATCGCTTTCCTGGCGCCCCGGCCCTTTCAGGATCTGGTGTCCGGCCATCCGGACCTTGCCATGGCGGTGATGCGGCGGCTGTGCCGGGTCGTCCGCATCGCCACCGACCGGGTGATGGAACTGTCCACGCTGGGCGCCAACAACCGTGTCCACGCCGAATTGCTGCGGCTCGCCAAGCGCGGGCGGATGGAGGGGCCGGCGGCTGTGATCGCTCCGATCCCCGTTCATGCCGATATCGCCAGCCGGGTGAGCACTGCCCGGGAAACGGTTTCCCGCGTGCTGAACGATCTCGCCCGCGATGGGCTGGTGGAGCGGCGGGCCGACGCGCTGGTCGTCCGCGACCTGCACCGGTTGGAAGCTTTGGTGGAGGACGTCCGGGCCGGCGTCTGATGGCGCCGGACCCTGGAGACGGCGATCAGCCCGTCCGTCCCAGAACGGTCATGATCAGGGCACGAAGCGATTCAGGGTCGTAGGGCTTGGGCAGGAAATGCCACCCCGCAGCACGGATATCCGCCTGGGTGGTCGCCGACTCGTCGCCGGTGGTGATGATGACGGGGAGGGCGGAGCCGATTTCCGCCAGCACCGCCTTTATCGATTCCGGCGCTTTGCCGTGCCGTCCCAGATGATAGTCGGACACCAGGATGTCGGGGAGGGCCCCGCCGTTCAGCGCATCCAGAAGAGCGGTAGGAGTCGGGGCGCTGACCAGCAGCATTCCCCAATCCTCGAACAGGGTTTCCATGCACAGGCACAACACCATGTCGTCCTCGAGAAGGGCGACGGTCAACGTGCCGGAGCTTGCGGATCGGCCGGCGAGGAGGGCGTCGGTCATGCGTTATCCAATGAACAGCGGTGGACCAGTGAACAGCAGGACGGCGAAGCCGGTCGCCCGATGCCCTCCGTCCGGCCTGTCTGGAGAAGCCGTCCCGGGATGGCGGCTGTCCGCTCGGTGGTCGATCTGCTCAATTATCCGAGCAGGTAATTTAGATTCTATATCGAGCCTCTCACCGGTGCATTGTCATAGGTTAATCGGAAGGAGGGATATCGAAGGGGATGGGAGACTGTAATCAGTCGCCCGCGCGCTTGCGGTCGGACTTGGCGTCCAGCGCATGCTCCAGCTGCTTCGGTGCCTGGATCAGGTGCAGGTACAGCTCATCGAATTGCCCGACGGAGGCAAGTTGCTTCACGTCGTGGACGGTGATCTGCTGGCCTGCCAGATCGATCAGCCCGATGTCGCGCAGACGGCGGAGCGTCCGGTTGATGTGAACGATGCTGAGGCCCAGCGCGTCGGCCAGGATTTCCTGGGTGACCGGCAGGGTGAAGCGCCCCTCCTCGACCAGCCCGACAATGCTCAACCGCCGCAGCAGCTCGACGATCAGGTGGGCGGTGCGCTCCAGCGCGGTGCGGCGTCCGACGCTGAGCAGGCGTTCGGCGATGATCGCCTCCTCCTTCGCGCCCGACCAGGCAAGGGCGGCGGCCAGACGGGGGAAGAGCTTGAACAGTTCGATGATGCGTTCCGGCTGGAAGTTGGCGACCTCCGCCGGGGTCAGGGTCGTGACGCCATGGTCCGCCGTCTCGAACAGATTGCAGTAAAAGCCGATGATGTCCCCAGGCAGGACAAAATTGACGACCTGCCGCCGCCCATCGGGAAGCGCCTTGTGACGGATCGCCCAGCCTTTGCGCATCACGCGCACACAACCGTAGCGTTCGCCCTGTTGGAGAAGATCGGATCGCGAACCGTGCCTGGTAACATTGCGCTCCAACTCGTTGAGGAAACTCTTCTCCTCATCTGTCAGACTCATGTAACTCGTTATCTTGCGCCCCAGTGGAGATGACGGTATGTTGGCCTGGGCGCGGGTCATTTCTGTTCCAGCCTTTGATCGTCCAATTGTTATGGCCCCTAAGCGAGTGCCACTGCCAGCCCAATTCCGGGCGGCCTCGAACGATTAAGCCAAACGATAAAACCATCTATAACATAGGTTAATAGGGGTCAGATTTTCTCGACCGGACAGGTGAGGGATCATATACAAAACTGTTGGTGGCATTGGCCGTATGGGGTTTTGAACGGCCGTCGGTGGTAACAGATGAGTGCGGGGGGCGGCATGGCGGCGGAGCGGGATGCGGCGGGATTGGCTGCCCTCTCGATTTGTGAATCCCTTATGCTCGCATTGGTGGAACGCGGTGTCCTACGGCTCGAAGAAGCGCATGCCGCGCTCGAAGATGCCGCTGCCGCCCATCAAAATCGCGACCCGAAGGGCGAGGACCCGAACCTGCATCGCTTGGCGTTGCAGATCGTTGAACGGCTGATGATCCAGGTGAACGCCGCCCATCCCACGTCGGCTCATGTCGGAGTCGGGCAGTTGGCCGACGGCGGTTCCCAGGACTGAGCATCCGGCCGGCCTCGACGGGTGGGAAAAAAGATGAGCCCCGTCGTGGCGGCGGGGCTCTCCTCGTGTGCGATTCGACAAACAGAGAAGGTCAGTCCGCTCCGGCTCCGGCGGCTTCCGTCGGTTCCGGGCGCCGCTTGCCCAGCCCGATGTTCGGGAAGGCATTGATCAGCGCGGTGATGAAGGCAGAAAGGTAGGGCAGCGACTGCACGACCAGCAGGCCCGACCACATGAAGGCGTCGCGGTTCTCGTGACCGAACACCACCACGATGGCGAGGGCGGCGCCCCACAGGCCCAGCAGCAGCGCGATCTCCTCCCGCGCCATCAGGAAGGCCTGCATCAGCGCCGGCTGGTTCTCACACTTCGGCGTGCGGACGAAGGGGCGCCCGGAGGTGAACATGCCCAGCCACATGGCGCGGCCCACCGTGTGGGTCAGCGCCATGCCGGCGATGGCCGCCCCCACCTTGTCCCAGAAGCCGCACTTCACCCGCGCCTCGTACAGCCAGAGCGAGGCACCGACCTTGAAGGCGAAGACGCTGAGCGTCGGGATCATGAAGACGCTGGGCGGGAACTCGAAATACTTCGGGAAGGCCAGCAGGCCGAGCGACCAGATGATGCCGGCGATGCCGAAGATCATGTGGGCGGCGTCGGCGAACCAGGGCAGCCAGCCGGTGATGAAGTGATACTTCTGGCCGGCGGTCAGGCGCGGACCGCCCGGCAGCAGGTCGCGCCAGTGGTGCTTGAGGATCTGCACGGCGCCGTAGGCCCAGCGGAAGCGCTGCGTCTTGTAGGCGGAGAAGCTGTCGGGGACGAGACCCTTGCCGTAGCTTTCCGGCATGTAGACGGCTTCGTACTTGTGCTCGAACAGGCGCAGGCCGAGGTCGGCGTCCTCGGTGATGCACCACTCGCCCCAGCGGCCGACCTCCTCCAGCGCGGACTTTCGGATGATGGTCATGGTGCCGTGCTGGATGATCGCGTTGCGCTCGTTGCGCTGGATCATGCCGATGTGGAAGAAGCCGGCGTATTCCCAGTTGATCATCCGCTGGAACAGGTCGTGGCTCCAGTCCCGGTAATCCTGCGGGGACTGCACGAAACCGACCTCCGGCCGGTTGAAGTGGGGAATGGTCGCCTTCAGCCAGTCGGGATGGACCTGATAGTCGCTGTCGATGACGGCGATGTGCTGGGCATCCGGCGCCGTCTGGGCGAGGCCGAAATTCAGCGCGCCGGCCTTGAAGCCCGGCCAGTTGTCCAGGTGGAAGAAGCGGAATTTCGGCCCGAGCTTGCGACAGTACTCCTCAACCGGGCGCCACACCGCCGGGTCCTTGGTGTTGTTGTCGAGCAGCAGGACCTCGTAGTTCGGGTAGTCCAGCCGGGCCAGCGCGTCCAGAGTCTCCATGACCATGTGCGGAGGCTCGTTGTAGCAGGGCACATGGATGGACACCTTCGGCGCGTTGGGCAGGGGGGCCGCCGAGCAGGGCTGGAACTTGCGCTTGAAGCGGTCCTGCCAGACGACTTCCGTCAGCTCAAGTCCGTCGATCAGCATGACGGCGAGCAGGACGAGCTGGCAGAAGACCAGGATGCCCCAGGCAATCTCCGTGGTGGTGGCGAGACCGGCGACGCTGGCCGCGGTGAAGGTGAAGACCAGCACCGACGACACGCCCTGGATCATCGCGCCGTAGAAGACCTGCCCGCCGAACTTCAGGTCGCCGCCGCGGCGCCACAGGAAGAAGACGAGCGGCAGGAAGCCCACCGCGATGGAGATCCCGCAGAGCAGCGGCCAGTTCCGCAGTTCCGTCACCTCGCCGATCATCGGGAACTTCGGCTTGCGCCACGCGTCCCACAGGCCCCAGCTGGTGCCGGCGGTGCCTTCGATCTCCCGCTTCCAGGGCTGGTCGAAGGCCTCCATGATGAAGTAGTCGAGCTTGTTCTGCGCCGCGACGTTCAGGAAGGTGCGGATGAACTTGGCCTGGTTGACCTGGCTCGCCTCGGCGCCACGGCGCCATGGGCCGTCCGCCGGCCAGCCGATTTCCGAGATCAGGATGTGCTTGTTCGGAAACTTGGTCTTCAGCTCGTTGTAGCGGAACATGGCGTAATCGACCGACTGGTCGGCGGGCACGCCTTCCCAGTAGGGCAGAAGGTGGACGGCCAGGAAGTCCACGGCGTCGGCGAGTTCCGGATGCTCCAGCCAGACGTGCCACGGCTCCGCGGTGGAGACCGGGACGTTGACCTTCTTCTTCACGCGCTTGATGTATTCGATGGCCTGCGGGACGGTGACGTCGGCGCGCAGGATCGCCTCGTTGCCGACCAGGACGCGGCGGACGTTGTTGTTGTCGCGCGCCAGCTTGATCAGGCCGTTGATCTCCGGCTCGTCGATTTCCGGCTTGCCGGCGATCCAGGCGCCGGCGGTGATCGGAATCCCGTACTTGCGGGCGATGGGCGCCGTCTGCTCCGACCCGTCGGTGGTGGAGTAGATGCGCACGCCCTTGACCGACCCCTCCAGGGCCTTCATGTCCTTCTCGATGTCCTCCGCCGAGGCCTTATCGCCCTTGGAGGGGCTCTTGTCCGGATGGAAGGGCGTGTAGCCGACGCCGCTGATGGCGCCGCCCCAGGAACGTTCGGCGACCGGGCGGTTCCACAGCGCCCAGACTCCGATGTTGCCCAGGATCACGAGAAGGAGAGCCGCGATCGCCGACTTGCGCATGACCGTCTTTCTTTGTCCCAAACGTCTGCCGGCCGTCCTGGCTTTGTCCGCCCCGGCCGGGCATCATTCAACTCAGTAAGGGTTCAACCGGATCGGCGCGCAGGGGGACTCGCCGCCCCGACGCCACCTTCGGACCGAACACCCGTACCCATCACCCTGGTTGCAGGAACGTCCAAACTCCGCCGCGCGATCCATATAAGCCGGAAGACCGAACGCCACCGACCGGAACATCATCGGACCGAATAAAGATCGTGCGGCAGTTTATACATTTTTCCTAGTCCCGCAACCAGTCCCACTCCGACGCGCCGTCAGCCAGCCCCGCGGTGGCGGTAATCCCCACTGGACGAACGCACCAGATGGGCGTTTTCATCCCCCGAGTGCTCTAACAAAATCCTTGCGAGCCGAAGGGAAGACACGGGACCCCATGATGATGTTCCATCTGCACGACCGTTTGCAGGCTGACACCGCCCCGATCGCCGAATGGCCGCTGTGCCGCGTTCTGCTGATGGACAACCGGGTGTGGCCGTGGCTGATCCTGGTTCCAGCCCGGCACGGCCTGACGGAGATCCACCAACTGCCCCGAGAGGATCAGCACCGGCTGGTGGACGAGATCGCCCTGGCCTCGCGCACGCTGGAGAGCCTGTTCGCCCCGGACAAGATCAACGTCGGCGCCTTGGGCAATCTGGTCCCGCAACTTCATATCCACGTCATTGCCCGCTCCAAGGCGGACCCGGCATGGCCGGGGCCGGTATGGGGATCGGGCTTCGCGGAGCGCTACAGCCCGGAGGAGCGAAACACCCTGATCCGAAAGATCGGGGAAGGGTTGCGCCAAAAGTGAGGGCCGGCGAAACCGAACGCGGCGGACACCTCTCCTTTTTCAACCAAGCGAAGACGTGACGTTTCTCCTGCGGCCTTGTTTACGGTCCCTGAAACATTCACCGATCAAAGGAGTGGGCACCATGAACACCGATCGCATCACCGGTGCCGGTAAGGAGTTGAAGGGTGAGGTCAAGAAGCAGACCGGCGACCTGACCGGCAATCAGGACCTCAAGGACGAAGGCCGCGCCGACAAGGCCGAGGGCAAGCTGGACAAGGTCGTCGGCAAGGTGAAGGACATCCTCAAAGGCGACAAGTGATGGGCGCGGATGAGCGGGGGCATCGCAAGGACGATGCCCCGTCCGACGCCGCCCAGCGGATCGAGGACAAGCTCATCGAGGAAACCGGGCAGGCCTCGGGCGACCCGGACAAGCCCGTTCAGGAAAAGTTCGATGAGCTGGGCGAGAAGCCCGACATCAAGAAGAAGAGCTTGAGGGACTAGGAATTGCCCCCTTCCATTCGGACGGGGGTTTTTCTTCGTCATTCGATGGTGATTTGCGCCTCGACCCGCACCGGGAAATTCACGGAATTGGCGATGAAGCACTTCCCGTGGGCTTCGTGATGCAAGGCCTCGGCCTTTGCGGAATCGCTGCCGGGAGCGAGGGTAACCTGCGGGCGCAGCACGACGTCGGTGAAACGACCCCCGCCATCAGCGTCCTCGCCCATCGTTCCGGCGGCCTCGTCCGTGTAGGCGGTCACGGTAATGCCGCTCACGGCGCACAGATGCAGGTACCACAGCATGTGGCAGGCCGAGAGCGAGGCCACGAGCATGTCCTCAGGATTGTAGCGCGCGGGATCGCCGCGGAAGGCCGGGTCGGACGAGCCGGGGATCGGTGGCTTGCCGGGCGCGGTGATCTCAAGATCGCGGCTGTAAGCCTTGTAGCCGGAGGTTCCGGTTCCCTGGTTGCCGGTCCAGGTCACCGTCGTGCCGTATTGGTGCTCGCGTCCTGACATGACCCCTCCGCATGCTTTTCCCAGAGGGTACCCGCGAACACCGGTGCTGAAAAGAAAACGGGAGAGCCGAAGCCCTCCCGAAATCCCATGAACGCTATGTCCCAAAGGCTCAGCTGGCTTCCGCCGCGCGGGCGTGGCGCTTGCGCTCGTTCGGGTCGAGATAGCGCTTGCGCAGGCGGATGGACTTCGGCGTCACCTCCACCAGCTCGTCGTCGCCGATGTAGGACAGGGCGCGCTCCAGCGTCATCTGGATCGGCGGGGTCAGGCGGACCGCCTCGTCCTTGCTGGTGGTGCGGATGTTGGTGAGCTGCTTGCCCTTGATGACGTTGACCTCAAGGTCGTTGCCGCGGGTGTGCTCGCCGATGATCATGCCCTGATAGACCGGAACGCCCGGATCGATCAGCATCGGGCCGCGATCCTCCAGGTTCCACAGCGCGTAGGCGACCGCGGTGCCGTCGGCGTTGGAGATCAGCACGCCGGTGCGCCGGCCGGCGATCGTGCCCTTGTAGGGAGCGTAGCCGTGGAACAGCCGGTTCATGATGCCGGTGCCGCGGGTGTCGGTCAGGAACTCGCCCTGATAGCCGATCAGGCCGCGCGACGGGGCGTGGAAGACGATGCGGGTCTTGTTGCCGCCCGACGGACGCATCTCGATGAGGTCCGCCTTGCGCTCCGCCATCTTCTGCACGACGGTGCCGGAGAACTCCTCGTCCACGTCGACGACGACTTCCTCGATCGGCTCCAGGCGCTGGCCGTTCAGCGGATCGGTCTTGAACAGCACGCGCGGACGGCTGATGGCCAGCTCGTAGCCCTCGCGGCGCATCGTCTCGATGAGGATGCCGAGCTGCAGTTCGCCGCGGCCCGCCACCTCGAAGGCGTCGCCGCCCTCGGTGTCGCTGACGCGCAGGGCGACGTTGCCTTCGGCTTCGCGCATCAGGCGGTCGCGGATCATGCGGCTGGTGACCTTGTCACCCTCGCGACCGGCCAGCGGGCTGTCGTTGACCGAGAAGGTCATCGCCAGGG
>NZ_WHOR01000137.1:0-14924 GCF_013340925.1 Azospirillum formosense
CGGTCCGCCGAGAGCGGGGGAGGGTCGGGGAGGGGGCAATGCACTCCTTACCCCCGCCGCGCCCCCATCAGCCGCGCCAGCAGGGCGGCGGCTTCGGCTTGGGAATTCCCGTCCGCACCGTCGTCCGGTTTCAGGCGCCCGGTCGCCGCCATGGCGATCAGCATCGCCGGATGAAGCGCCGGATGATGCCCCGGCGGACGCCCCGTCGAATCGTCTTCCCCACGCGCCGCGGCGTGGTCGCGGGCCAGCGCCTCGTTGATGTGCGCGAAGGCCTCGATGTCCTTGATGTGCAACATGTCCGTTCCGCCCTCCGCGCAAAATTCGTTGTGCGTCGCAGCAAAAGGCAAGTTAGCAGCTTCCGCTGGGTGAATCCGCCGTCATGCCGCGGCGGACTGTCGCACCGTATTCGCATCGCCCGGTGCCGGCTCCCGAACCGTCAGCATAAGCCCAAACCCGATGACGAAGAAAGCCACAACGCTCGCCATGCCGGCCCGCTGGCTGTCGAACAACGTGGTCGCCAACCCGAAGGCGAGCGGCCCGACGAAGCCGGCCATGCGGCCGGTCAGGCTGTAGAGCCCGAACATCTCGCCCACCATGCCCGGCGGAGCCAGCCGCGCCATCATCGACCGCCCGGCCGCCTGCGCCGGCCCGAAGAAGGCGCCCAGCCCCAGGGCCAGCACCCAGAACCACGCCTTCTCCGTCGCCAGCAGCAGCGGCACGCCGAAGGCGGTCAGGCCGATCAGGCTGACCAGGATGGTCGGCTTGGCTCCCATGCGGTCGTCCACCCAGGCGAAGCCGATGGCCCCGACGCCGGCCACCACGTTCAGCGCGATGGCGAAGAGCAGGATCTCCTCGAACGTCATGCCGAAGGCGTGGGCGGCGAAGATGCCGCCGAAGGCGGTGATGGTGTTGATGCCGTCGCGGTAGATCGCGCTGGCGATCAGGAAGCGCAGCGTGTTGCGGTATTTGCGCGTTTCCGCCAGCGTCCGGCGCAGCGTCGCCATGCCCTCCCGCGCCGCTTGGCGGATGCCCAGCCCGGTCGCCGGCACGTCCGGAACGAACAGGAAGAAGGGCAGGGCGAACAGCCCGTACCAGGCGGCGGCGAGCAGGGCGGTGGCGCGCACCGGCGCCTGCTCCGCCGTGTCGAGCAGGCCGAACAGCGGGGCGGGCGACTTCACGAAGACGAACAGGGCGACCACCAGACAGGCCAGCCCGCCGAAATAGCCGATGCCCCAGCCCCAGCCGGAAATCCTCCCGAGCATCCGTGGCGGCGCCAGCGCGGTCAGGCTGGCGTTGTAAAAGACGTTCGCCAACTCGAAGGCGACGGTGCCGACGACCACGCAGACCAGGGCGAACAGCGCGTGGGAGGGGTCTGGCTTCACCCACCACAGGGCGGCGCAGAAGACCACGGTCAGGGCGGTGAACAGCGCCATCCACGGCTTGCGCCGCCCCGTCCGGTCGGCCACCGCGCCCAGCATGGGGCTGAGCAGGGCGATCAGCAGCCCGGCGACGGTCAGCGCGGCACTCCAGCGCGAGGCCCCGGCGACCTCGTCCCCGACCACGCCGCGGGCGAAATAGACTGAGAAGATGAAGGTCGTGATGATGGTGTTGTACGACGAGTTCGCCCAGTCGTAGAGGCACCAGGACGCGATGGCGCGGCGGCTCGGCGCCTCGGCGGTGTGGGGCATGCTGAAGGATCGGCCGTCTGTTGTCCGGGATGGCCCACTCTAGGCAAAGCGGCCGGGAATGCCAACCCGGGGGCGGAGTTACGCCGGTTTGGCGGAGTCCGCCGCCGGCGTGGTGGCTTTCGCCAGCGCGATGCCCTGGGCGATGCCTTGCGCCATGGTCCGGGCGACGGTGGCGTCCAGTCGGGACTCGAAGCCCTCGAACCACGCCTGTGTCTTCAACTCGTCCGGTGTCTTGAGGATGTGCCGCAGCGGGTCGGACTGCGAATGGTCCATCGCCTGCTTGATCAGAGTCGCGAGTGGGTTGTCGCTGTCGAGCTTTTCCGGTTCATCGCCCTTCTCCCTCGTGTGGATTTCGTAGGACACCTGCGCCGACGCGCGGCGTGTCGCCCATTCGGTCGAGGTCTTCTCCTCGGGGCCGACGGCGTCCAGGAAGGTGAGGTTCGCCTTCATCCTTGCGGCCTCGTCGCCACGGAACGGATCGACGAAGCTGGCCTCCTGGCTGATCGGGCCGCTGTAGAGCCCCATGGCCAGCCCTTCCTGCTGCGCCATGATCGATTGGGCGATGTCCTGCTCCTGCTTGGAGAATTGACCGTCGGCGTTGCTGCGCACCGCCTCCAGCGAGCGGCGGTCGAGATCGCCCATCAGGGAGTGCCAGTCCCGGCCCTCGAAGCTGTCGAAGTCGAAGGGCTTGCCGCTCGCCTTCATGGCCTCGTACTGCGCGTCCATGCGGGCGCGGGCGTCCTTGGCGATGCCCGGCCCGCTCAGGCCCGCCGAGCTGGACACCGCCCCCGGATCGGACACCGCCTTGGCCAGCGCCGTGGCCGGCTTGCCGTCGCGCGTCGGGAAATAGGCGGCGTAGGGGCCGGCCGACCCGCCGTTTTCGGTCTTTCCGGCCTTGGACGCGGTGGCAGTCGCCATGAAGGCCTGGGCTTCGACGGACAGGGTGACGAAGACGGCGGAACCGCCGGAGGCCGCCGCCGGTTGGCCGGCGGCCGTGTTCGTGGAGCTTCCCTTGTCGCCTCCCAGCACGGTCAAGGCCGCCTTGAGGCTGAAACCGAGGCTGAAACCGGACACTTGCGCGTTTGGCGTCGTAATCGACATGAGAGGCCCTCCCGACCAACCGGGCGGGCGTCGTCCCGCTGCCGCCGTTCGTTGACGGCAGCGTAACGTGTTCAGGCCAGGGTTGTCAAAACGGGGCGACCTATTCTTTTTGGCGAATAGCCGCAGGCGTCCCTGCCGGTGGAGGCGTGTCGAGATGGATAGGAATGAGGTCGATGGTGGGGTGCCGGTCGTCCGGGCGCTGACCGATCCGGGCGCGCGGTTGCATCATCTGCGCCCGGATCGCCTCGATCTCCGCCTTCTGCCGCTCCAGATCCGACAGATCCGGCAGCGGGACGGCGATGTCGGCGGCGATGCGGTCGGGCGTCTTGTCGGTGCTCATGGGGCCTCTCCGGTTCGTTGTCGGTCGGCTGGCGTCAGCGCGGGAAACCCCGAAGACCCGCGTCCGCTCAACCGCCCACGCCGAACGAAATCTGGTTGTTGTCGTAGCGGGCGACGATGGTCAGCCGGTCGCCGGGGCGCACGCGGATCGGCGTCTCCAGATAGGTCATCGCCTGCTTCCAGTGGTTCGTCCGCGCCCGGCTTTCGGAGCGGTAGGTGACCTCCTCGTCCATGTGCAGGTCGAACCAGAAGGCCACGCCGTGGCAGGTGCCCTCCGCCGTGATCTCCACGGCGATCTCGCGGCCGCCCTCCTCGGGCATGTTGCGGGTGAAGTCGAAATCGAGCGCGGTGAAGGCGGCCGACAGCGGCGTGTGGGTGTCGGCGCCGAGGTCGATCTGCTGATAGCCGGGGGAGCGGAACACGTCGAAGGTCGACATGTCGAAGCCGCCGATGCGCTTCACCGGGTTGATGCGGGCCAGCTCCGGCGTCTCCACCAGCATGGCGTACACGGTCGAGGCGCGCGGGATGATCGCGCCGCCGGGCTTCACCAGATGGGTGCGCGCGTGCTGAAGGACCGACAGCATGCGCGGCGCCAGCATGCCGATGTTGATAAGCTCCGACACGAAGACGTCGGCCTTCTCCGGCAGGTCGCCGTCCTCGCCCACCGACAGGCGGGTGGACAGCTTCGGCACCACGTCGATGCGGTCGGCGTAGCCGTTGTTGGCGACGGTCTCGCGGGCGATGCGGGCGAGGATCGGGTTCACCTCGCAGGTCACCACCTTCCGCGCCCCGGCGCGCGCCGCCATCATGGCGACGATGCCCGAGCCGGTGCCGATCTCCAGCACCAGCGAGTCCGGGGTCACCGCGCGCTTCAGCGCCGCCTCGTAGGCGTCGTTGCGCTCGAAGTCGTTGATCATCGGCAGGTGCCAGCCGGGGACGGCGTTGGAATAGATCAGCCGGCGGGTGAACTGCACCAGCGGGTGGTCCGGCGCGATGGCGCGGGCGGCCTCGATGGCCTCCACCGCCTCGTTGGCGCGGTCGAGGCTCTGCAGCGTGTGGGCAAGCCCGACATGGGCGGGGACGAAGCGGGGCGCCGCCGCGATCACCACGCGGAACGCCTCCTCCGCCTCCTCCAGGGCGCCGCGGGTGCTCAGCGCCTCGGCGAGGTTGTAGCGGGCCTCCAGATACTCCGGCGCCCGTTCCAGAGCGGCGCGGAAGGCGGCCTCCGCCTCGTCCAGCCGGCCCAGCTCGCGCAGGGTGGTGCCGAGGAAATTGTGCATCTCCGGCGCCTCGCCGCGCAGGGCCAGGGCGGCGCGGAAGGCACCCTCGGCGTCCTCCAGCCGGCCCAGCGCCTTCAGCGCGTTGCCCAGATTGCCGTGAAGCTCCGGCAGGCGGTCGTTGAGGGCGATGCCGGCGCGGAACGCCTCCTCCGCCTCCGCGGCGCGGCCGAGCTGGAAGAGCAGGCTGCCACGGCTGTTGTGGAAGGACGGGTCCTTGCCGTCCTCGGCGATGGCGTGCGTGAAGAGGTCGAGCGCGCCCTCGGGATGGCCGGTGTGGGCGGCGACGACGCCCAGCAGGTGCAGGGCCTGCGCGTTGTGCGGGTCGGTTGCCAGGATCGCCCGGCAGGCCGCCTCCGCCCCGCCCAGATCGTTCGTCCGCAGCAGGCGGATGGCGTCGTTCAGGGTGGGCTGGGGGTCGGTCATCGCGGCGGCTCCGGTTGGGCGGACATTCCTTGGAATGGCCGCACCATAGCCGGAAAGCGGGCGGGACGCATGGGGAAACCCTCTTCCGGACCCACCCGAAGGGGGCCGGAAGAGGGGGGCCAAGCCATTTACCCCGCCGTCAGGCCGCGGAGCTGCCGGTTCGCCACCGCCAGCATCGACAGGTCGACGTTGGGCTGGGTGCGCAGCTCGGACAGGAGCTGCTCCACCCGTTCCACCACCGGGCGGCGGTGGGCGATCCAGGCCTCCACGGGGGCGTCCGCGGGAAGCTGGTCCACCGCCTCCAGAACGCGGGTGGTCAGCGCGGTCTGGTGGGCGAACAGGTCGTCCACCAGGGCGGCCACCGCCTGCTTCTGCCAATGGTTCTCCGCCTTCGCAG
Organism: Azospirillum formosense; assembly: GCF_013340925.1. Lineage (GTDB taxonomy): Bacteria > Pseudomonadota > Alphaproteobacteria > Azospirillales > Azospirillaceae > Azospirillum > Azospirillum formosense. The sequence continues at coordinate 5,229 of NZ_WHOR01000137.1, forward strand.
CGGCGGCCTTGTCGCGCAGCCACTCCAGACCGAAGCGGCGGCCCAGCATGAAGTAGACCGCGGCGACGTCCGCGACCCCGCGCCCGGTGCGCCCGGCGATGCGGACGAGGTCGGGGGCGGCGGCCAGAACCGGCAGGGCCGCCATGCGGCGGGCCAGCTCGGCGGGGACGCCCTGCTCCTGGTAGGAGGCGACGCGGGCGGTCAGGCGGGCCGTCTCCTCGGCGTCCAGCACGTTGTCCAGACCGGCCAGGAGCGTCTCGATGCCGGGCCGGAAGGCCTCCGTCTCGCGGGCGATGTCCAGCGGCTGCGGGCAGCTCGCCAGGAACCAGGCGGCGGCGCGCTCCATGTGGCGGACCGTCTCCAGGATCATGCTGGTCTGGAGCGCGGCCGGGACGACGGTGTCGAGATCCTCGATCCCCGTCCACAGCGAGCGCAGGCCGAAGGCGTCGCGCACGATGGTGTAGGCGCGGGCGACGTCCGCCGGCCCCATGCCGGTCTTCTCCATCATCTCCTTGACGAAGGTCGGGCCGGTGCGGTTGACGAGGCTGTTGGTGACGCTGGTCGCGATGATCTCCCGCCGCAGCCGGTGCCGCCCCACCGCCTCCGCGTGGGCCTTGCGCAGCGGCTTGGGGAAGTAGCGGGTGAGGTCGTCGGCCATGAACGGATCGTCCGGCAGGTCCGACGCCAGCAGATCGTCGTAGAGCGTGATCTTGGCGTAGGCCAGCAGCACCGCCAGCTCGGGCCGGGTCAGCCCCTCGCGGTTGGCCATGCGGGCGGACAGCTCCTCCTCGTCGGGCAGATACTCGATGGCGCGGTTGAGCCGGCCCGCCTTCTCCAGCGCGCGGATCAGCCGGGCCTGCGCCTCCAGCGCGTCGGGACCCTGCGCGCGGGCGACGGTCAGGGCCTGGCTCTGCAGGTAGTTGTCGGCCAGCACCAGACCGGCCACCTCGTCGGTCATGGCGGCGAGGAGCTGGTCGCGCTGCTTCAGCGTCATGTCGCCGCGGACGACCACGTCGTTCAGCAGGATCTTGATGTTCACCTCATGGTCGGAGGTGTCCACGCCCGCCGAATTGTCGATGGCGTCGGTGTTCAGCCGCACCCCGTGCCGCGCCGCCTCGATGCGGCCGCGCTGGGTGACGCCCAGGTTGGCGCCCTCGCCGATCACCTTGGCCCGCACGTCGCGCCCGTCGATGCGCAGCGCGTCGTTGGCCTTGTCGCCGACCTCGGCGTTGGTCTCCTCCGACGCCTTCAGGTAGGTGCCGATGCCGCCGAACCACAGCAGGTCCACCTCGGCCTTCAGCAGGGTCTGCATCAGCTCCAGCGGGGTGACGTGGTCCTTGGCGATGCCGAAGCGCTGGCGGATCTCCGGCGTCAGCTCGAGCGACTTGGCGGAGCGGTCGAAGACGCGGCCGCCCGCGGACAGCAGCGCCGCGTCGTAGTCCGCCCAGGAGGAGCGGGGCAGGTCGAACAGGCGCTGCCGCTCCTCCCAGCTCCGCGCGGCGTCGGGGTCGGGATCGATGAAGATGTGCCGGTGGTCGAAGGCGGCGAGCAGGCGGATGTGCTTCGACAGCAGCATGCCGTTGCCGAACACGTCGCCCGACATGTCGCCGACGCCGACGACGGTGAAGTCCTGGGTCTGGGTGTCGTGCCCCAGCTCGCGGAAATGGCGCTTCACCGACTCCCAGGCGCCGCGGGCGGTGATGCCCATCTTCTTGTGGTCGTAGCCGGCGGAGCCGCCCGACGCGAAGGCGTCGCCCAGCCAGAAGCCGTGGTCCACCGACACCGAGTTGGCGATGTCGGAGAAGGTCGCCGTGCCCTTGTCGGCGGCGACCACCAGATAGGGGTCGTCCCCGTCGTGGCGGACCACCTCGGGCGGCGGCACCACCGCCCCTTCGGGGTCGAGGTTGTCGGTGATGTCCAGCAGGCCGCGCATCAGCGTCTTGTAGCACTCGATGCCTTCGGCCAGCGCCGCCTCGCGCCCGGCGGACGGCGGCGGCGGGCGCTTGACCACGAAGCCGCCCTTGGAGCCGACCGGCACGATGACGGTGTTCTTGACCATCTGCGCCTTCATCAGCCCGAGGATCTCCGTGCGGAAATCCTCGCGGCGGTCGGACCAGCGGATGCCGCCGCGCGCCACCTTGCCGCCGCGCAGATGGACGCCCTCCATCCGCGGGCTGTAGACGAACACCTCGACCATCGGGCGGGGCAGCGGCAGGTCGTCGATGTGGCGGCTGTCGATCTTGAAGGAGAGGTAGGTCTTGGGCCGCCCGTCCGCGCCGTTCTGGTAGGCGTTGGTGCGCAGCGTGTTGCACAGCAGGTTGAGGAAGCGCCGCAGGATGCGGTCCTCGTCGAGGTTCTTCACACCGTCGAGCGCGCGTTCGATCTCCGCGGCCAGCCCCGGATCGTTCTGCGGGCGGCGGGCCGGGTCGAAGCGGCTGTGGAACAGGGCGACCAGCTTGCGCGCGATGGCCGGATGGCCGGCCAGCGTGCTTTCCACCACGTCCTGCCCATAGGGGATGCGGGCCTGGCGCAGATACTTGGCGTAGGCGCGCAGCACCGTCACCTCCCGCGCGGTCAGGCCGGCGCGGAGCACGAGGCGGTTGAAGCCGTCATCCTCCATCCGGCCGTCCCAGACGGCGGCGAAGGCGTCCTGGAACTTCTCCTTCACCATCGCGCAGTCGATGGGCAGCCCGTTCTGCGAACGCGCGGTGAAGTCGTGGATCCACACCGGGGCGGCGTGGCCGGCGATGGCGATCTCGAAGGGCGCCTCGGTGATCACCTTCAGGTCCATGTGCTCCAGCATGGGAAGCACGTCGGACAGCGGCACCGGGCGGCCTTCGTGGTAGATCTTGACGTGCAGCTCGTCCCCTTCGGCCTCCAGCGGGCGGTAGAGGTTGATGCCCAGCGTGCCCTGGGCCGTCGCCTTCTCGATCCGCTCGATGTCGAAGACCGCGGCCTCGGCGTTGAACTCCTCGCGGTAGGCGGTGGGGAAGGCGTCGGCGTAGCGGCGGAACAGGGTGCGCCCCTGCTCCTCGCCATGGGCCTCGACCAGCGCGTCGCGCAGATGGTCGTCCCAGCCGCGCGACGCCTGGACCAGCCGCGCCTCCAGATCGGCGGCGTCGACGGCGGGCACGCGGCCCGGCTCGGTCCGGATGATGAAATGCAGGCGGGCCAGCACGCTTTCGGTCAGCTGCGTGGTGAAGCCGGTGCAGGTGCCGTCGTAGGCGGCCTCCAGGATGGACTGGATGCGCCGGCGCAGCGTGGTGTCGTAGCGGTCGCGCGGCACGTAGACGAGGCAGGAGGCGAAACGCTCGAACGGGTCCTTGCGCACGAACAGGGCCAGCCGCTGGCGTTCCTGCAGGTGCAGGATGCCGACCGCGATGTCCAGCAGCTCCGGCACCTGGATCTGGAACAGCTCGTCGCGCGGGTAGGTCTCCAGGATGTGCAGAAGCGCTTTGCCGTCATGGCCCTGCGGGTCGAAGCCGGCCAGTTCCATCACCTCCGCGACCTTGCGGCGGAGGTAGGGGATCTCGCGCGGGCTGCGGTTGTAGGCGACCGAGGTGAAGAGGCCGGCGACCAGCCGCTCGCCGATGATCCGCCCCTCGGCGTCGAAGCGCTTGATGAGGAAGGCGTCCATCGGCACCGCGCGGTGCACGGGGGAGGGGCGGTTGCCCTTGGTCACCATCAGGACGCGCGGGTTGCGCAGGAAGTCGCGCACGTCGGGCGGCAGGGTGGCGTAGTTGCGCAGCCCGTCGAAGACGGTGACGGAGTCGTCGCGCAGGATGCCGAGACCGCTGCCGGCGACCAGCCCCAGCGAGGAGTCCACCCCGTCGGCGCCGCTCTCGAAGCGGTATTCGCGGTAGCCGAGGAAGGTGAAATGGTCGTCGTCGGCCCAGGACAGGAAGGCCTTGGCCTCGTCCACCTCGTCGTCGGGGATGATGGCCGGGACGGCGGCGCGGGCGCAGTCGGCCTCCACGATGGCGGCGCGCACCTGCTGGCGCATGGCCCGCCAGTCGGCGACGGCGGCGCGCACGTCGGCCAGCACGCGCTCCAGCCCCTCGCGGGCCTGGTCCAGAGCGGCGGCGCCGGTGACCGCGCCGACCTCCACATGCATGAAGGATTCGGGGGCGGCGTCGGTGGGGGCCGCCGCCGGCTCGTACAGCTCCACCAGCTGGCCGTCGGCGTCGCGCTTGACCCGCACCACGGGGTGGATGACCAGATGGACGGTCAGCCCCTGGCGGTTCAGCTCCGCGGTCACCGAGTCGACGAGGAAGGGCATGTCGTCGTTGACGATCTCCACCACCGTGCGGTGGGACTGCCAGCCATGCTCCTCGACGCGGGGATTGTAGACGCGGACCTTGGCGCGGTCCGTCGCCTCGCGCTGCTGGCCCCATTGCCACATGGCCAGCGCGGCGCCGTAAAGCTGCTCCGCCGGAGCCTGGATGATGTCGTCGGGCGGGACGTTGTCGTAGAACTGCCGTACGAAGCGCTCCGCCGGTGCCGCGCGGCTGCGGCCCAGCCGCTCGCGAACCTGCCGCACGACCTCTTCGGTCAGCTCGTCCTTGAGCTGTTCGGCCCTGAGAGCCATCGCTCCAATCCTTCCCTGATTTTTTGCGGCGGTTTGTCGCCGTCGTAGGCAAAGGGTAGCCGATTTGCCGCGACAGGCAACAGGCGGAGGGGCGTAACCGGAAGAGGCGGTTATTACGGAGAAGCCCTTCGCGTCCAAACCGATGAAAGTTGAATGAATGGGGAATGAGGGGTATTTTTTGTGCAGGCGCGCGCACGGCGCGCAACCATCGAGACGGTTATGCCAAACGACGACGCCCGCCCGCCGGAGGCCAACCCGGTTCCGCCCGCCAAGCCCCGCCTGCACGTCCTCGTGGTCGATCCCGACCCGGCGCTGGCGGAACTGACGCGCGCCGCGCTCGACGGCTTCGCGCTGGACGGGGCGCCGGTGACGGTGCTGACCGCCGCGACCGCCGCCGAGGCGCGCGAGGCGCTGTACCGCAACCCCAACACAGCCGCCGTCCTGCTGGAGCCGGTGCTGGACCCCGCGGCGGATGGGCCGCCCGAAGGGTTGGGCTTCATCGACCACATCCGCAAGGATCTGGGAAACAGCCGCGTCCGCATCCTGGTCTGCACCGCCCATCCCGACCGGGCGCCGGAAGAGGAGGTGGTGGAGGGCCACGACGTCAGCGACTACCGCCTGAAGGACGGGCTGACGGCGCGCACGCTGCGCACCGCGGTCGTCCCACGGCTGCGCGCCTTCCTCAACCTGCAGACCCAGGCGGCCGGGCGCAAGGCGCTGGCCCGCATGCTGGTGGCGACCACCGGCCTGCTGGAGATGCGCACCCCGGACGTGCTGTTCCCCAACATCCTGCCGCGCGTCGTCGGGCTGCTGGGCATCGGGCGGCACGCCCTGCTGTGCATTCAGGGCGACACGCTGCCGCGCGACCGCCGCATCCGCGTGCGCGCCTCCACCGGGCGCTTCGCCAAATGGAAGGACGTGGACGTCGCCGAACTGGGCGAGCCCAACGTGGCCGCCGCGCTGGAGCGGCTGAGCCCGAGTTCCGAAACCATCGTGGAGCCGGGCTATTGCGCCCTGCGGCTGCGCGCCCATGGCGGAATCATCGGCATGATCTACGTCGAGGGCCACAACAACGAGGGCACCGCGCGCGAGTGGCAGCTGCTGGAGCTGTTCCGCAACAAATGCTCGATCGCCTTCGAGAACGCCCTGCTGTTCGAGGAGCTGAACACCGCCCAGAAGGCCACCGTCCTGGCCATGGGGTCGCTCGCCGAATACAAGGACAACGCCGCCGCCGGCCATCTCCAGCGCATCGAGCGGCTGGTCGGCGACATTGCCCGCGAGTTGCGCGTCCACGGCCGCTTCGCCGATGAGCTGGACGAGGAGTTGGTGGAGAAGGTCGGGCTGGCCGCCCTGTTGCACGACGTCGGCATGCTGAGCGTGTCGGACGAGACGCTGGGCATTCCCGGCGAGCTGGCGAACAACGACATGGCGGCCATCCAGCGCCACACGCTGATCGGCCACCGTATCCTCAGCGAGGCGGCGCTGCCCCTGCGCGGGCGCAGCCTGCTGTCGATCGCCGCGGAGATCGCCCGCTACCACCACGAGCGCTACGACGGGTCGGGCTATATGGAGGGGCTGCGCGGCGGGGCCATCCCGGTGTCGGCGCGGATCATGGCCGTGGCCGACGTGTTCGACGCCCTCATCACCGACCGCCAGTACCGCAAGGCCTGGGGGGTTGAGCACGCCATCGCCTGGATCGCCGAGCGGGCGGGCAAGGATTTCGACCCGCTGGTGGTCGAGGCGTTCCTGACGGTGATCCGCCGCATCCAGATCGAGGAGCCGGACTGGTTTCCCAAGCCGGAGGGCGGCAACCAGGGTCTGCTGGTTGCGGCCATCGGGCGCAAGCTGCGCGCCCTGTTCGGCAACCGTGCCGAGCCGATCAACTGACCCCCGTCCGCCTTTGATGGAATTGGATGGAACGGCCTTTCCCAAGTGGAAAGGCCGTTTTGCCATCATCTTCCGGTGATGCCGGCCGGTGCGACGCTGTGTCCTCCGCTCTCATTGTGGTTGCGCCTTAAATACTATTGTGTACAAAAAATCGTGTTACTATGAGTTGCGCAACCGATGCCACAGAGTCGTTCCTTGGCGGCGCTCCGGTGTGGTGATCTTGCGGCAGCATTTGGCGGAGCCGACCATGAAAGCCAGACGTTTCTTTTCCAGTCTCCTGACCTCCTGCGCCCTGCTGTTGGGCGCGACGGCGGCCCAGGCCGCCTATCCGGAGAAGCCGATCACCATGATCGTCGCCTACGGGGCGGGCGGATCGACCGACGTGACCGCGCGCATGCTGGCGCCCTTCATTGAAAAATATCTGGGCGGCGGCGCGCGGATCGTGGTGATGAACCGCGGCGGCGCCGGGGGGGAGATCGGCTTCGCGGCCATCGCCGACGCCGCGCCGGACGGCTACACCATCGGCTTCATCAACACGCCGAACGTCGTCACCATCCCGATCGAGCGCAACGCCCGCTTCACGCTCGACCGGCTGGACCCGCTGGTCAACGTCGTCGACGACCCGGGCATCATGACGGTGCACGGCGACAGCCCCTACAAGACGGTGGAGGATCTGGTCGCCCAGGCCAAGGCCAACCCGAACACCATCACGCTGGGCTCCACCGGCGTCGGGTCGGACGACCATCTGGCCATGCTGCTGCTCCAGCGGCAGGCCAACGTCCGCTTCACCCATGTGCCCTTTCCGGGCAGCGCAGAGAACTACCGCTCGATGCTCGGCCGCCACACCCAGATCTGCGGCCAGAATCTGGGGGAGGGGCTGCGCGGCAAGGCCGGCGGCGACAACATCCGCATCCTCGGCGTGATGAGCACGCAGCGCTGGGACATGGCGCCCGACCTGCCGACCTTCAAGGAACTGGGTTACAACATCACCATGGCGTCGCTGCGCGGCGTCGGCGCGCCGAAGGGCCTGCCGCCGGAGATCCGCGCCAAGCTGGTCGACGCGGTGACCAAGGCCGCCAACGATCCGGAGTTCCAGAGCAAGGCCCGCGACACCTACCAGCCGCTGCGCATCCTCGATTCGGAAGCCTTCTCCGCGGAGCTGAAGGAGCTGGACGGCGATTTCCGCAACCTCTGGCGCGAGTTCCCCTGGTTGAAGTGATCGGGGGAACCCCCAACAGGCGAGGGCGCATAGGAAAGGCCCCTCTTCCATGTGGAAGAGGGGCCTTTTTCATGGGCGGTGCCGGAGGACGCCACGGCGTCCTCCCCGCATCGGGCCGGGTCAGGCCGCGGTGATGCGGGTGATGAAGGCTTCGATCTCGTTGTCCAGCCGGTTGAAGCTGCGCGACAGCTCCTCGGTCGTGGTCTGGACGGCGCCGGCGGAATGGCCGGTGGTTTCCGCCGCCTGCTGCACCAGCCGCATCTCCTGGAGCACGGCCACCGTGTCGGTGGCGGCGCGCTGCGAGCGCTCGCTGATGTCGCGGGTGGCGGCATCCTGCTCCTCCACCGCCGCGGCGACGGTGCTGAGCGATTCATCCACCTGCCGGATGGTGTTGACGATGGCGCGGATGGCGTTGACCGCCGCGCTGGTCGCCGCCTGCACCGCCGCGATTTCCGCGCCGATCTCGTCGGTGGCCTTGGCGGTCTGGTTGGCGAGGCTCTTGACCTCCTGCGCCACCACGGCGAAGCCCTTGCCGGCCTCGCCCGCGCGCGCCGCCTCGATGGTGGCGTTCAGCGCCAGCAGGTTGGTCTGGCCGGCGATGTTGTTGATGAGGCCGACCACCTCCTCAATCTTCCGGCTGGCCTCGCTGAGCCCCTGGACGATCGAGTCGGTCCGCCCGGCCTCGTCCACCGCGCCGCGGGCGAGCTGGGTCGACTGGGTGATGGAGCGGGTGATCTCGTCGATGGAGGCGCGGAGCTGCTCGGCGCCGGCGGCCACGCTCTCCACCTCGCTCGTCGCCTCCTGCACGGCGTGGGCGACCGAATCGCTGTGGTGGCTGGTCTGGCGGGCGTTCTCCAGCATGACGTTGGCTTCGCCGCGCATGGATGTGGCGGACCGCACCACCTCGCCCATCATCGCCTTGACCGACGCCTCCAGATCGGCGGCGAGGCTGTTCATGGCCCGGCGCTGCTCCTCCGTGGCGCGGGCGCGCATGGCCTCCTGCTCGCGGGCCATCTCCTGGACGCGCAGCGCGTTCTCCTTGAAGACGCGGACGGTGCGGGCCATCTGGCCGATCTCGTCGCCGCGCTCGGCGGCGGGCACCTCGTCCTCCAGCCGCCCCTGGGCCAGCCGTTCCATCACCGTGGTCAGGCGGACCACCGGCCGGGCGATGTTGAAGCCGATGAACAGCGCGACGCCCACCGTGATCAGCAGGGCGACGACCGCCGAGGCGATGAAGGCCTGGGTGGTCGCGTCGACCGACGCGTTCACGTTGGCGTAGGCGTCGGCCGACTGCTGGCGCTGGTAGGTCAGGTAATCGCGGGCGGTGCCGTTCAGGCGCCCGTAGGCCGCCTGGACCTCCTGCAGGAAGTCGAGCGGATCGACGCCCATCTTCAGCAGATCGAGGAAGCTGGTCACCTTCGCCTGATAGGCGGCGGTGTCGGAGCCGAAGCGCTGGAGGATCTGCCCCTCCTCCTCGGTCGCAGCCGACTGGCCCTTCATCTTGTCCGCCTGGACCTTCAGCCTGGAGAGCTGTTCGGTCAGGGCCTTCGATTCATCCTCGACCGCCTTGGGGGAGGCGTTGGCGGTGCTGAGGATCACCGTCCGGTAGAGGCCGGCGTGGGCGACGGTCAGCGTGTCGGTCAACGCCTGGACATCCGCTTCCCGCGTGAAGGAGCGGTTGAACAGCGTGTCCAGCAGGCGTGACTGTTCCGTGATGGCGGAGCCGCCGAGCAACGCGATGGCAAGCATGCCCAGGATCGCTGTCGCCGCCGGGATTCCCATTTTGGTGGGAATGTGGAGGTGATTGAGGAAAGTCATGGAGCACCTGCTTCAACCATTGGCCGGTCCGTTGGCGCCGGATGGTCAGGGGGGCTTGAACCGCACCCGTCGCAGGCCGGTCGGCCGGCGGCGGGCGGTTTCGGGGCGGGCGGTTTCGGGGACCGGCCCGACCCGGGCGGACCAACCCGCCCCGGTCGCTTCCGCCCCCGGTCGCTTCCGCCCG
>NZ_WHOR01000138.1:0-14865 GCF_013340925.1 Azospirillum formosense
GGCTTCCTCGAACTTCTCGCGGAAATAGGTCTTCACCTTTTCCGGCTGGAAGGTCAGGAAGGTGCCGCCCGACGCGAAGTGCTGCTGGAAGACCTTGCCCAGCGCGTAGGTGAAGGCGCTGTTGAAGGCCGGCTGGGTGGCGAGCCGCGTCACCGTGCCGATCACCGGCACCGACCGCAGGGCCATGTTGAACGCCATGGAGCCGAGCAGGCCGCCGGCCAGGGTGGTCGGGGCGACCGTGGCGAACAGCGTGCCGACCGCGGAGCGGCCGATGTCGCCGCGGAAGTCGACGCCGTGCAGCTCCGACAGCTCCTTGAGCAGGCGGAGCTGGACGACGGCGAGCGCCGCGGTGTCCACGAAGTTCAGCGGGATGACGCCCGCCGCGGCGGACAGCAGCACATGCTTGCGGATGATCTCGGCCGCCTGCGCCTCGGTGGAGACCGGAGCGGCGGGCGTGGAGTCCGGAGCGGCTTCGGAGGTGCTGGCAGTCTCGGGGGCGGTTTCGGTGGCGGCCGTCACGGCCTCCGGAGCCGGGGTGGAGGCAGGGGCGGCGGCCGTTTCCGGCTTCGCCTTGCCGCCCGGTGTTTCCTTCTCACTGACCATGCTGTGGTGCTCCAAAAAGGGACGTTGTCGAGAGAAAATCAGCAATGAACGCCGCGCATCCGATGGTCCGCGGCGACAGTCGGCCCCGCAGGGCCGGCCCGCTCCGAAAACGCCGCCGGTGGTTTCCGGCGGCACCGTCATATGGGCTAACGAATGTGGTTGTTTTCGTCAAAGGATTTGCCATCAAAAGGAATATCAATGCTCAGTGGGTGTTTCGTGAACCCTCCCCCAACAGATGCCGGACAATCAGAGCGCGCTGTTCGTGCAGGAAGAAATGGCCGCCGGGAAGCGTGCGCCTTGTGAAGCCTGCCCCAGCCAACCGTTCCCACCCGGCGACCTCCTCCACCGTGGCCTCCGCATCCTCCGCCCCGGCGATGGCCAGGATCGGCACCGGAAGCGGCGGGGGATCAGGTTCGAGGAAGGCGTCGGACATGGCGAAGTCGGCCCGCAGCATGGGCAGCATCAACTCCATCAGGTCGTCGCAGGCCAGCACCTCGGGCGGGGTGCCGCCCAGCGCGGCGAGGCGGGCGCGGAAGGCCGCATCGTCCAGGCCATCGACGGGTGGCCGCCGCGACGGACGGTGCGGCGCCCGGCGCCCCGACACGGCCAGCAGGGCAGGCGGGCGACCATGCGCCGCCAGGGCGCGGGCGGTGGCGTAGGCCAGCGCCGCGCCCAGCGAGTGGCCGAACAGGATCAGCGGTCGGTCTCTCAGCGGCTCCAGCGCCGCCAGGAGGGCGGGTACGGCCTCCTCGACCCGGTGCAGCGGCGGCTCGCCGATGCGGCTCTCCCGTCCGGGCAGGCGCACCGCCAGCAGGTCCGTCTCCGGCCCGACGTCCAACGCCCAGTCGCGGAAGACGGCGGCGCCGGCCCCGGCGTAGGGGAAGCAGACCAAGGCGCGGCGCGACGCCGGAACCGGCCGGAAACCGTGCAGCCAGGGGGACAGGGGCAGGGCCATCACGCCGTCTCCAGCGCGAACAGGTGATGGTGGCCGTGGCCTTCCTCGATGCGGCCCTCGTTCATGTGATAGACGCGGTCGGCGAGGCCGAACCAGCGCTCGTCGTGGGTCACGCAGATGACGATCTTGCCCAGGGCCTTCAGCTCGGGCAGCAGCTCCTCGTAGAAGACGCGGCGGAAATGCGGGTCCTGGTCGGCCGCCCATTCGTCCAGCACGATGACCGGCTTGTCCTCCAACTGCGCGACCACGAGGGCGAGGCGCTTGCGCTGGCCGGTGGACAGGGCGACGGTGCTGAAGCCGCCATCCGCGACCGCCACCTTGTCCTGCATCTCCAGACGCTCCAGCAGGGCGCGGACGCGCGCCGGGTCGGGGTCGGCGACGCCGTAGAGGCGGCGCGACAGGTGGTAGTCGGAGAAGATCGCCGAGTTCATGTCGCGGTAACTCTGCATCCGCTCCGCCGGCACCGGCTCCCCATCGGCGAGTAACTGGCCGCCGCCCAACGGCATCAGCCCGGTCAGCAGGCGCAGCATGGTCGACTTGCCGGAGCCGTTGCCGCCGGTGACGAAGGTGATCTCCCCCGCCCGGAACTCCGCCGACAGCGGCCCGACCGCGAAGACCGGCGCGCCCGCATCGTCGTGATAGGCGAAGGTGGCGTCCTTGAGCGCGATGGTGCCGGGCGGGCCGGGCAGACGGTCGGCGCCCTCGTCCGGGGCACTGCCGGCGGCGGCGCGCAGCCGCTCCTCCATCGCTTCGATGTTGGACAGGGCCATCTCGGTCTGGGCGACCAGCGGGGTGACGAAGGAGACGGTGCTGACCGGCCCGACGATGAACAGGGCCGCCGTGGTCGCCGCCACCACCACCGCGTGATAGCCGGTGGTGAACAGCGGCACGACGAAGACCATCATGCCGATCAGCGTGTAGAACATCGCCTCGACCAGCGCGAAGTTGCGGCCCCACTGCTCCTTCATGTCGACGTTCACCGCCCGTGCTTGAGACGAGGCGTCGGCGAGGTCGCGGATCAGCCCGTCGCCGCGGCGGCGGTTCATTCGCACCTCCTTGAAGCCGCGCAGCAGATCGGTGAGCCCGTCGAAGACGCGCGACTCCGCCGCCGCCGCCTCCACCATGCTGCGGCGCAGGCGCTGCACCCGCGCGACCTTCACCGCCACGGCGATGCCGGCGAAGGCGAAGGCCATGACGCAGGCCAGCGGCGACAGCCAGGCCAGATAGACCGCCAGGAAGACCAGCATCACCGCCTGCTGCCCGCCGATCGCCAGAAGCGGCAGGGTCTGGGCCAGCGTCTGGGTGTCCTGGGTCAGCACGCCGTGCAGCGACGCCCGCCCGATGCGGTCCACGGTGACGAGGTCGGCGCGGCGCACCAGATCGAACAGGCGCAGCCGGATCTTGTGGATCAGCCGCTCGGCGTCCTGGGACGCGGTGACCAGCGCGTAATTGTGAGTCACCCCGAACAGGGTCACCGTGACGGCGTACATCACCAGAAGCCGCGGGCTGACGATGCCCTTGGCGGCGTCCTTGGCGGCGGCGTCGACCAGCCAGAGCAGCGCTGCGGTGGCGATCGCCGACAGGACGTTCATCAGGGCGAGCGTGCGCAGATTCTCCGGAAGCTCGCGCAGGACGATGGCGGCTAGCCTCATGCCACGCCCTCCGTCAGATGGGAGAGTTCGGTCAGGCGGCCCTCCTCCATGTGCAGGCGGCGGTCGGCGACGTCGAAGTAATGGTCGTCGTGGGTCACCGCCACGATGGTCAGGCCGCGCCGCTTCAGTTCCGGCACGACCTCCAGGTAGAACTTGAAGCGGAAATGCGGGTCCTGGTCGGCGGCCCATTCGTCGAGGATCAGGATCGGCGCCGTCTCCAGGATGGCGGCGACGAGGCCCAGCCGCTTGCGCTGCCCGGCGGACAGGTCGCGCCGTCCGAAGCGGTCGCCCTCCAGGGCCGTCACCCGCTCCATCTCCATCCAGCGCATCAGCTCGGCGGCCTCCACAGGGTTGAGGGCATTCTGGCCGTAGAGCCGGGCGAACAGGTGGAAGTCGGCGAAGACGGTCGCCATCAGCTCGCGGTAGGCGGCGATGCGCTGCGGCCCGACGGGCACGCCGTCCACGGTGATCCGCCCGCGCAGCGGGTGGTAGAGGCCGGTCAGCAGCTTGATGAAGGTCGATTTGCCCGACCCGTTGCCGCCGGTGACGAAGATCACCTCGCCGCGCCGGATGGTCAGGTCGAAGGGGCCGACCGCGAAGGGCGCTTCCCCCGGCGGGGCGGGGAAGGCGAACTCCACCCCCTCCATCCTCACCTCGCCGAAGTTGACGGGCACCGGCAGGGCGGGGCCGTCGCTCCCAGTCTCGGCCAATTCCGAAAGCTGGCCTTCCAGAGCCATCATGCGTCCGGCGGCGGCCTCCGCGGCGCTCATCACCGCCAGCGACTGCATCAGCCCGAAGACCGGGGCCGACATGAAGAAGATGGCGGCGGTGATCTTCACCAGCTCCGCCGAAATGGCGCTGGAGTAGGACGGCACGACGAAGACGACCACGCCCAGCATCAGGTTGAAGGCGCATTCGCCGAACACGAACTGCTGCCAGGTGTGCAGATGCACCGCGCCGCGGGCCGTGGTGGTGCGGCCGGACACGGTGGCGAAGGCGGTGTTGAGGTCGCGGCTGCGGGCGCTGTTCAGCCGCTGCTCCTTGAAGCCGTCGAACAGGTCAGACACGCCCTCGAACAGGGCGGCCTCCTCGGCCATCATGGCGCGCTGCCGCTCCTGCAGCGCGCGGCCCAGCCGGATGTAGAACCACGTCCCGGCGCCCAGCAGCCCGCCGATCAGCAGGAAGGCGACCGGCGAGATGGTGGCGATGTAGAGCAGGATCGTCCCGCTCAGCAGGACCGAGCGCACCGTCAGCGCCAGAAACTGCGAGTTCTGCGAGATGAGCTGGCTGCTCTGGGTCACGCTTTCGAACAGCGGGGTCTGGCCGAAGCGCTCCAGCTTCCACAGGTCGGCGCGGCGGATCTGGTCGAGCAGCCGCATGCGCAGGCTGTCCACCACCTCCTCCGCGTCCGCCGACAGGTGGGCGACCATGCGGCCTTCCAGGAGCATGTAGAGGAGGACGCTGGCGACGAAGGCGGCGGCCAGCGGCACGTTGACGAAATCGGCCTTCTCCGCGGCGATCTCCTCCGCCGCGCGGTTGACCAGGGCCAGCACCAGCGTGGAGAAGAGGGCCGAGCCCAGCGCATAGAGAACCAGCCGCCGCAGCGGCGCCGGTCCCAGCCGTCCCAGCAGGCGGAGGAGATTCATCGTGCCTGATCCTGCGGGGCGCCATCCTGCGGAGCGCCGTCGTCGATGCGGATGCGCAGCGCGTGGCGCTCCGGGTCGGCGAAGGCGCCGCGGCCGTGGAGCGCCTCGTGGTTGTTCATCGCCAGCAGGCTGTCGGACTCCATGAAGGTCTCCAGCCGCCGGTCCGGGTCGGCCAACTCCGCCTGGAGGATGGCGAGGGCGCGGCGGACGTCCGGCGTGTCATGCTCCGGCCGGGCGGCCAGCCCGCGGCGCAGCGTGTCGGTGCGGAAGCGGATGAGCGGACGATCGCCGAAGACGGTGGCGAAGGTCACTTCCACCGCGTCGCGCGATCCGGTGCGGGTGAAGGTGGCGGGGATGCGGAAGGGCAGCGCGGTTCGCGACAGCAGGTCCAGCGCCCAGCGCCCCTCGTCGCTGCCGGCCAGAGCCGCGCGGACGCAGCGGGCGTCGCGCAGGCTCGACCGCCCGCCGCCGCAGGCCGCCGCCTTGGCGAAATAGAGCAGCATGTAGCGTTCGGGGTTCGGGAAATACTGGGTGTCGGTGTGGAAGTCGGCCTCGTCGGCGTGCTCGGAGAAGGTGGAGGCGCTGCCCGCGCGCACCAGCTCGGGGCGGAGCTTGATGTCCCACACCACCTTGCGGTCGATCCGGTCGGTCGCGGTCGGCGCGCCGATGCACACCGCCAGCGCGTAGAGCAGGCGGCGCCGGGTGTCGAGGTCGTGGCGGCCGAGATGGGCGCGGCGGATCAGCACGCCGCTGTGGCTGGTCTCCAGCCGGTCGCGGATCGCCGTGGCCAAGGCGGACAGGCCGGGTGCCGCCTCCGCCAGTTCGCCGCGCAACTCAGCCTCCCGCCCGTCCGGGACGAGGGCGGCGTCGGTCTCCGTCCCGTGGCGGGCCGCCAGGACGGCCAGCACGCGCGCCGTCTCGGCATCGGGCAGCGGTTCCACGGTGAACTCCCCGGTGCGGAAGCCGAGATCCTGGACGTGGGTCAGCATGGTGGCTCCGGAGGCGTTCATCGGGAGAAGAGGTCCGCGGCGGCGCGCAGCATGTCGGCCTGCCCGGCGCGGGGAACCGGCGGCCAGCCGAAGCCCATGCGGCCGAGCAGCCCCTGCGTGCGTTCGGAGGTCAGCTCCTGCCGCCGGCCGCGCGCCTGGGGGGAGCGCCCGCTGTAGAGGCCGAAGGCCTCCAGCGTCTGGGCCAGCGCGCCGTCCATGTCCGGTTCGCCGATGGCGCGTTCCAGCCGGTCGAGCAGCGCGTCGAAGCCGACCGCCCGCACGGCGCCCGCCATCCCCGCCGCCGAGGTCACGAAATCGGCCAACGTGTCGCGGCGGTGGTTCTCCACATGGTGCGTCTCGTTGGCGAGGCCGGCGGCACCGGCCAGCAGAGCCACCGCGCGGGCCACGAGGTCGACGTGGCACAGCCAGACGTGCGAATCGTCGGGCACCACCCCCAGACGCACGAAGGCCGCCAGTTGCCGGAAGAAGGCATTGTCCCGCAGGTTCAACTGCAGCGGCCCGCCCTCCGCCGCGAAGACGACGTTGCCGACGCGGTGGATGCTGGCGTTGCGCAGATCGCCGCGCGCCGCCGTGACCAGCCGTTCCGCCTCCTGCTTGCTGCGGACGTAGTAGTTCTCGTCGAGCGTCTCCGGCACGGCGTCGTATTCGGTGACCAGTTTGAAGCCGTCCTCCGGCGCCTTGCCGGTGACCGACAGGGTGGAGATCAGGTGGAAGTCCGCCGGATCGCCGCGCCGCGCCGCGGCGAGGTCGAGGAGCCGGCGCGTCGCCTCGACGTTGTCGGCGTGGAACTCCGTGTAATGGCCGAAATGGTTGACGTTGGCGGCGCAGTGGAAGACCGCCCACACCCCCTCCGCCAGCGCGCCGTGCGCCGTGGGGGTGAGGTCCAGCCCGTCGCGGCGCAGGTCGCCGGCCCGCACGGTCAGGCGCGGATCGGCGATCAGCGCGGCACCGTTCACCGCCCCGAAATAGCCGGCCAGCACACGGCCGAGCCGGACGCGGGCGGCCCCGTCGTCGCCCCCGCGGACCAGGGCGGTCACCTTCCGCGCCGGGTCGGACAGAAGCTCCCGCAGCAGGTAGGCGCCGAGATAGCCGGTGGCGCCGGTCAGCAGCACCTCGCCGTAGTCGCGCCGCTGCGTCCCGTCGAAGGCGGCGTAGGCCGTGTTGCGCGCCTCGTAGGCCCGCTGCTGCTCGGCCAGCGCGCGGTCGCGGGCGGCGTCGAAGGCGGGCAGGGTCGCCTGATAGTCCTGCCAATGGGAGCGGACGGCAGCGATGACGCGGTGCAGATGGTCCGGCTGGGGACGCAGGCGCAGCGCGAAGTCCGCCAGCACCGGTGCTTCGTAGAGGTCGTTGATCCTGCAGGCAAATTCGCGGCGCAGGCGGTTGACCACGGCGATCGCCCGCAGGCTGTCGCCGCCCAGCTCGAAGAAGCCGGCCTCGCGCCCCGGAACGGGCCGCTGAAGCTGCTCCGCCCACAGCTCGGCCACGCGCTGTTCCACCGCGTTGCGCGGCGGGGTGTAAGCGCCGGAGGCCGCGCCTTCGGAGGGCGCGTGGTCGGCCAGCGCCTGCAGCAGGGCCTTGCGGTCCACCTTGCCGGCCACCGTCACCGGGATCGCCGGCACCCGGATCACCGCCGCCGGCACCATGTAGGCGGGCAGCGCCGTTGCCATATGGGCGGCCCAGGCGGCCTGCGTCGGTTCCGCGGCGTCGGGCGCGAGGCCGACGAAGGCCCACAGCGTTTGCGTGCCGCCCGGCGGCGTGTCCACCAGCGCCACCGCCTGCTGGACGCCGGGGTGGGCTTCCAGCCGGTGCTCGATCTCGCCCAGCTCCACGCGCTGGCCGCGCAGCTTCACCTGGCTGTCCGACCGGCCGAGGACTAGAAGCTCCCCGTTGGGCAACCAGCGGCCGAGGTCGCCGGTGCGGTAGCGGCGGCCCTGCGGCGTCTCCACAAAGGCGGCGGCGGTCAGGTCGGGCCGGTTCAGGTAGCCGATGGCCAGCCCCAGGCCGCTCAGCCAGACATGGCCGATGGCGCCGGGGGGCACCGGCTCCCCGTCCTCATCCAGGATGTGGATGGCGGTGTTGGGCAGCGGGCGCCCGGCGCTCATCCACGGCGAGTCCGGGCAAAGGATGCCGATGCTGGCCGCGGCGGTGTTCTCGGTCGGGCCGTAGCCGTTGATGTAGCGCAGCCGCGCCGCGTAGTGCAGGGCGTCGGCGGCGTTGGGCGGCTCGCCCACCGTCATCAGGATGCGCAGGGTCGGCAGGTCCGCCTGCTCGAACAGCCGCAGGTATGAGGGCGGCAGGGTGGCGGAGGTGACGCCCAGCCGCTCCATCCTGGCGCGCAGCCCGGCGGTGTCGTCCATCTCGGCGCGGCGGATCGGAACCAGCGCGCCGCCCGTCGCCCAGGTCATCACGCAATCGGAGATCCAGGCGTCGAAGGAGGGGGAGGAGCTGAGAAGCGTCCGCTCGTCCGGCTGGACGCCCATCATCCGCGCCATCGACAGGCCGAGGTTCAGCATCCCGCCATGATGCAGCACGACCCCCTTCGGCAGCCCGGTGGACCCCGAGGTGTGGATGATGTAGGCGGGATCGCCGGGACCGCTGCGTTCCCCGGCCTCCGGCTCATGGGCGTGGGCGGCACGGAACTCCTCGGACAGGGCTTCCGGGCGGAGGACCGCGTAACCGGCCTGCGCCAGCGCGTCGGGCAGGGGGTGGCCGTCCAGCGCCACGATCACGCGGATGGCGGCGTCGCGGGCGATGAAAGCCAACCGGTCCGCCGGCAGGTCGCGGGTCAGCGGCAGATAGGCGGCCCCGGCCTTCCAGATCGCCAGCACCGCTTCGGGCAGGGCGGGCGAGCGCTCCGTCAGGACTCCGACCGCATTGCCGGTCCGCACGCCCTGCGCCAGCAGCGCGTGGGCCAGCGCGTTGGCGCGGGCGTTCATCGCGGCGTAGCTGACCGCGCCGTCGTCGGTGATGAGGGCGGGGCGGTCCGGCTGCGAGCGCGCCAGCGCGGCGAACTGGTGGTGGAAGCAGGGAACCGGGTGCGGCATCGCCGGGCCGTGCTCCCACGCGGCGAGCCGTGTCTCCTCGTCCGGCAGCAGGGCGGGCAGCGGTTCGGCCGGCGCCCGCCTGGGATCGGCCAGCCGCCGCGCCCAGCCGGCCAGCGCCGCGGTCCAGGCCTGTGCGGTTTCCCGCTCGTAGAGGGCGGCGTTGGCGTAGAGCTGGAGGACCAACCCACCGTCCGCCTGCCCCTCATGCACCAGGACGAGGTCCTGGGTGGGAGCGCTGCGGCGCAGCTCGTACCGGATGCCGTTTCCATCGAAGGCATCGATGGCCGCGAAGCGAAGCCCGTCCCCGCTCGGGGCGGGCATCGCCGGATTTTCGGTCACCGCCAGATCGAACAGCGGGTGGCGGGCCGGATGATGCGCCTGCGGCTGGCTGCGGCGGAACTCCTGGTGGATGCGGGCGAAGGGATGGCGGCCATGGCGCAGCGCTTCCGCCAGACGGCTTTGCGTGGCCTTGACCGCTTGTTCCAGCGGTTCGCTCCGGTCCACGCTGAAGGGGACCGGCAGCATGTTGATGCAGTAGCCGACGACGCCCGCCTCCTCCGCCGTCTCGCGGGTGGAGGCGGCGGTGCCCATCAGGAACGCCGCCCGGCCGGTGCGGCGGCGCACCTCGCGCGCCATGATGGTCATCATCAGGGCGTGCAGGCTGGCGCCGTTGCGCCGGGCGAGGGCGCGCAACGCCTTCGCCACGTCCGGGGCGAGGCGGACGCGGTGGCAATGGCTTCCCTTGGCCGTCTCCGCGCTGCGCACCGGAGGACGGGGTTTGTCGAGCGGCCATTCCTCGAAGGCGGAGGGGTCGATCCCGGCGAGCAGGTTTTGCCAATGCTCCGCGTCCGCCTTGGCGGCCTGACTGGTGAGATAGCTTTCCTCCCTGGCGGCGGACCGGCCGAAGCCGGGTGCGCGGCCGGGCGGGGACACCCCGCGCAGCAATACGGCCAAGTCGCCGGCCAGCAGGCCGAGCGACAGGCCGTCGCCGATGGAATGGTGCAGGGCCAGCCAGAACAGGGCGCCGCTGCCGTCCGCCACCCGGACCAGCCCGGCCCGCCACAGCGGCGGAGCGGCCATGGCGAAGGGTTCGGTCTGGCGCGCCCGGATGAGGTCCAGCGCGGCGGCGCGGTCGGGCGCCGTCGAAATCTCCAGACCGGCGGACGCCGAGTGGACTGTCCGGCGGAGCGTGCCACCCTCGTCCTCCTGGAAGCCGGTGCGCAACGCCTCGTGCCGCTCGGTCAGGGTGGTCCAGGCGGCTTCCCAGCGGTCGTCGGACGGGGTGTCGCCCTCCACCGCGAGGGTCAGGGGGATGTTGAAGCCGCGGGTGTCCAGCCCGGCCTGCTCGGCCACCCAGAACTCCCGCTGGCCTTCGGTCGCGCGGTCGGATTCGGCGTCGGATGGGATATCCGCGGGAGTGGCGGCGGCGGCGAGGCGGGCGGCGAAGCCGCGCAGGGTCGGTTCGGTGAACAGGTCGCGGGCGGAAACCGGGCGCCCCAGCTCCGTTTCCAGCGCGTGGGCGACGGCGATGGCGAGCAGGCTGTGGCCGCCGAGCGCGAAGAAATTGTCGTCGCGCCAGACCGGGCCGCGGTCCAGCCGCTCCGCCCAGACGCGGGCGACGGTCTCCTCAAGCCGGCCTTGCGGCGGGACCTGCGCGCCTTGCGGGGCGTGGCCGGCGATCAGACCTTGCAGCGCCGCGCGGTCCACCTTGCCGGACGCCGTGACCGGCACCGTCTCCACCGCGATCAGCCCGGCCGGGATCATCACCGCGGGCAGCCGGTCGGCCAGCCAGCCGCGCCAGGACTCCTCGGCCGGCGCCGGTTTGCCGGGGACGGGGCGGACGAAGGCCCACAGGCTCTGCGCGGCGCCGGCCTTGCCCTGCACCAGGGCCACGGCCTGCGCGACGTCGGGGTGGCTCCCCAGCGCCTGCTCGATCTCGCCAAGTTCGATGCGGATGCCGTTCAGCTTCACCTGATCGTCGACGCGGCCCAGCACCTCCAGCTCGCCGTCGGCGCGCCAGCGCCCGAGGTCGCCGGAGCGGTAGAGCCGCCCGCGTCCCGTCCCGACGAAGGCCGCCGCCTCCTGCTCGGGGCGGTTCAGGTAGCCGCGGGCGAGGTTGGCGCCTCCCAGCCATATCTCCCCCACCGCCCCCGGCGGCACCGGGCGGCCCGCCGCGTCGCGGATGTGGACCGACGTGTTGGGCAGCGGGCGGCCTACGGGCAGGAAGCCCCGGTCCTCCGCGCCCAGCAGCCCCATGGCGCTGGTGATGGTGTTCTCGGTCGGGCCGTAGGCGTTGTAGTAGCGCAGCCGCCCGGCGTAGGCGCGGACGTCCGCCGCCAAGGGCGCCTCGCCCCCGGTCACCAGGATGCGCAGCGACGGCAGTTCCGCCCCGTCGAACAGGCGCAGATAGGTCGGGGTGAGGTCGGCGACGGTCACCCGCCGCTCCGCCAGGAAAGCGATCAAGCGGGCCGGCGCGCTCAGCACCTCATAGGGAACGGCGCAGAGCGCCGCCCCGGCGGCCAGCGGCACGCCGATGTCCGACAGCGACACGTCGAAGGACGGCGAGGCGAACATCAGCGTCCGGTCCTCGGCGGTCAGGCCGAAGGTTTCCACGGCGCCCAGCACCATGTTCACATAGGCACCGTGGCCGACCGGCGTGCCCTTGGGCCGACCGGTGGAGCCGGAGGTGTAGAGGATGTAGGCGGTGTCCTCCGGCCCCGTCGCGGCTTGCCGCCGGTGGGCGTGCGCCGTGCGGAAATCGGCGGAGAGATTCTCCGGACGCAGAAGCGGCAGGGCGGACAGCGCGTCGGGCACAGCGACGCCGTCCAGCGCCAGCAGCAGGGCCGCCCCGGCGTCCCCGGCCATGAAGGCCAGCCGCTCCGCCGGCAGGTCGGCGGCGAGCGGCAGATGGACCGCTCCGGCCTTCCACACGCCGAGCAGGGCGGCGGGCAGGTTGGGCGAGCGGCCGGTCAGCACGCCGACCACGGTGCCGCGCTCCGCCCCGCGCTCCCGCAGGGCGTGGGCGATGGCGTTGGCTTCGGCCTCCACGGCGCGGTAGGTCAGAACGCGGTCGGCGGCGATGACCGCCGGGCGTCCGCCCTGGCCGGTGCCGGGCCGGTCGATCAGCCGCTCGAACAGCGCGTGGAAGGGCAGCGACGGGCGTTCCACCGCCGGGCCGTGCTCCCACGCGGCGAGGGTGGCTTCCTCCTCCGGCAGAAGGGCGGGCGGCGTGATGTCGGCGCGGGCGTCGTCGTCCCCCAGCCAGCGCGCCCAGCCGGCCAGCGCCTTGAACCAGCGCTCGGCCGTGTCCTTGGCGTAGAGTGCCGCGTTGACGTGCCATTGCAGCAGCAGCCCGCCGTCGGCCAGCCCTTCATGGATCAGCACCATGTCCTGGCCCGGCGAATGGCCGGTGCGTTCATAGGCCAGCCCTTCGCCATCGGGGCGGACGAAACGCAGCGCGCCAGCGGCGGGGCCGGCTTGCGGGTTTTCCGTCACCGCGATGTCGAACAGCGGGTAGCGCGCCGGGTCGCGCTGCTGCGGGCGATCCGCCCAGAAGCCATGGCAGATCCGCGCGAAGGGCAGGCGGGCGTGCAGCAGCGCTCCGGTCAGGGCCGCCTGGGCGGCGCGCAGCTCCGCCCCGAAGGGGGTGTCGGCGGCGGGGCGGAGGGCCAGCGGCAACATGGTCACGCCGTAGCCGACGACCCGCGCATCCTCGGCGGTTTCCCGAATGTCGCCGGTGGTGCCGATGGTGAAGGCGCCGCGCCCGGTGCGCCGCCGAGCCTCGCGCGCCAGCAGGGTCAGCAGGACGGCGTGCAGGCTGGCCTCGTGCCGACGGGCAACGGCCTTCAGCCCTGCGGCGGTGGCCGGGTCCAACCGCAACTCGAAACGGTGGCTGCCGGGAGTGGCCCCAGCGGCGCGCGGCGTGTCGAGCGGCCAGTCGTCAAACGCCTCGGCGGGCAGAGCGGACAGCAGATCCCGCCAATGGGCCTCGTCCGTCGCGCGGTCCGGGCCGTCCAGATAACGCCGCTCGCGGGCGGCCATGGTGGCGTAGCGGGCAGGCGGAGAAGACAGGGACTCGCCTGCCAGCAACGCGGTCAGCTCCTCCAGCAGGATGCCGACCGAGCGTCCGTCGCCGATGGAATGGTGCAGCGCCATCCAGAACAGCGGCGCATCGCCGTCCGCCAGCGTCACCAGCCCGGCGCGCCACAGCGGCGCGGTCGCCATGGTGAAGGGCTGCCCTTGAAGGGTGCGGATGTGGGCCAGAGCCGCGGCGCGGTCGGGTTGACGCGACAGGTCCAGAACAGAGCCGATTGTCGGGGCGACGCGGCGGCGCAGGCGCCCTTCGGCATCCTCCGCAAAGCTCGTGCGCAGCGCCTCGTGCCGCTCGGCGAGTGACGTCCAGGCGTCCGACCAGCGGGCCGCGTCCGGCAACTCCCCCTCCACGGCGCGGATCACCGGGATGATGAAGGGCCGGGTGTCCAGCCCCGCCGCCTCGGCCACCCAAAACTCGCGCTCCCCTTCGGTGGCGAGGTCAGAGTCGTCCGCGTCGGCCTGCGGCGCTTCCGTGTCGCGCAATTCCGCCACCTTGCGGGCGAATCCGGCCAGGGTCGGAGCGGCGAACAATGCGCGCGCCGGGACGGCGATGCCCAGCTCCTGCGACAGCCGGTGAGCAATGGACACCGCGAGCAGGCTGTTGCCGCCGAGCGCGAAGAAGTTGTCGCCGCGCGCGATCTCCTCTCCCAGAAGACCGCCCCACAGGGCGGCGATGCGCTGTTCCAGTCCATCCCGCGGCGCCTGCCGCTCCGCCGTGGCGGCGTGGCCATGGGAATGGGCGAGGCGGAGCAGGGCTTCGCGGTCGATCTTGCCCGCCGGCGTCAGGGGGACACTGTCCAACTCCGTCACGCTGGCCGGCACCATGAAGGCGGGCAGACGGTCGGCCAGGAAGGCACGCCACGCCTCCTCGTCGGGCAGGGGGGCGCCATCCTTGGCGCGGACGAAGGCGCGCAGGGCCTTGGTGCCCTCCGCCACAGCGTCCACCAGGACGACGGCCTGTGCTGCGGCGGGGTGGGCCAACAGATCCTGCTCGATCTCGGCAAGCTCGACGCGCTGGCCGTGCAGCTTCACCTGGTGGTCGATGCGGCCGCACAGGATCAGTTGTCCCTCCGCCGACCAGCGTCCGAGGTCGCCGGTGCGGTAGAATCGGCCTTCCGCCGTCTCGACGAAGGCGCGGGCGGTCAGTTCCGGGTTGTTGAGATAGCCTCGGGCAAGGCCAATCCCGCCCAGCCACAGCTCCCCCGGCAGGCCCGGCGGAACCGGCGTGCCGTCCGGACGGCGCAGCGTGACCCGGCAATTGGGCAGCGGGCGCCCGGCGGGCACCGGCCGGCCGCGCCCGCTGTCCGGCAGGATGCGGCCCATGGAGGCGACGATGCTCGCCTCGGTGGGACCATAGGCGTTCCAGAAGGCCAGATCGGCCGCGTGGTGGCGGGCATCGTCGGCGTTCGGCGCCTCCCCGCCGGTCAGCAGGATGCGCAGGCCGCGGAACGGCTTCTCCTGGCTGATCCGCAGGTAGGAGGGAGCGTGGAAGGCTACGGTGACCCCCAACGCCTCATAGGAGTCCTTCAGCGCCCATGGATCGTCGCGCAGGTCCGGCGGCACGGGAACCAGCGCCATGCCATGCAGCAGCGCCAACCCGAGTTCCCACAGCGAGGCGTCGAAGCCCGGCGTCGCGGCCAGCGCCATACGGTCGTCCGCCAGAAGCCCGATCGTCTCCCCGGTCGCCAGCGCGGCGTTGATGAATCCGTCGTGCCGGACCGCGACGCCCTTCGGATGCCCGGTCGTGCCGGAGGTGTAGATGATGTAGGCAAGGTCGTCCGGCACGCCGGCCACGGCGGTCCGCTCGGCGGTCCCTTCAAGCCGTTCGGGGCGAATCAGCGTCGGCACGGCCTCGGCCAGGGC
>NZ_WHOR01000139.1:0-14769 GCF_013340925.1 Azospirillum formosense
GGTTAGGGTGGGGGTTCCCTCCAGAACGTGCTCCACCTCCCTTGCCCATCACCGCTGAAACCGACCTCTACGCCCCCGTCAAAGCCTTCCTCGAAGCCCAGGGTTACGACGTGAAGGCCGAGATACTTGGCTGCGACCTCGTCGCGGTGCGTGGGGCCGAGCCGCCGTTGATCGTCGAGTTGAAGAAGCGCTTCACCCTGGACCTGCTGCTTCAGGGGGTGGACCGGCTCGCCCTGACCGACACCGTCTATCTCGCCGTGCCGCAGCCGGGGCGCAAGGCCAGCGGCGCGTCGCCCCACGACAGCGGGGTGCGCAAGCTGTGCCGGCGGCTGGGCGTCGGGCTGCTGATCGTCGACACCGGCCGGGCGGCGGGGCATGAGGTGGAGGTTCTGCTCGACCCCGTTCCCTACAGCCCGCGCAAGGACAGGACGCGCACCGCCCGCCTGCTGGGCGAGCACGCGCGGCGCCGGGGCGATCCCAACCGCGGCGGCTCCACCCGCGTGCCCATCGTCACCGCCTACCGCCAGGACGCGCTGCGCTGCGCCCGGCTGCTGGTCGCCGGGCCGCTGTCCCTGAAGGCGTTGCGCGCCGCCGGGGCGCCGAAGGACGCTGCGGCCATTCTCCAGCGCAACGTCTACGGTTGGTTCGAACGGATCGCCAAGGGCACCTACGGTTTGACCGACGCCGGTCTTCAGGGGGTGGAGACCTTTGCCCACGCGCTGGCCGCGGAGTGACGCTGCCTCACCGGGGCGCGGCGCACCAGCGCCTCCAGAGGGTCCGGAACGCGTTCTCATAGGCGCGGGCCTGCCCCTCGACGTCGCCGAGCGGAGACGCCGCGACACGGCCCCGCAGCCCCGAGCGCAAGGTGGCGAGCGCGTCGAGATCGGAGGCCAGCTCCAAAGCGCGGGTGGCATAGGCATCGGCATTGCGGGCGATCAGATCCGGCAACCCTGCGCTGGTCAACATGGCCTCGCCGACCCTTGCGACTCCCAAATCGCCGGGACGGCTTGCCATGGTCAGGACCGGTACGCCCATCCACAACGCTTCGCAGGTCGTCGTGTGCCCGTTGAAGGGGAAGGGGTCCAGCGCGATGTCCAAGTCGTTGTAATCGTCGAAATTCGCCCGCAGTCCCGTGGGGGGCTGGCGCAATTCCAGCCGGTCGGCCACTCCGTACGCCCCGAAACGGTCGCGCAGGCGGGAGCAGGTCGAGGAATCCCGCATCGACATGTATTTCAGCACAAGACGGGAGTCCGGAACGGCGTTCAGAACGCGTGCCCACAGGGCCACCGTCTCGTCGGTCAGCTTGTTGAGATTGTTGAAGGATCCGAAGGTGACGAACCCATTGCGCAGCGCCGGCAGAGGGCCGACCTCCGGCGCCTCCGGTGGACCCTGATAGGCCCAGGAGATTTGAGGCAGCCGCAAGAGCGGTTCCGCATACTGCGTTTCCGTCCCCGGTGGACAAAGCAGGGCATCGGTGATGCAGGCGTCGAAATGGCCGATGCCGGTGGTGACGACGTTGACCGCGTTGGTCGCCTGAACCGGAGCAGGCCGCCGGGCGAAGACGGGCAGCCGGTTTCCCATGGTGTGTGCGGCCAGATCGACCAGAACGTCCACCCCGTCCCGCCGGATGGTATCCGCCAGTTCGTCATCGCTCAGGCTCGCCACGTCCCGCCACAGATCCGCAATTCCGCGGAAGCGCTGTGTCTTGGTGTCCGGCGCGGTGGTGGTCGAGTACAGCGCCAATTCGATCGCCGAGCGGTCGAAGGCCCGGAACAGCGGCTCCAGATAAAAGGAAAAGGCGTGGTTGCGGAAATCGCCCGACAAGAATGCGACGCGCAGCCGGCGGTCCGGGGCCGGATGGTTGGCGGGGGGCGGCAATGGCCGCGGCGGCGCGAATCTCGCGGCCCAGCGGCGCGATTCCGCCAGCAGATCGGCGCTGTCCTGACGGCTCAGGAAGAGAAGCGAATAGAGGTGGCGGCTGGCGATATCCCGATCGTCCGGGCACAGAATCACCGCGCGGCGCAACAGCTTCGATGGCGGTTCGACCTCGCCCATCGCCCCCAGCGCCCCGGCGAGGTTGCCGATGGCGCCCGCGTGGCCGGGATGCAGGGCGGAGGCGCGGTGCGCCGCGGTGACCGCCCGACCATGAAGGCCCAGGGTGTTCCAGGCGGCGGACAGGTTGACCCAGCTTCCCACAAAATCCGGCCGCAACGCCAGGGCCCGCAGAGACGCCATGGCGCCGTCATAAGAATGCCCGGTCTCGTCGAGCAGCAGGCCGAGGTTGCTCCAAGCGTCGGCATGGCCGGGGGCGAGCACCAGCGTGTGGCGGAACTCCCGCATCGCTCCGGCCCGGTCGCCCAGCGCGTAGAGCGCCGCCGCGCGGTCGAAGCGGATGCCCGCATCCTCAGGCAGCAGCCCCGCCGCCCGCTCCAGAAGCGCCGATGCCTCCGCACGCTGCCCGGCGTCCCGGTGGGGCCGCGCCATGATCTGCAGCAGCAGGGCGGCGCGTCCCGCGGCGCGATGGTCGCCGGGCACCAGCCGCACCGCGCGCTCCAGCGCCGTGACCGCCGCTTCGCGCAAATGGGTGCCGCCGTGGGGCAGGGCGTTGCCGAAGCGGTACCAGCCCTCCGCCGTGTCGGGGGACAGCGACAGGGCGCGGCGATGGGCGGCGGCAGCCCGCTCCGGTTGCCCCGCGGCGTCGAGGATGTTGGCGAGGTTGGCGGGATAATCCGCCGCGTCGGGGCGCAGCGCCATGGCCTCGCCGATCAGCGCCGCGGCCTGTTCCACGCGCCCGGTCTGCCCGCACAGCACGCCCAGCAGATGGCGGGCGTCGGCCTGCTCGGGGGCGGCCTCCAGGATGCGCCCGTACAGGATCTCCGCCTCCGCCGACCGCCCGTTCATGTGGTGGTCGAGCGCGGCGGCAAGGGCTTCGGCGATGGTTGCCAGGGCGGGCCTCCGGTGTGAGGGGCGGGCGGTGGAGCGGTGGGGGTCAACGGGTCTTTTCGCCCATCGCGGACCCGCCGTCCACCGTCGGAAGACAGGTCACTCCACGAAGTCCTCGCGGCTGAGGCCGTAGCGCTTCAGCTTGTCGTAGAAGGTCTTGCGCGGAATGTTCAGCGCCTCGATGGCGGCCTTCACGCTGCCCTTGGCACGCGCCAGCTCGCTTTCGATCAGGCTCTTCTCGAACAGGTCCACCTGCTCCGCCAGCGACAGGCCGCTGCGGCCCGCCGCCATCGGCGGGGTGGTGGCGCCCATCGCCGACAGCGTGTCGTCCAGCCCCAGGACAAAGCGGTCGGCGGCGTTGCGCAGCTCGCGCACGTTGCCGGGCCAGTCGTGGGCCGCCAGCCGCTGCACCTGCGCCGGGCTCGGCGCGCGGGGCTCGCGGTTGTAGCGGGCGGCGGCCTGGACGACGAAATGCTGGAACAGCAGGGGGATGTCGTCGCGGCGGTCGCGCAGCGGCGGGATGGTCACCACGACGACGTTGAGCCGGTAATAGAGGTCCTCGCGGAACTTGCCCTCGCTGGCCGCCCTGCGCAGGTCCACCTTGGTCGCGGCGACGACGCGCAGGTCCACCGGAATCAGCTCGTTCGAGCCGAGCGGCTCCACCACCCGCTCCTGGATCACGCGCAGCAGCTTGACCTGGAGCGACAGCGGCATGCTCTCGATCTCGTCGAGGAACAGGGTGCCGCCGCTGGCGTGCTCGATGCGCCCGACGCGGCGCTTGCCGGCCCCGGTGAAGGCCCCGGCCTCGTGCCCGAACAGCTCGCTCTCGAAGATCGCCTCGGGCATGGCGCCGCAGTTCAGGGCGACGAAGGGGTGCTTGCGCCGGTTGCTGCCGGCGTGGAGGGCGCGGGCGACCATCTCCTTGCCGGTGCCGGTCTCACCCAGCACCAGCACGTCGGCGTCCGTGTCGGCCACCGCGGCGATGGCGCCGCGCAGCCGCTCGATCCCCGGCGTCCGCCCGACGATGGGCGAGGCCTCCCCGGCGGGCAGCCCGGCCAGCTGGTCGCGCAGGCGCCGGTTCTCCAACACCAGGCGGCGCTTCTCCACCGCGCGCCGCGTCACCTCGACCAGCCGGTCGGAGGGGAAGGGCTTTTCCAGGAAGTCGTAGGCGCCGCGCCGCATCGCCTCCACCGCCATCGGCACGTCGCCGTGACCGGTGATCAGGATGACCGGCAGCTCGGGGTCCAGCGCCAGGGCGCGTTCCATCAGCTCCAGCCCGTCGATCTGCGGCATGCGAACGTCGGTGACCAGGGCGCCCGGCCAGTCGCGGCCGAGATGGCGCAGCGCGCGCTCCGCCCCGTCGCAGGCGGTGACGTCGAAGCCGGCCAGCTCCAGCGCCTGCTGCCCGGCGAGGCGGACGGACCGTTCGTCGTCCACGAAGAGGACGGAGCCGCCCGGGGCGATGCTGCCGGTCGTCATGTCTGGGTATCCCTGCGCTTGAGGCGGATGGTGAAGAGGGCGCCGCCCTCCGGGTGGTTGGCGGCGGTCAGGCTGCCGCCGAAATCCTCGACGATGCCGTGGCTGATCGACAGGCCGAGGCCGAGCCCGTCGCCCGCCTCCTTGGTCGTGAAGAAGGGCACGAAGATGCGCGGCAGGTCGGCTTCGGCGATGCCGGGGCCGCTGTCGCGGACGGTCAGCACCGCCTCCTCCCCCTCCGCGGCCAGGGCGATGCGGACATGGCGGCGGGGCGAGGCGCGCATGGCGTCGGCGGCGTTGCCGATCAGGTTGACCAGCACCTGCTGCAACCGCACGTCCTCGCCGGTGACCAGCAGGGGGCCGGCGGGCAGGTCGGTGTCCACCGTCACGGAATCGCGGCGCAGCCGGGCCTCCAGCAGGGCCAGCGCCTGCCCGACGGCGGCGGCGGCGGACACCGCGCCCAGCGTGCCCGAGGCGCGCCGGGCGAAGCCCTTCAGGCTGCGGGTGATGGCGGCCATGCGGTCGGTCAGGTCGGCGATCTCCGCCAGATTGTCTCGCACCGCGTCCGGGCGTCCGCGCTCCAGCAGCACCACCGCGTTGTCGGCAAAGCTGCGGATGGCGGCCAGCGGCTGGTTGATCTCGTGGGCCATGGCCGCCGACATCTGGCCCAGCGCCGCCAGCTTCGCCGCCTGTGTCAGCTCGTTCTCGGTGGCGCGCAGCTCCGCGGTGGCGGCGGCGACGCGGCGCTCCAACTCGGCCCGCGCCTCTTCCTGGAGGGCCAGCCGCTCCACGAGGTTGAGGCGGCGCTGGGCCAGCGCGTGGCCGGTCAGGGCGGCCAGCGCCACCGCCGCGGCGGCGAGCAGGCCGGCCTGCTGGGCGCGGGTGGCGACCGGGGCGAGGCTGGTCAGGGCGTGAATGGTCCAATCGCCGCCGGGCAGCGCGGCCGATTGCAGGAGGTAACGCCGCTCCGCGTTGCCTTCCCGCAGGGTGATGCGGTCGGACGCCCCGCCGAAGGCCCAGGGCAGGGTGGGGATTTCCTCGCTCGTGGGGACCGCCGCCGCGGGCAGCGTGACCGGCAGGCGGCGGGGCAGGGCGTTGTAGCGCCAGACCTCGACGTTGGTGATGAAGACGACGCCGTCGCGGTCCGAGACCAGAACCTTCTCCCGGCCGTGCGACCAGGCCCGCTCCAGCTCCTGGAATCCGACTTTCAGGACCACGACGCCGGCCCCCCGGTCGCCTGCCCGCCCATCTGTGCGGTTTTCCGCCACCACCCGCTGCGCCGTGTAGTAGCCGGGGACGAGCGAGGTGGTGCCGAGCGCGAAATGATGCCCCTCCCCCCGCTCCATGGCCGACTGGAAATAGGGGCGGTAGCTGAAATTCTGCCCTACGAAGCTGGGCGAGGCGTTCCAGTTGCTGGCCGCCACAGTGGTGCCCGCCCCGTTCATCACATAGAGGGCGGACGCCTTCAGTGCCGCCGCGATGGCCTCCAGCTTGCGGTTCAGGCGGTCCACCCGCTCCGGGCTGGGATCGCGCAGCAGGTCAGCGACTTCCTGGTCGCGGGCGAGGACCATCGGCACGGCGGCGTGGCGCTCCAGCTCGGTGCGCAGGTTGGATTCATACAGCGACAGCTGCGCCGATCCCTGTTCGCGCAGGGATTCGCCGGCGTTGTCCGCCGCCAAGCCCGCCGCCACCGCCGCGGCCAGCGGCATGCCGACGACCAGAACGGCCAGCATCACCCGCCGCGGACGGGCGAACAGGACGGGCAGCCGCCGGGCGACCCAGTCGCGGCTTTGCGAAAATGTCCGGCGGGCGGGGGCGATCCTAACCAACGGTCCTCAATCCATGCTGCACCGCAACAAGAGATCGTGCGGAGGGGGCGGTGTGCGGATTTTCGCACACGGATTCCGCCCCTGTCGTGCGGATTCTGACCCACGCGCTCCGTCAGAGCGCTGCGATTCCTCGCTTTTAATCTTGGCACACCGCTTGCTTTGACAAGGGCATGACGGGCCGGCCGCCGACCGCGATACAAGAGCGGCAGCCCATTTCAGGAACGCCACGAGGAGACGATCATGCACGCCCAAGGGCAACCCCAGAAAAAGCCATTCTACACGAACCTGACCGTCCAGGTTCTGACCGCGATCACCATCGGCATTCTGCTTGGCCATTTCTATCCGGCTCTTGCGGTGCAGATGAAGCCTCTGGGCGATGTCTTCATCAAGATGATCAAGATGGTCATCGGCCCGATCGTCTTCCTGACCGTGGTCACCGGCATCTCCTCGATCGGCGACATGAAGAAGGTCGGCAAGGTCGGCGGCAAGGCGATCCTGTATTTCGAGATCGTCACCACCTTCGCCCTGGGTCTCGGCCTGCTGGTCGTCAACCTGGTGAAGCCGGGTGCCGGGATGAACATCCAGGCCGGCTCGCTGAAGGCCGACGCCGTCGCCAAATACGCGACCGAGGCGCAGAACCACACGACCATCGACTTCCTGGTCAACATCGTCCCGGACAACGTCATCGGCGCCTTCGTCAAGGGCGACATGCTGCAGATCCTGTTCTTCGCGGTGATCTTCGGCGTCGCGCTGTCCGCCATGGGCCAGAAGGGCAAGGTGGTCGAGGACATGTTCGAGAAGGTGTCGCACGCCCTGTTCGGCGTGATCGGCATCCTGATGCGCGTCGCCCCGCTGGGCGCCTTCGGTGCGATGTCCTTCACCATCGGCAAGTACGGCGTGTCGTCGCTGACCTCGCTCGGCCAGCTCATGGCGGCGGTCTACATCACGATGGCGCTGTTCGTCTTCGGCGTGCTGGGCAGCATCGCCCGCCTGTACAACTTCAGCCTCCTGACCTTCCTGCGCTACATCAAGGACGAGCTGCTGATCGTGCTCGGCACCTCCTCGTCGGAGTCCGTGCTGCCGCGCATGATGGAGAAGATGCAGAAGTTCGGCTGCTCCAAGCACGTCGTCGGCCTCGTCATCCCGACCGGCTACTCGTTCAACCTCGACGGCACCTCGATCTACCTGTCGATGGCCGCGATCTTCATCGCCCAGGCCTTCAACATCGACCTGACGATCTGGCAGCAGCTCACCATCCTCGGCTTGCTGATGCTGACCTCCAAGGGTGCGGCGGCGGTCACCGGCGGCGGCTTCGTGACTCTGGCGGCCACCCTGTCGGCCACCGGCCACCTGCCGATCGAGGGGCTGGCGCTGCTGCTGGGCGTCGACCGCTTCATGTCGGAAGCCCGCGCCATCACCAACCTGATCGGCAACGGTGTCGCCACCATCGTGGTTGCCAAGATGGAAGGCGAGTTCGACGAGGGCAAGGCGGTCGCCGAGTACCAGGAGCACTTCAAGGAACCGGCCCTGGCCCGCATCTGACGCGGGTCCGGCCTCTGGTCCTGAGGCGTGAAAAGGAAGGGGCGGTCCGCCGCGGGCTGCCCCTTTCCCATTCCGGTGCCCGGGCAATTCGGGTATAAGCCGGAGGGGAAACAGTTCGTCGTTCGGCAAATTAACTGAAATCAAGTTAAAAGGGGAGAGGACGTATGTCCGGCGACTTCGACGCGATGGCGCTTGAGTACCACCGGAATCCAAAGCCCGGTAAGTTGGCGATCGTCGCCACCAAGCCCATGGCGAACCAGCGCGACCTCGCGCTGGCCTACTCGCCGGGCGTGGCCGCGGCGTCCAGCGCCATCGCCGCCGACCCGGCCCAGGCCGCGGAGCTGACGGCCCGCGCCAACCTCGTGGCGGTCGTCACAAACGGTACGGCGGTGCTGGGCCTGGGCGACATCGGCCCCATGGCCGCCAAGCCGGTCATGGAGGGCAAGGCCGTCCTCTTCAAGAAGTTCGCCGGAATCGACTGCTTCGACCTGGAGCTGAACGAGAAGGACGTCGACGGTCTGGTCGACACCATCGTCCGGCTGGAGCCGACCTTCGGCGCCATCAACCTGGAGGACATCGCCGCCCCCGCCTGCTTCGAGGTGGAGCGCCGCTGCCGCGAGCGGATGAAGATCCCGGTCTTCCACGACGACCAGCACGGCACCGCCATCGTGGTGGGTGCGGCCGTCCTCAACGGGCTGAAGCTGGTCGGCAAGGACATCTCCACCGTCAAGGTCGTCTCCACCGGCGGCGGGGCCGCGGGCATCGCCTGCCTGGACCTGATGCTCAGCCTCGGCGTCAAGCGCGAGAACGTCTGGCTGGTCGACCGCATCGGCGTGGTCCACAAGGGCCGCAACGAGGAGATGAACCCCTACAAGGACGCCTACGCGCAGGACACCGACGCCCGCGTGCTGAACGACGTCATCGACGGGGCGGACATCTTCCTCGGCCTGTCCGGCGCCAAGGTGCTGAAGCCGGAAATGCTGGTCCGCATGGCCGACAAGCCGCTGGTGCTGGCGCTGGCCAACCCGGAGCCGGAAATCATGCCGGACCTCGCCCGGCAGGCCCGCCCCGACGCCATCATCGCCACCGGCCGCTCGGACTTCCCCAACCAGGTCAACAACGTCCTCTGCTTCCCCTTCATCTTCCGCGGCGCGCTGGACGTCGGCGCCACGACGGTGAACGAGGAGATGAAGATCGCCGCCACCCACGCCATGGCCAGCCTCGCCCAGGCCGAGCCGTCGGACGTGGTGGCCGCCGCCTATGTCGGCGAGAACCTGCGCTTCGGTCCGGACTACATCCTGCCCAAGCCCTTCGACCCGCGTCTGGTGATCGAGGTGTCCTCGGCGGTGGCCAAGGCCGCCATGGAGTCGGGCGTGGCGACGCGGCCGATCGTCGATTTCCGCGCCTACCGCGACAGCCTCGGCCAGTATGTCTTCCGCTCCGGCCTCGTCATGAAGCCGGTCATCACCAAGGCGAAGGCTGCCCCCAAGCGGATCGTCTACGCCGAGGGCGAGGAGCCGCGCGTGCTGCGCTGCGCCCAGGTTGTGGTGGACGACGGCATCGCCCACCCGGTCCTGCTCGGCCGCGCCGACGTCATCGAGCGGACGATCGCCGACATGGGCCTGCGCATCCGCATCGGCAAGGATGTCGAGGTGATCGAGGCCGCCCGTGACCTGCGCTGCCACAACTACGCCGAGGTCTACCGGCAGCTGATGGGCCGCCGCGGTGTGTCGCCGGCCAACGCGCTGAACATCGTGCGCAGCCAGCCGACCGTCTTCGGCGCGCTGATGGTCCGCCGGGGCGAAGCCGACGGCATGGTCTGCGGCACCTCGGGCCGCTACGGCGACCACTTCAACCACGTGATGGGGGTGATCGGCCTGCGCAAGGGCGTGAAGGTCGCCGGCGCCATGAACGGGCTGATCTCGCAGAAGGGCACGCACTTCATCTGCGACACCTACGTCAACCCCGACCCGACCGCCGAGCAGGTGGCCGAGATCGCCCGGCTGGCGGCGGAGGAGGTGAAGCGCTTCGGCATCGAGCCGAAGGTGGCGCTGCTCTCGCACTCCAACTTCGGCAGCGCCGACACCCCGTCGGCCCGCAAGATGCGTCTGGCCTACCAGCTCATCGCCGAGGAGATGCCCGACCTGGAGGTGGACGGCGAGATGCACGCCGACGCCGCCCTGTCGGAGGTGCTGCGCAAGGGCGTTCTGCCCGACAGCCGCCTGAAGGGCGAGGCGAACCTGCTGGTCATGCCGACCCTTGACGCCGCCAACATCGCCTTCAACATGCTGAAGATCATGGCCGACGCGCAGAATGTCGGGCCGATGCTGCTGGGTGCTGCGCGCCCCGTGCACATCGTCACTCCGTCGGTGACCACGCGCGGTCTGGTCAACATGACGGCGGTGGCGGTGGTCGACGCCCAGCTCGCCGCCCCGGTCAACGCCGCCCCGCGTCCCCCGGCGCTGCAGGACGGCGAGGACTGAGCAACCGCAGCCGCGGGGCCGGACGGCGCTTGCGCCGCCCTGGTCCCGCGGGCCACTCTGCCGGGATGAGTCCCGACGCCCCTTCCCGCGACGACCTGTCTACCCTGACGGCGTCGGCCGCCCGCCATCACGCGCAGGGACGGCTGGCCGAGGCGGTGACCGCCTACACCGACGCCTTGCGGCTGGATCGCCGCAACCCGGCGCTGCTCTACGGCTTCGGGCTGGTGCTGCGCGATCTCGGACAGATCGACGGGGCCGCCACATGCTTCGAGGCGGCCTTCGCCCTTGACCCCCGGCTCGTGGACGCGGCCGACAGCCTGGGCACGCTGCGCGCCGGGCAGGGCCGTTTCGCCGAGGCTGAATCCTGCCACCACGCCGCTCTGGCCCGCCGCTCCGACCGGGCGACGTTCTGGAACAATCTGGCCAACGCGCTGAGCCGGCAAGGCCGCGCTGCCGCCGCCCTGGCGGCGTGGCGGCGCGCCGTCCTGCTCGACCCGGCTCTGCCGGAGGGGCTGTCCAACCTCGGCGGCGGGCTGCGCGACGCCGAGCGGCTGGACGAGGCCGAGCGGGCGCACCGCCGCGCCCTGCGGCTGACGCCGGACGAGCCGCAGGCCAACAACAACTTCGGTCATGCGCTGCAGGCGCGGCTCCACCACGCGGAGGCGGCCCGCTGGTTCCGCCGCGCCCTGGCGCTCGACCCCGGCTATGCCGCGGCGCTCTGCAATCTCGGTCTGGCGGTGCAGCGGCTGGGCGACGGGGCGTGGGCGGAGCGTCTGTACGGGCGGGCGCTGTGCGTGGCGCCCGATCTGGCGCTGGCGCAGTTCAACCGCGGCCTGCTGCGTTTGGAGCGCGGCGAGTTGGTCGAGGGCTGGGCCGGCTATGGCTGGCGCTTTGCGTCCGGTCAGGCGGGCGGGGCGCGCCAGCCGCGGCTGCCCGCGTGGCGCGGCGAGGACTTGACGGGAAAGCGCCTGCTGATCTGGGGCGAGCAGGGGATGGGCGACGCCATTCTCTTCTCCTCCCTCTGCGCGGAGGCCATCGCCCGCGCCCGCTCCGTGGTGATCGAGACCGACCGGCGGCTGGTGCCGCTGTTCGCCCGCTCCTTTCCCGCCGCTCTGGTCCGTGCCCCGCGGTCCGATGCCGAAGCCGTGCCCGACTGCGACCTGCACACGCCGATCGGTTCCCTGGCACGGGTCTTCCGCCGTGATCTGTCCGCCTTCACCAGTCTCACCGGTGGCTGGCTGGTTCCCGACCCGGCGCGGGTGGCGCTTTGGCGTGACCGCGTCGCCACGCTCGGCCCCGGCCTGCGCGTGGGGATCGCCTGGCGCAGCGCGCTGATGACCGAATCGCGCCGTGCCGCCTACAGCCGGCTCGACCAGTGGGGCGCGCTGTTCGCCGTGCCGGGCGTCGTCTTCGTCACTCTCCAGTACGGCGCGTGCGAAGCCGAGCGGTGCGCGGCGGAGGCTCGGTTCGGCGTCGCCATCCACCGCTGGGGCGACCTCGACCTGACGGACGATGTCGAAGGGACGGCGGCGTTGATGGCGAACCTGGATCTGGTGATATCGCCCGCCACGGCGGTGGGGGAACTGGCGGCGGCGCTTGGCGTACCGGTCTGGCGCTTCGGCAGGCGCGACTGGACACAGCTCGGCAGCGCGGTGCGCCCCTGGTTCCCGGCGCAGCGCCTGTTCCAGCCCCACGGCGGAGAAGACATCCCTGGCGTGCTGAAAAGGATGGCCGGACAACTCTCTCGTTTCCCTATCTGAAATTTCGGCGAAAAACAATTCGCAACTTTACGTGCTTTGCGGTAATGTGAGGGGTCTAAAGATCCATTCGCGTTTCCCGGTGCGGGGGCGTGCCTGATGGGAGGGTGAGCCATGTCTGACGGAATGGCCGGCGTCAACCAGATGGTCTCGGACCTCAACAAGTCCGTGTCCGCGGCCGTCGAGCGCATGAAAGCGCAGCGGGAGGCCGAAGCCGCCGCCAGCGCGGACGTGCAGGAATTCCGCAAGGACGTCCGCAAGTCTTCCGTCAACACCCCCGGCTTTGCCACGGACATGGGCGTTCTCGCCAAGAACATGACCCGCTTGAACGTGGTCGGTGCGCTGGGCGCCGACGATCCCGTCGATTTCTATAAGTTCCGCGTGACCACGAAGGGTGCGGTGACGCTGGGGCAGGTCGGCGACGAGGGTCTGCGCCTCCAGGTGATGTCCAAGTTCGGCACGGTCGTGGCCGACAGCGACAAGAACGCCGGCAAGAATTACGACGCCTTCAAGGGCATGATGCAGGGCGAGTACGAACTCGACCGTGGCGACTACACCCTGCGCCTGACGCGTGAGAAGGGGCAGTCCGCCAAGGAAGCCAAGAACTACGCCATTCAGCTCAGCATGGGCAAGTACACCCAGGATTACGACACGGTCGTCAAGGCTCCGAAGAAGGGTGAAAGCCCCTTCAACCTGTCCACCGGTCAGCAGGCGATGCTGGACGGGTTGAGCCAAGCGGCGTCGAGCCTGAACTCGATCCCCACCGGCCAGTCCGGCACGCAGAAGCTTCTGGGCAGCTTCAACCTGTTCGTCTGACCGAAGCCCATCCTCCGCCAAAGGCCAAAGCCCTTTCCCCATCCATGGGGAAAGGGCTTTTTCCATCCGGGGCTTGCGGTCCACCCCGGCCAACGATCCGTTCCGGTCGGTGTTCCTCCGCTGGCGCACTCCGCATGCGGTGGACCTTTCGCCTCTGGGAAATGTTAAGCCAACGCTATGACCGCACCGGACCACCCGATCCTGCTCTGCCCCGACTGCGGGGAACCGCACGCCTTGCCACCGGCCTTGCCCGGCCATCTTGCGGAATGCCACCGCTGCGGGGCGGTGCTGCGTCATTTCAGGACCGGAGGGCTGGGGCACGCGGTGGCTCTCGCCATCGCCTCGACGATCCTGTTCATCACCGCCAACCTGTTCCCGATCCTGACCTTCGAGCTGGAGGGGCGGGCGCAGACGGCAACCCTGCTCAGCGGTTCGATGGCGCTGTGGGACGGCGGCTACGAGGTGCTGGGCGTCCTGGTCTTCTTCGTGCTGTTCCTGGCGCCGCTGGCGCAGGTGCTCGGCACGCTCTACGTCGTGATGCCGCTCGCCGCCGGACGGACGGCCGCGCCGGGCGCGGCCTGGACCTTCCGGACGGTGGCGAGGCTGCGCCGCTGGGCGATGGCGGAGGTCTTTCTGCTCGGCCTGATCGTCGCCTATGTGAAGCTGTCCGATCTGGCGGAGCTGGAGCCGGGGGCATCGCTGGCCGCGCTGGTCGCCTTCATCCTGGTGCAGGTGTGGGGGGAGGCGTCGCTCAGTCCCTTCGAGGTGTGGGAGCGGATCGCACCGCAGACCCGCGTCGCCCAGGCGGCCAACGCCGATCCGGAGCGGCTGACCGCCTGCCATGATTGCCATCAGGTGGTGGCCGGGTCGGAGGAGCCCGGATCACGGAGCGGGTGCCCACGCTGCGGCGCCCGTCTGCACCACCGCAAGCCGAACAGCCTGCCGCGCGGTTGGGCGCTGATTTCCGCGGCGACGATCCTCTACATTCCGGCGAACCTGCTGCCGATCATGACGGTGGTCTATTTCGGCGCCGGCCAGCCCGACACCATCCTGTCCGGTGTGGAGGCGCTGATCGCGGCGGAGATGTGGCCGGTGGCCCTGCTGGTCTTCTTCGCCAGCATCACCGTGCCGGTGCTGAAGCTGATCGGGCTGGCCTATCTGCTGTGGACGGTGCAGCGGGGGTCGCCGAAGCGGCAGCGCGACCGCACGCGGCTCTACCGTCTGATCGAGGGGGTTGGGCGCTGGTCCATGGTGGACATCTTCATGATCTCGCTTCTGGCGGCCCTGGTCCAGTTGGGCGCCATCGCCACCATCCACGCGGAGCTGGGCGCCGTCGCCTTCGCCGCGGTCGTCATCATCACCATGCTGGCGTCGGAGTCCTTCGACCCGCGGCTGATCTGGGATGCGCCGTCCGGGCGGGCGCAGCGGCAGGATTCCCCTCATGACTGATCCGAACTCGACGTTGGAGCCGGCCAGCCCGGTGATCCGCCGCCGTCGCGGGTTGTCGCTGATCTGGCTGGTGCCGCTGATCGCCGCGCTGATCGGCGGCTGGCTGGCCTGGAGGACGCTGAACGAGCGCGGCCCGACCATCACCATCACCTTCGACACGGCGGAGGGGTTGGAACCCGGCAAGACCCGCGTGCGCTACCGCGACGTGGATGTCGGGACGGTGCAGGGGGTGGCGGTGTCGCCCGATCTGGCGAACGTCATCGTCACCGTGCGCATGGTGAAGGGCGCCGCCTCCTACCTCAACGACCGGACGAGCTTCTGGGTGGTCAAGCCGCGGCTGGGATTCGGCGGCGTATCGGGCCTCGGCACCCTGATCTCGGGCGCCTACATCGGCATGGACCCGGGAACCGGGAACGGCGAAGCGCTCAGCGCCTTCCGCGGGCTGGAGGAGCCGCCGCTGATCCGGTCCAGCTC
>NZ_WHOR01000013.1:0-42492 GCF_013340925.1 Azospirillum formosense
CCCACCCCCTGACACGGAGACTGAAATGAACATCTGGGACGCTTTCCCACTCGACGTCGACGGGCTGCGGCTCGCCGTTCAGTTGTCCGGAATGACCGACGAAGAGGCGGACGCCACTATCGACAGGCTTCTTGATCCCGTGGTGGACGAGATGGTGGCCAAGGGCCTCGGCCGGGAGCAGGCCTACGCCTGGGCGGGGGAGATAGCCGCCCATGCCGGTGCGATGCAGGCGGACATCCCGATCCTGGGAAGCGCGACATCGGAAGCGCGGCATTAGCCGGGCGGCAACCGGCCCACCACCGACATTGGAATCCCAATATCGCCCAATTCCGAGGCCCCAAATGACCCCGAACGACATCACCGCCGAACTCGTCCGCCGCTGCATCCCCGCCGACGCCAGCCCCGAGGACAAGGCCGTCCGATACCGCCAGATCCTCGCCGCGGTGAAGTCCGCCGGCCGCTATGCCGAACCGGCCTGGGTGCTGGTGCGGGACCGGGATGGCGACGTGCTGGCCGCCTTCAACGCGCAGGTCGTGGCGTTCCGTGCCACGGCGGCACAGCCCACCACCAGCACCGGGCCGCGTCGCGGCGGCGCCCGCCCGTCCTGGCTCCGCCCCTCCTACCGCTGAGGCCCGAAATGAACCGCACCGATGTTCTGACCATCCTGGCCGCCCCGCTGATCCGTGAACGCCGGCCTGTCCGCCTGTCTCGTCTCAACGCCGCCCTGGCCGCCGCCGGGATGGAGGAGACGACCGCCGAGGAGGTCGGCGCGCTGGTGATCGACGCGCCGGTCCACAGGGGCGAGGTTAGGCGGGCCGTTACGCCCCCGGCGGAAGCGCTGGCGTGACCGCTGGTGCGCGGGAGCGGGGCGGACGCACAACAGGCCCGCGTCGCCTCCCACGCACCAGCCCCCGCCGGACGGGCCGGGCGGGGCATGCACCGAGGCCATAACCCGCGGGTCCTTCCCCGGCCCAGGGAATACGGGTGGCAAAGGCGCGGCACCTCGCTAGGTGCGAACCCTCACAAGGGGTTCCGGTTCCTATCCGATGATGATATATTTCCTACATCGGAGGATTTGATCCCATGGCGACGCAAACCGACATCGCGACACATCTCGACCTGTCCGACCGCAGCGTGCGCGAACTGCTCGACAAGGGCGTGCTGCCCAACGCCCGGCGCGGCGCCCTGAACCTCGACCAGTGCCGCGTCGCCTACATCCGGCACCTCCGCGAGATGGCGGCGGGCCGCGGCACCGGTCCCTCCGCCGATGACCTCACCGCCGAGCGCGCCCGGCTGGCCCGCGAACAGGCCGACCACTACGCCCTGAAGAACGCCGCCCTGCGCCTGGACCTGCTGCCCCGCGCCGACATCACCCGCGCCGTCTCCGCCGCCTTCCAGATCGTCCGCGACCGCCTGACCTCCCTGCCGGCCCGGCTGGCGGGGCCGCTCGCCCGGCTGTCCGAACCCGCCGACGTGCGGGTCCGGCTGGCCGATGCCGTGAACGCTGTGCTGGTGGAGCTGTCGGAGGAGCGGGTTGTCAGCACCGCCGAGGAACACGCCGATGCCGCTTGATCTGCCGGTGTCCGAGCTGGTGGCCGAAACCGCGTCGGGATGGTTCGCCGCGCTGCGCCCGCCGCCGCGCCTCTCCCTGGCGGAATGGGCGGAGCAACACGCCCGGCTCTACGACGGGGCCGTGTTCAGGCCCTACGCCTATCAGCGGGAAATCCTCGACGCGATGACCGATCCGGCGGTCGAGCGGATCACCCTCATGAAGTCCGCCCGCGTCGGCTACACGCAGATGCTGTCCGCCGCGCTGGGCTACTTCATCGCCCAGCGCCCATCCAAGATCATGGTAGTGCAGCCCACGACCGAGGATGCCGAGGACTACAGCAAGGACACCATCGATCCGTTGCACGACTGGCCGGTGCTGGCCGGCCTGCTGTCCGAGGCCGGGGCGAAGAAGAAGGGCGACACCATCAAGCGCAAGGCGTTCCCCGGCGGCTCCCTGAAGATCACCGGGGCGAACTCGCCGCGCGCCTTCCGCCGCATCGACCTTGACGTGCTGCTATTCGATGAGATCGACGGTTACCCCGCGGTGGCCGGCAAGGAGGGCGACCAGATCGCCTTGGGCCTGAAGCGCCTGACGCAATCGCTCCAGCCGTTGGCGGTGCTGGGCAGCACGCCGCTCCTCGACGGGGAGTCCAAGATCGCCGACGCCTTCGCCGCCGGCACCATGGAGCGCTACCACGTCCCCTGTCCCCACTGCGGCGCCATGCAACCGCTCGTCTGGGGCGATGGCAACGGCGCCGGGATGCGCTGGCGGGATGGCGACCCAGGCACGGCGTTCTATGTCTGCGTCAACGGATGCCCGATCGATGAAAGCCACAAGCTGGAGATGTTGGAGGCAGGCCGCTGGGTGGCGGAACAACCCTTCAAGGGGCACCGCAGCTTTCACATTTGGTCCGCCTATTGCCCCTTGCCCGGCGCGGCGTGGCCCAAGCTGGTGGCGGAGTTCCTGGCCGCCAAGAAGGACCGGGAAAAGCTGCAGGTCTGGACGAACACCGTCCTGGGCGAAACCTGGGTGGACCGCGGCGAGGCGC
Source organism: Azospirillum formosense (assembly GCF_013340925.1). GTDB lineage: Bacteria > Pseudomonadota > Alphaproteobacteria > Azospirillales > Azospirillaceae > Azospirillum > Azospirillum formosense. The sequence continues at coordinate 2,601 of NZ_WHOR01000013.1, forward strand.
CGGACTGGCGGCGGCTCTACGATCGGCGCGAGGCCTGGGAGCCGGGCACGGTCCCGGCCGGCGGGCTGTTCCTCACCGCCGGCGCGGACGTCCAGCGCGACCGCATCGAGGTGAGCGTGTGGGCCTGGGGCCGCGGCAAGGAATCGTGGCTGATCGAACACCGCGTCATCATGGGCGACCCGTTCACCGATGCGCCGTGGCGCGCCCTGTCGGCGATGCTGGGGGAGACCTGGCGCCACGAACACGGCGCCACCCTGCCGGTCACCATGACCGCCATCGATGCCGGCGACGGTGTGACCATGGAAGCGGTGAAGGCGTGGGTGCGCACCGCCGGTCCGCAGGTCATGGCGATCAAGGGTTCCTCGCTGGCCCTGGCGCCGATCCTGGGCCAGCCGTCCGCCGCCGACATCAGCCACCGCGGCAAGCGCATCAGCAACGGCGTCAAGCTCTGGCCGGTGGGGTCCGCCGCGGCCAAGGGGGAGTTCTACGGCTTCCTGCGCCTCGACCGGCCCACCGCCGAGAGCGGCGAGGCCTTCCCCGCCGGCTATGTCCACCTGCCCATGCACGCCGGGGAGGAGACCTGCAAGCAGCTCGTCGCCGAACACCGGGTGACCCGCGGTGGCAAGGGGCGCGGGCGCGTCACGGCGTGGGAGAAGCTGCGGGACCGGAACGAGGCCCTGGATTGCCGCACCTACGCCCGCGCCGCCGCGGCCCGTCAGGGCCTCGACCGCATGGGGGACGAGGCATGGGCGGACCTTGCGTGCTCCATCGGGGCGGCGCCGGTCATGGCCGAAAGCCCGCCCCCGGCACCAGCCCGGAAGGCGTCGCGATCCTCCTGGGTGTCCGGGTAGTTGCACCCGAGAGCGGAAGTGATCCGCTCTTGCAATATATGGCGATTAATCCTATCGTTAGGGATACTTCCCCTGACATGGGACATGATCCATGCTTTCCGGCCTTCGCCGCAGCCTCGGCGCCCTGTTGACCCGCAGCCTTGACGCTGCCGGTGCGGGCAAGCGCTGGGCCGGCAAGTCCCGCATGGTCAACCTGAACGCCGAGATGCTGGCCGGCGCCTCCATCGCGGCGCAGCGCGCGGCCTACTTCGCCCGCAACAACCCGAACGTCGCCGCCGCGGTCAACGCCATGGTGAGCAACGCCGTGGGCACCGGGATCAAGCCGCGGTCCAAGCACCCCGATCCAGCGGTGCGGGATGCCCTGCACGCCCTGTGGGAGCGCTGGGAGCGGGTGGCCGATGCGTCGGGCCGGGCCGGCGGCTTCTACGCCCAACAGGCGCTGGCCGTGCGCGCCATGATCGAAGGGGGCGAAGCGTTCATCCGTCTCCGCGCCCGGCTGCCCGAAGATGGGCTGCCGGTGCCGTTCCAGGTCGAGATGATTTCCCGCGATCAAGTGCCGGCGACGCAGTGGCAGGAAATCCGCCCCGGCAACCCGGTTCGGGCCGGGATCGAGTTCGACACGCTGGGCCGCCGGGTGGCCTATTGGGTGCTGCCCTTCAACCCGAACGATCCCACCATGCCGGTGTTGGTGCCGACCTGGGAGCCGAAGCGGGTTCCGGCGGAGGACATGCTGCACCTGTTCCGCGAGCTGGTGGAGAACCAGTTGCGCGGCCTGTCCTGGCTGGCGCCGGTCCTCCTCCGGGTGAAGGAGCTGGACGCCTACGAGGACGCCGCCTTGGTCCGTGCCAAGGTGGCCGCGATGCTGGCCGGCTTCATCGTCAACAAGGACGACGCCAACCCGGCCTGGAAGCCGCAGGGCAACGCCGAGACGCCGACGCTGGAGCCGGGAGCCCTGGTGCCGCTGAACCCCGGCGAATCCGTCGAGTTCACGAACCCGCCCGACGACAAGAACTATGACGCCTTCACCAAGAACCACATGCGGGCGATCGCTGTGGGGGTTGGGGCGACGTACTTCCAAGTCTCCGGCGACCTGAAGGACGCCAACTATTCGAGCCTGCGCGGCGGGCTGGTGGAGTTCCGCCGCAGCGTGGAACAGCTTCAGCACCTCACCATCATCCCGCAGCTCTGCGACCCGGTATGGCGCCGCTTCGTCACCCTGGCCGTGCTGTCCGGCGCCATTGACGCGCCCGACTTCTTCCGCGATCCGGAACCGTACCTTGCCGCCGAATGGCTGCCCCCGGCCTTCGATTGGGTGGACCCGCTGAAGGATGTCCGGGCCGAGGTGGAGGCCATCGAGGCGAAGCTCAAGAGCCGGGCGCAGTCCGTCGCGGAACGCGGCTACGACGTCGAAACCCTGGATGCGCAGATCGCCGCCGACGTGCAGCGGGAACAGCGGCTCGGGCTGCCCGCCACGGCGACGAAGGCCGCCACGCCGACCCAACCGGACGAAACCACGGAGACCGCCGCCAATGGCTGAGGCACTGACCCGCGCCATGGGCGCGACCACGCCGACCACGCTCAACCGCGAGGCCCGTACCGTCGAGGTGGTGGCGCTGTCCGGCCCGGCTCCCGCCGTGCGCCCGGCGCCCGCCCCGGACGGCTCCCGCTCCGCCTGGGTGGAGGAGCTGGATGCCGCGGGCGCCGACCTCTCCCGGTTCCGCGGCGGCCCGGCGCTGAAGGATCACCGCAACGTGACCGATGCCGCCGTGGGGACAGTGGCGGATGCCCGAGTCGACGGCGACCGGATCACCGGCACCATCCGCTTCGACGGCAGCGCCACCGCCTCCGACCTCATGGCGAAGGTCGAGGCCGGGTCCGTGCGCGGCGTGTCGCTGGGCTACAGCGTGCAGCGGTGGCAGCGGGCCGGCAAGCGAGACGGGCTGCCCGTCTTCCGCGCCATCGCCTGGGCGCCCCACGAGCTTTCCTTCACCCCCGTGCCGGTGGATGCCGGCGCAACCGTTCGCAGCAAAGAGGGCAACATGACCACCAAGACGACGGGGGCGCCGACCGACGATCCGGCGCAGAATGACCGGAATGAGTTCAAGCCCTGCGCCAACTGCGCCACGCCCGGTGGTTGCCAGAAGCTGGGCGGATGCGTGAAGGAAGCGGACGGCGGTTCCGGCGACAACACCGACAAGGCTGTGAACGATGGCGGCACCCGCGCCGCAGCCAACGGCCAAATCCGCACCATGGTCCGCGCCGCCGGCCTGGACGTTGCCACCGCCGACCGGCTGATTGACGACGGCGCCGATCTGGACCGCGCCCGCGCCGCGGTGTTCGACGCCATGCTGGCCCGCTCCGGCACGCGCCCGCTGGCCGCCGTCCAGGTTCTCCACGATCATGACGATCCGGGGAATGTGGTGGACCGCATGGCAACGGCTTTCGCCGCCCGCGCCACGGCGCACCTGCCGGAAGCGCACCGGGTACAGATGCCGGAACAGGCCCGCTCCTACGCCGGCCGGTCCCTCCTCGATCTGGCCGCCGAGCTGGCCGACCGCCGCGGGAACCCGATCGGTACCCGGCACCTGTCGCCCGCCGACCTCTACCAGCGCGCCATGACCACCGGGGATTTCCCCGTCCTGCTGGCGAACGCGGCCAACAAGACGCTGCTTCCGGCCTATCAGGCGGCGGCCCCGACCTACCGCCGGTTCTTCGCGCGCCGCGACTTCCGCGACTTCAAGCCGGCCTCCTTCGCCCGTGTCGGCGACTTCCCGGTGCCCCTGGCCGTGGGCGAGAACGGCGAGTACAAGCACGGCGCCATCAGCGAGAGCGGCGAATCGGTCACGCTGGGCGAGTACGGCCGCGTCGTCATGTTCAGCCGCAAGGCGCTGATCAACGATGATCTCGGCGCCTTCGCCGACCTGCCGACCAAGGCCGCGCTGCGCTGCGCCGATTGGGAAAACTCGGTGGCCTGGGCGCTGGTGGTGTCCAACCCGGTCCTGTCGGACGGCAAGGCGCTGTTCCACGCCAGCCACGGCAACCTTGCGGCCAGCGGCGCCGCGATCGACCTGGGCACGGTCTCCGCCGGCGAAGCGGCGATGATGAAACAGACCAGTCTCGACGGGCTGAAGCTGAACCTGAAGCCCTCCGTCCTGGCGACCGGCCCGGACCAGTTCACGGCGGCCCGGCAGTTCGTCAGCACCGCCGTGGCACCGACCACCGCCGCCGCGGTCAACCCGCTGGCCGGCAAGCTGGAGCCGGTGGGCGACGCGAACCTGCCGGGGCCGGGCTGGTATCTCATGGCCGAGCCGTCGGCGCTGGAAACCTTCATCTACGGCTATCTGCAGGGCCAGTCCGGGCCGGTCATCACGCCGGAACCCGGCTTCGATGTCGCGGGTGTGAAGGTCAAGCTCACCATCGACTTCGCCGTGGGCGCGGTGGACTACCGCGGTGCCTACTTCAACCCCGGCGCGGCCTGACCATGGCGACGCTGGCCGACCTGATCAAGATGCGGGACGCCCTGGAGGACGCCCGCTTCTCCGGCACCCGCTCCGTCACCTACGGTGACAAGGAAGTCACCTACAAGTCGGATGCCGAGATGAAGGCGGCGCTTCTCGACCTGGAGCGCAAGATCGCCGCGGCGAGCGGCACGACCGGCGCCCCCTTCGTCACCTTCGCGACCTCGAAAGGACTTTGACCCATGCGGAACTTCGTCCAAGCCGGCTGCAACCTCGACCTGACCGCCCCGCGCGCCCTGGCGTCGGGTGAAGGCTTCATCGTCGGCGCCCTGTTCGCCGTCGCCAGCACCACCGCGGCCAGCGGCGCCGTCGTGGTGGGCGTCACCGAGGGTGTCTTCACGCTGCCCAAAAAGACCACCGCCGCGATCGCCGCGGGCGGCCGGGTGAGCTGGGACAACACCAACCACCAGTGCGACGCGCCCGGCACCGGGTTCTATCCGGTGGGCGTGGCGGTGGCCGCTGCGGGCAACGGTGCGGCCACGGTGACGGTGCGGCTCGATGGTGTCAGCACGGCTGCCGCCGCGTAACGATCTTTCGCCGGGGCCGTCCATGGCGGCGCGCGGTCCGTCGTTTAACCCCTTCCGGTGCCCCGGATCGCCTGCCAGCGGGATGCGGCATGCGGTATGAAGAGCCGGAAGGGGGAGGCCGCACCCTATTCCCACAGGTGACCGATGCTCGACTTCGACCGCTTCGCCCTCGCGCCGGGCACTGGTCGAGGCGGTCGCCGGGGCTGTGCAGACCGGATGAGAGCGGAAGGGTGTTCGCATTATGGGAACCCCCGGTAAATTTCTACCGCAGTCGCGATGGGGCTGCTTTCGCTCAGGAATGAGCGGAAGCCCTTCCGTCGCTTCCCGATTTTGGGAAGCGTGGAGGCGGCGGGCATCTGGACCGCGGCAAACGTGAGGGCGGATGTCAGGACCGGGTGACGGTGCAGCTTACGGCGCTTCAGGTCGGTCGGAATTCCGGCTGACCTGCCGTTGAGGGTCACCACCGGCAAAAACGGGAATTCCCGCCATTGAACAAAATCAAGGCTCCCCGATTGGGGAGGGTACCCCCCCGAACGGGGGTTTGCCCCAGGGTGGGGCGCCGGCGGAAGGTATGGTGATTTCCTCCACACCTTCCGCCGGCCTTCACCCAGCCTTCCGCAGCCGGGCGCCTGGTGCGTCACTGTTCAGCAGCTCAACGCCGGCCGCTTCGAGCACCTTCACGACGGCATCGAGCTTGGTATTGATGCCGCGGATCGGCCCGTCTGTGGCTTCCCACTTGCGAATGGCGTCCACTGACACGGGCTCAAGCTGGCTGGCCTTTTCGGCAAGCTCCTTATGTGTCCATCTCAACAGCGCCCGTGCTGCCCGAAGCTGCTCACCCTGCAGCATGTATGCCTCCGTTACAGCTTTCGGTAAACGCATACCACTTCCTAATTGACTGCGATACCGGAAAGAGATACCACTTCCTGTAACGCGTGCCATGTTACAGGAAGCAAGCTGCACGCGGATGCGAACGAAAAGCCGGGGAAGTGCCTGCAACACCCCGCCCGGCCCCTGACCACCACCCCAACACGGAGAACTCGGAATGACCGATTCCGACAACGCCACCCCTTTGCCTGAAACGCCCCGCGCAACTACGCTGTCGGCCCTCTCCGTCCAGCTCGCCGCCGCCCTCAGCGACCCCGACGCATCGGATGCCCGCTGGGACCTCGCCGAGATGATCGCGACCAGCATCCCCACCACGCCCGCCGAGGCCGTCGTCGTCGTCGGCCTCCTGACCAACGCCGACATCGGCCTGGAGGCCGGGCAGACGGAAGTCCACCTCACCGCCGCCCGCAGCCTGGAGGCCGGTTTGCGGGCCATGGCAACCGCACCGGAAGCGGACGCCTTCGGCGCAGCGATCTCCGCATTCGACCAAGCCGCGGAACGGGCGCTTGCCCTGCCGCTGGAGCCGACGCCCGCCATGGTCGACGCGGCGGTTGCGGCGACCGGATGCACCGCCGCGAAGGCCCGCGCCGGGTTCGCCGCGATGGTCGAGGCATTCCGCCGGGAGGCCGCGTAATGGGTGCCATCCACTTCCTCTCTAACGGTCGGGGCGTTCAGCGCCCCGCCGAAGGGCTCGACCTCCAGCGCCTTCCGCTGGGTGCCGCGGCGGACTGGCAAGCGGCTGTCGTCGGCGAATGCCGGCGGCACGGCACCCTGTCGCCCGGACTGTTCGCCTTCCTGGAGCGCACCGGCCTGTTGGACCGCTGCACCTTCCTGGCATCCGACGGCGCCGACGATCCGCTGCGGTTCCGCTACCTGGGCGCCCCGACGCGGGCGTTCTTCGGGCGCGGCTGGGCGCGGCAGATGGTCGGGCGGCCGGATCAAGACGATCCGCACCGGGCGATCGCCGAGGAGCTGGGCGCAGAATACCGGGAGGCGATGGAGGGTGGAGAGCCGATCTTCAACCGAGTCGTCATCACCGGCCTGTCGGCCGCGCCGCTGCGGTACGCCCACATGCTCGTCGGCTGGCGGGACAGCTCGGGCCGGCGCGCGGTGCTGTCGGCGATCGATTTGCTCCCGGCAGAAGGATGAGGCGCATAGGCGCCTCGGCCAGGAAGGGAGGAACCGCGCCTTATCCTGCGGCGCGGTCGGGGTGGAGTTGCACTACATTCGCTGGGGGCGGGTTGACGATCCCCGCCACCTTAGCCGCCCACCGCTCCAGTGCATCCCGCTTCTCGTCGAAGTAGGCGTGCCGGTCATAAACACCCTGCACGCCTCCGATAACGTGCCCAACTACACGCTCCGCGATGTCCGAGTTGACCCGCAACTCGGACAGGCCGGTGCGCAGCGTCCGCCGTAGGTCATGCAAGGTCCAGCTGTCGATATTGGGTAGCCCGGCCTTCGCCCGCTGCGCGGCCACCTTGGCATCGAGTCGCGCCTTGCATTTGCTGTAGCCGCTGAAGTGACTATCCTTCTTGGTGGCGAATACGAAGTCGTCCGACAACCGGTGCAGGCCGGTGATGATCTCTTTCACCGGTTCGGTGAGCGGGACCACCTGGACGATCCCTGTCTTGTAACGATCCGATGGGATGGTCCAAAGACCGTTCTCCAGGTCGAGTTCCGCCCAGCGCATGGCGCCGACCTCCTCCCGGCGCTGTCCGGTCAGGATGAGCGTCTTGACGATGGCGGGGAAGGGGCCGGTAAGTTCCTCGCACCCAACCCACACCGCGGCCAACTCCTCCGCGGTCAGCACCCGCTCCCGCTTCTCCCGCCGAAGGATGCCGCTCCGTTTCCGGCCACGGCTCGGGCTCACCAGGAGGTTCGCTTCCAGGTCGCCGCGGTCCACAGCCCAGTTGACGATCCGGACCACGATCTCACGGACCTTGTGCGCCTTTTGGATTTGGCCGGCGGTGATGAACGGATCGAGGAGGGCGGTCAGGTCGCGGCGGCGCAGGTCCGCCGCAGGGCGGTCCTTCCAAGCCGGCTGGATCTCCCGATCGATAATGCGCTCCAGCTCGGAACCGCGCCGCAAGCCCGGGCACTCTTGCCTTATATATATGGATGCCAGCGAGCCGAAGCTCTCCGGCAGGAAGCCGGTGGCCGCCTTCTGCTCCAACGCCGCATGGGCGCGAGCCTTCGCCGCGTCTTTCTCCGCCGCAGGGTCCTCGCCGAGCTCCACCTTCTCCAGCGCCTTTCCGGCAGCGTCCCGCGCAGCGGAAAGCGGCAGGGCAGGGAAGTGACCGAGGGTGAATCGCTTCTGTTTCCCGCCGAACCGGTAGATCACGAACCATGTCTTCCGCCTTCCGCCGACGCGGAGGCCGAAGGCGGGCAGGGAGGCGTCGAAAAGATCAATCTGGACGCCGGGGGCGGGAGTGGTTGCATTCTCCACCACCTTGGTGGTGAGCTTCACCTTGGGCATCGAGAACCCTCCCGGAACGGTTTTAGGTAACAAATAAGGTAACAAGCGCCATGATAGCCAGCGAGGAACGCTGTTACCTAATGTTGCGTCAGTGGAGAAAAAACGCAAGCATATCAACGCACATAGGTTCTTCGACTTTCTCGTAGGTTACAGGAAGGGGCATCGTTTACACCGAGAGGGTCGGGGGTTCGAAACCCTCATCGCCCACCATCGCGCCCGATCCTTTCGGCACGTCCTTTTCAAATTCGTGATTGACAGGTCGTGCGTCGGGCAGCTAGAAACCGCCCATCGGCGACGGGGCGTGGTCCCGGAAACTGCGCTGCGATCCTATGACACGGACGCTTGCCTTTGCGCATTTCACATCGCCGCGTTGCGCGGGTGTAGCTCAGTTGGTTAGAGCGCCGGCCTGTCACGCCGGAGGCCGCGGGTTCAAGTCCCGTCACTCGCGCCATTCCCTCCCTTTCCGCTCTCTTTTTTGCAAAGAAAACGAAGCCCTCACGGCTTTACCGGAAGGCTCGCGGTCCCCATATCCGATTAGCTCGACCCGCATATCCGATAAGCCGGATAGAGAGAAGGGTCATTTAAAAAGTTTGGTAATACCAAGGACATCCGCTCATTTCCGCAGAGTGGATTCGTTGGCCGAAAGCGATTCAAAGCGCTTTCCTTGATCACGCTCTCGTCATATATTCCGCCCCGTCTGATGGGCTAATCCAAGGCATTCCAGCCACGACACCGCGCGTCGGCCGATTACCGGCCGCACCGGCGATCGTGGCGTGGGCTTATGGGAGGACCGCGGTGACCAACCCGCTGATCATTGAGTACCTTCCGATCCTGGTGTTCCTGTTGATCGGTATCGCGCTGGCCGTGGTGATGGTTGGCGCGTCTTACGTCATCAGCCCGAAGAATCCGGATTCGGAGAAGCTCTCCCCCTACGAGTGCGGCTTCGAGCCGTTCGAGGATGCCCGCACGAAGTTCGACGTGCGGTTCTACCTGGTCTCCATCCTGTTCATCATCTTCGACCTCGAGGTCGCCTTCCTGTTCCCGTGGGCCGTGGCGCTCGGGGACATCGGCCTCTTCGGCTTCTGGTCGATGATCGTGTTCCTTGGGATTCTGACCATCGGCTTCATCTATGAGTGGAAGAAAGGAGCTCTGGAATGGGAGTAGAGGCTGCCAAGCTGGCGCCGATTCCGCCCGGACCGGAACAGGACGCCTATCTCCGCGCGGTCACCGAGGAGATCCAGGAAAAGGGTTTCATCACGGCGAAGTACGAGGACGTGCTCGCCTGGGCCCGCACCGGTTCCCTGTGGCCGATGACCTTCGGTCTGGCCTGCTGCGCGGTGGAGATGATCCACGCCTACATGAGCCGGTACGACCTTGACCGTTTCGGCGTCATTCCGCGCCCCAGCCCGCGCCAGTCCGACTGCATGATCGTGGCCGGCACGCTGACCAACAAGATGGCCCCCGCGCTGCGCAAGGTCTATGACCAGATGCCGGAACCGCGCTGGGTCATCTCGATGGGCTCCTGCGCCAACGGCGGCGGCTACTATCACTATTCCTACTCGGTGGTGCGCGGCTGCGACCGGATCGTTCCGGTCGATATTTACGTGCCGGGCTGTCCTCCGACCGCGGAAGCGCTGGTCTACGGCATTCTGCAACTCCAGAAGAAGATCCGGCGCGGCAACCGCATCGCTCGCTGAATAAGAAAAAGGCAGGTCCTGGCCATGTCCGAACAGGCGTTGAAGGAACTTGGGGACCATATCGCCGCGACGCTCGGCGATGACGTCCTGAAGGTCGAGCTGAAGCTTGGCGAGCTGATGGTGACCGTCCGCCGGCCCTCGCTCATCAAGTCGCTCACCTTCCTGCGTGACGATCCGACCTGCTCGTTCGAGCAGCTGCTCGACGTCACCGCTGTGGATTGGCCGGAGCGGGAGGAACGCTTCGAGGTCGTCTACATCCTTTTGAGCTACAAGCACAATCGGCGCCTCCGCGTGAAGGTCACCACCGACGAGGACACCCCGGTGGCCTCGGCCGTGCCGGTGTACAACGCGGCCGGCTGGTTCGAGCGTGAAACCTGGGACATGTTCGGGATCTTCTTCTCCGACCATCCGGACCTGCGCCGCATCCTGACCGATTACGGTTTCGAAGGTCACCCGTTGCGCAAAGACTTCCCGATGACGGGCTATGTCGAGTGCCGCTACGACGAGGACCAGAAGCGCGTCGTCTACGAACCCGTCCGCCTGACGCAGGATTTCCGCAGCTTCGACTTCCTGTCGCCCTGGGAAGGCATGACGAACGTGATGCTGCCCGGCGACGAGAAGGCCCAGGCCCCTGACACCGGGAGCAAGCCGTGACCATCGCCACGTCCGCACACCCCTCCGCCGGCCAGTCCGGCGGCAAGACCCAGATCAAGCCCTACACCATGAACTTCGGGCCGCAGCATCCTGCGGCCCACGGCGTGTTGCGTCTGGTGATGGAGCTGAACGGCGAGGTCGTCGAGCGCTGCGACCCGCACATCGGCCTGCTGCACCGCGGCACCGAGAAGCTGATCGAGTACAAGACCTACCTGCAGGCCGTTCCGTATTTCGACCGCCTGGACTACGTCAGCCCGATGTGCATGGAGCACGCCTATGTGCTCGGCATCGAGAACCTGCTGCAGATCAAGGCGCCGCTGCGCGCCCAGTACATCCGCGTCCTCTTCTCCGAGATCACGCGCATCCTGAACCACATCCTGTCGATCACTACCGGCGCGCTCGACGTCGGCGCGATCACGCCGGCGCTGTGGGGCTTCGAGGAACGCGAGATCCTCATGGAGTTCTACGAGCGTGTGTGCGGCGCGCGCCTGCATGCGAACTACTTCCGTCCCGGCGGCGTCGCCTGGGACCTGCCGGCCGGCCTGACCGACGACATCTGGGAGTTCACGGAGCGCTTCCCGAGGTTTGTTGACGACATTGACAATCTGCTGACGAACAATCGCATTTTCAAGCAGCGGACCGTCGACATCGGCGTCGTCACCAAGGAAGAGGCGTTCAACTGGGGCTTCACCGGCCCGATGCTGCGCGGTTCGGGCGTCGCCTGGGACCTGCGCAAGTCGCAGCCCTACGAAGTCTACGACCGCATGGACTTCGACGTGCCGGTCGGCCTGACCGGCGACTGCTGGGCGCGCTACCTCGTCCGCATGGAGGAGATGCGCCAGTCGAACCGCATGATCCGCCAGTGCCTGAAGGAGCTTCCCGACGGGCCGGTGCGCGCGGAGGAGCGCAAGGTCTCCCCGCCGCCGCGCGGCGAGATGAAGCGGTCGATGGAAGCGCTGATCCACCACTTCAAGCTCTTCACCGAGGGCTTCCACGTCCCGGCGGGCGAAACCTACACCGCCATCGAGGCGCCGAAGGGCGAGTTCGGCGTGTATCTGGTCTCGGACGGCACGAACAAGCCGTACCGCTGCAAGATCCGCGCGCCGGGCTTCGCCCACCTGCAGGGCCTCGACTTCATGTCGAAGGGCCACATGCTGGCCGACGCGGTGGCCAACATCGCGTCCATGGACATCGTGTTCGGAGAAATTGACCGATGAGCGCCCCGGCTCACGACCCGGCCAAGGAGCCGGCCTCCTTCGCCTTCACTCCGGAAAATCTGGAACGGGCAAAGGCCATCATCGCGAAGTACCCGGCGGGCAAGCAGGCCAGCGCCTGCATGCCGCTGCTCGACCTGGCCCAGCGCCAGAGCGACGGCTGGCTGCCGCGCGTCGCCATGGATGCTGTCGCCGACCTGCTCGGCATGCCGCGCATCCGCGTGTACGAGGTTGCGACCTTCTACACGATGTACAACAAGACCCCGGTCGGTAAGCACGTCATCCAGGTCTGCACGACCACGCCGTGCTGGCTGCGCGGGTCGGACGATATCGTGCACACCTGCGAGCGCAAGCTGGGCATCGGGGTCGGCGAGACCACCGCGGACGGCCAGTTCACGCTGCGCGAGGTCGAGTGCTCGGGCGCCTGCGTCAACGCGCCGGTGGTCCAGATCGGCGACGACTACTATGAAGACGTCAGCCCGGAACACATGGAAAAGATCATCGACGCCCTCAAGGGCGGCGAGATCCCCAAGCACGGCTCGCAGATCGGCCGGCAGTCCTCCGAACCGGTGGGCGGCCCGACGACTCTGAAGGCCTTCACCACCACGGCCGATTGAGGGGGATGCGATGCTTCGCGACGAGGACCGCATTTTCACCAACCTGTACGGCTACCAGAGCTTTGGCCTGGACGCCGCCCGTAAGCGTGGTGACTGGGACAACACCAAGGCCCTGATCGCCCAGGGCAAGGAATGGATCATCGAGCAGGTCAAGGAATCCGGCCTGCGCGGGCGCGGCGGCGCCGGCTTCTCGACGGGCATGAAGTGGTCCTTCATGCCGAAGAACGTCACGGACAAGCCGGTCTACCTCGTCATCAACGCCGACGAGGGCGAGCCGGGCACCTGCAAGGACCGCGACATCCTGCGCCACGATCCGCACAAGCTGATCGAAGGCTGCCTGCTCGCCGGTTTCGCCATCGGCGCGTCGGCCTGCTACATCTACATCCGCGGCGAGTTCTACAACGAGGGCTCCAACGTCCAGCGCGCCATCGACGAGGCGTACGAGGCGGGGCTGATCGGCAAGAACGCCTGCGGCACCGGCTACGACTACGACATCTACATCCACCGCGGCGCGGGTGCGTACATCTGCGGCGAGGAGACCGCGCTCATCGAGTCCATCGAGGGCAAGAAGGGCCAGCCGCGCAACAAGCCGCCGTTCCCCGCCCAGGCCGGTCTGTATTCCTGCCCGACCACGGTGAACAACGTCGAATCCATCGCGGTGGTTCCGACCATCCTGCGCCGGGGCGCCGCCTGGTTCGCCGGTCTCGGCCGTCCGAAGAACACCGGCACCAAGCTCTTCTGCATCTCCGGGCACGTCAACAAGCCGTGCAACGTGGAAGAGGAGATGGGCATCCCGCTGAAGGAGCTGATCGAGAAGCACGCCGGCGGCGTGCGCGGCGGGTGGGACAACCTGCTGGCGATCATCCCCGGCGGCTCGTCGGTGCCGCTGCTGCCGAAGTCGATCTGCGACACGGTCCTGATGGACTTCGACAGCCTGCGCGACGTGCGCTCGGGCCTGGGCACCGCGGCGGTGATCGTGATGGACAAGTCTACCGACGTGGTGAAGGCCATCGCCCGCTTGTCCCAGTTCTACGCCCATGAGAGCTGCGGCCAGTGCACGCCGTGCCGCGAGGGCACCGGCTGGATGAACCGCATCATGCAGCGCATGGTGACCGGCAACGCGCGCGTCGAGGAAATCGACATGCTGCTGGAGGTCACCAAGCAGATCGAGGGGCACACCATCTGCGCGCTCGGCGATGCCGCGGCCTGGCCGATCCAGGGCCTGTTCCGGCATTTCCGGCCGGAGGTCGAGCGCCGCATCCTCGACTACCGCAACGCCGCCAAGTCCTTGGCGGCCGAGTAAGGAGCCCGGTTTCCAATGCCGAAACTCACCATCGACGGGATCGAGATCGAAGTCGAGCCGGGCACCTCGATCCTGCAGGCCTGCGAACAGCTGGGCATCGAGATCCCGCGCTTCTGCTACCACGAGCGTCTGAGCGTGCCGGCGAACTGCCGCATGTGCCTCGTGGAGATGGAGCGCGCACCGAAGCCGGTGGCCGCCTGCGCCATGCCCTGCGGCGACGGGATGGTCGTCAAGACCAACACCGAGCTTGTGCACAAGGCCCGCAAGGGCGTCATGGAGTTCCTGCTGATCAACCACCCGCTGGACTGTCCGATCTGCGACCAGGGCGGCGAGTGCGATCTCCAGGACCAGGCGATGGCCTATGGCTTCGACCGTGGCCGCTACGGCGAGAACAAGCGCGCCGTCCAGGACAAGTACATGGGGCCGCTGATCCGGACCGAGATGACGCGCTGCATCCACTGCACGCGCTGCATCCGCTTCGTGAACGAGATCGCCGGCGTTCCCGACCTCGGCGCGGTGAACCGCGGCGAGCATATGGAGATCACCACCTTCGTCGAGAAGGCCATCGGTTCGGAGCTGTCGGGCAACCTCGCCGACGTCTGTCCGGTGGGCGCTCTGCTCTCCAAGCCCTACGCCTTCACGGCCCGTCCGTGGGAGCTGCGCAAGACCGAGACGGTCGACGTGCTGGACGCGGTCGGCTCGAACATCCGCGTCGACACCCGCGGCCCCGAGGTGATGCGCGTCCTGCCGCGCGTCAACGAGGACGTCAACGAGGAGTGGATCGCCGACAAGACCCGCTTCGCCTATGACGGGCTGAAGCGCCAGCGTCTCGACCGCCCCTATGTCCGCAAGGACGGCAAGCTCCAGCCGGCGACCTGGGCCGAGGCTTTCCAGGCCATTGCCGCCAAGGTCAAAGGCGTCCCAGGCAACCGCATCGCCGCCATCGCGGGCGATCTGGCCGACACCGAGTCCATGCTGGCGCTCAAGGAGCTGATGGCCGGCCTCGGCTCGACCAACATCGATTGCCGCCAGGACGGCGCCCTGTTCGACACGTCGGCCCGCGCGGGCTACCTGTTCAACAGCGGCATCGCCGGGATTGAGCGGGCGGACGTCATCCTGCTGGTCGGCACCAACCCGCGTTGGGAAGCCACCATCGTCAACGCCCGCATCCGCAAGCGCTACCTGATGGGTGGCCTTAAGGTCGCGGTGATCGGCGAGGCCCGCGAGCTGACCTACCCGTACAGCCATCTCGGCACGGGCACCGGCGCCCTGCGGCAGCTCGTCGACGGCACGCACGCCTTCGCCGACGTTCTGCGCGGCGCCAAGAACCCGATGGTCATCCTCGGCGCCGGCGCCTTCCGCCGCAAGGACGGCGCCGCCGTCCAGGCCGCGGTGCGCAAGCTGGCCGAGACCTTCAACGTGGTCCAGGACGGCTGGAACGGCTTCAACGTGCTGCACACGGCGGCGTCCCGCGTCGGCGGTCTCGACATCGGCTTCCTGCCGGGCGAGGGCGGTCGCGGCACCGCCGGCATCGTCGAGGGGGCAGGGAAGGGCGAGATCGACGTTGTGTACCTGCTGGGTGCCGACGAGATCGACACCGCCGCGCTCGGCAACGCCTTCGTGGTCTACCAGGGCCACCACGGCGACAAGGGCGCCCACCGCGCCGACGTCATCCTGCCGGGCGCCGCCTACACCGAGAAGAACGCCCTCTACGTCAACACCGAGGGCCGTCCGCAGCAGGCGCGTCTCGCCACCTTCCCGCCCGGCGAGGCGCGGGAGGACTGGAAGATCCTGCGCGCCCTCTCGGAACAGCTCGGCCACAAGCTGCCCTACGACAGCCTGACGCAGATCCGTCGCCGTCTGGCCGAGGTCAACCCGGTCTTCGCGGCGGTCGGCTCCGTCACGCCGGCTCCCTGGGCGCCGTTCGGCGTGGAAGGGCTGGTCGATGACTCGCCCTTCTTCTCGTCGGTCGCGAACTCCTACATGCCCGACCCGATCAGCCGCGCCTCGGTGACCATGGCTCGTTGCGCCGAGACGTTCGTGAAGCCCGCCGTGAAGCCCGCCGAGAGCGCTCAGGAGAGGACCGGTACCCATGGCTGAGTTCTGGAGCGGCTTCCTGCTGCCGCTGATCATCATCGTCCTCAAGATCCTGGCGATCGTCGTGCCGCTCCTGGTGGCCGTGGCCTTCATGACCTACGCCGAGCGTAAGATCATGGGCGCCATGCAGCTCCGCCAGGGCCCGAACATCGTCGGCCCGTTCGGGCTTCTGCAGCCTTTCGCGGACGGCCTGAAGCTGTTCGCGAAGGAGCAGATCCTGCCGGTCGGCGCGAACCGCTTCGTGTTCTATCTGGCGCCGATGCTGACCTTCTTCCTGGCGCTGGTCGCCTGGGCGGTCATTCCCTTCGACTACGGCATGGTGCTGGCCGACATCAACGTCGGCATCCTGTACCTGTTCGCGATCTCGTCGCTGGGCGTGTACGGCATCGTGATGGCCGGCTGGGCGTCGAACTCGCGCTACGCCTTCCTCGGCGCGCTGCGCTCGGCGGCGCAGATGGTGTCCTACGAGGTCTCGATGGGCCTCGTCATCATCTCCGTCCTGCTCTGCGTCGGCTCGCTGAACCTGACGAAGATCGTCGAGGCGCAGGAGACGATCTGGTTCGCCATCCCGCTGCTGCCGATGTTCGTCATCTTCTTCATCTCGGCGCTGGCGGAAACCAACCGGTCCCCCTTCGACCTGCCGGAAGGCGAGTCGGAGCTGGTCGCCGGCTTCATGGTCGAATACAGCTCGGCTCCCTTCGCGCTCTTCTTCCTTGGCGAATACGCCAACATGATCCTGATGAGCGCGATGACCAGCATCCTGTTCCTGGGAGGCTGGCTGCCGCCGCTGCCGTTCGCGCCCTTCACCTGGATCCCCGGCCCGATCTGGTTCGCCCTGAAGATCGCCTTCTGCCTGTTCGTCTATGTGTGGGTCCGCGCGACCATGCCGCGCTACCGCTACGACCAGCTGATGCGTCTGGGGTGGAAGGTGTTCCTGCCGTTCTCGCTGCTGTGGGTCGTGCTGACGGCCGGCGTGCTGGTGACGTTCGGCTGGCTGCCGAAGTGACCGGCGCCTGAACGGACCATCGGATCGAGTTTCAAAGAGAAAGCGCGGGCGTCACCCGGAACGGGGCGCCCGCTAGGAAGGAGACGAAGAGGCCATGGCGTTCCTCGATCGTGCGGCGCGCAGCCTGTTCCTGACCGAACTGTTGGGCGGCCTCGGGCTCACCCTGCGCTATATGTTCAAGCCCAAGGTGACCCTGAACTACCCGTTCGAAAAGGGCCCCATCAGCCCCCGCTTTCGCGGCGAGCACGTCCTGCGCCGGTATCCCGGCGGCGAGGAGCGCTGCATCGCCTGCAAGCTGTGCGAGGCGGTGTGTCCGGCCCTGGCCATCACCATCGAGGCCGAACCGCGTGAGGACGGCAGCCGCCGCACCACGCGCTACGACATCGACATGACGAAGTGTATCTACTGCGGCTATTGCCAGGAGGCTTGCCCGGTGGACGCCATCGTCATGGGTCCGAACTTCGAGTTCTCCACCGAGAACCGTGAAGAGCTTTTCTACAACAAGCAGAAGCTGCTGGCGAACGGCGACCGCTGGGAAGCGGAAATCGCCCAGAACCTCGCGGCCGAGGCGCCGTACCGGTAAGTCGTTGCAGTGCGGTAAGCGGAAACGGGGATAACGATGATTGTTCAAGGCATCGCCTTCTACGTCTTTGCCGCGCTGCTGGTGGCCTCCGGTGTGATGGTCATCTCGGCGCGGAATCCGGTTCATTCGGTCCTTTATCTGGTCCTGGCCTTTTTCCAGGCCGCTGGCCTGTGCGTGCTGCTCGGGGCCGAGTTCATCGCGATGATCCTGGTGATCGTCTATGTGGGCGCGGTCGCGGTCCTGTTCCTGTTCGTGGTGATGATGCTCGACATCAACTTCCGCGAGCTTCGGGCGGGCGCGCTCCAGTACCTGCCGATCGGCGGGCTGATCGGTCTCATCCTGCTGGCCGAGCTGGCCGCCGTCCTCGGCGGCTGGATCATCGCGCCGGCCGCGGAGAAGGCCGCCTCGGCTCCGGTCGCGGCGATGAGCGGAGCGACCAACACCGAGCAGCTCGGCCAGCTGATCTACACCCACTACGTCTATCTGTTCCAGGCGTCGGGCCTCGTGCTGCTGATCGCCATGATCGGCGCCATCGTCCTGACCCTGCGTCAGCGCGAGGGTGTCCGGAAGCAGAACATCGGCTCCCAGCTCGCCCGTCGGCGCGAGGACGTGGTCGCCATCCGCAAGGTGCCGACCGGGGAGGGCGTGTGATCATGGAAATCGGTCTCGGGCATTATCTGACGGTCTCGGCCATCATCTTCACGCTCGGCGTCCTCGGCATCTTCCTCAACCGGAAGAACGTCATCATCATCCTGATGTCGATCGAGATGATGCTGCTCGCCGTGAACCTGAATCTGGTGTCGTTCTCGGTCTTCCTGAACGATCTGGTCGGGCAGGTCTTCTCCATGATCATCCTGACCGTCGCCGCCGCCGAGGCGGCCATCGGTCTCGCCATCCTGGTGGTGTACTTCCGCAACCGCGGATCCATCCGGGTCGAAGACATCAATCTGATGAGGGGCTAAGGCAGCGCCATGGAAGTCCTTGTCGTATTCCTCCCGCTCCTGGCGTTCCTCGTCGCGGGTTCCATCGCCCTGTTCGGCGGGCCGAAGGCGGAGCCGGCGCACGCCGGCGGCCACGATCACCATGGGCATGACCACGGTCATGGCCATGGCCACGACGCCCATGCGCACGACGCGCACGCTCACGACGAACACCACGACGACGGCCACGACGACGGCCACGACGACCATCACGTCGTCGCCGGGCCGCCCACCGTGGGCGACCGCGCCGCGCAGTTCGTCACCACCGGTGCCGTCCTGCTTTCCGCGATCCTGTCCTGGGTGCTGTTCTTCGACGTCGCCGTCGGCGGGCATCCCCGCACCATCGAGCTGATGAGCTGGATGCGCAGCGGCGGCCTGGACGTGACCTGGGCGCTGCGCGTCGACCAGCTCACCGCGGTCATGCTGGTGGTGGTCAACACCGTGTCGTCGATGGTGCACCTCTATTCCATCGGCTACATGGCCGAGGACCCGCAGAAGCCGCGCTTCATGGGCTATCTGTCGCTGTTCACCTTCGCCATGCTGATGCTGGTGACGGCCGACAACCTCGTGCAGCTCTTCTTCGGCTGGGAAGGCGTGGGTCTCGCCTCCTACCTGCTCATCAACTTCTGGTACGAGAAGCCCTCGGCCAACAACGCGGCGATCAAGGCCTTCCTGGTCAACCGCGTCGGCGACTTCGGCTTCGTGCTCGGCATCTTCGCGATCTTCGTGCTGACGGGCTCCGTCCAGTTCGACGCGATCTTCGCCAAGGCGCCGGAGCTGGCCGGCCAGACGCTGCATTTCCTCAGCTGGAACTTCGATGCGCTGACCGTCACCTGCCTGCTGCTCTTCATCGGCGCCATGGGCAAGTCGGCCCAGCTCGGCCTGCACACCTGGCTGCCGGACGCCATGGAAGGCCCGACCCCGGTGTCGGCGCTCATCCACGCGGCCACCATGGTGACCGCCGGTGTCTTCATGGTCTGCCGCCTGTCCCCGGTCTTCGAATACGCCCCGACGGCGCTGGAGATCGTGGCCGTGGTCGGCGCCCTGACGGCGTTCGTCGCGGCGACCATCGGTTTCACCCAGTTCGACATCAAGCGCGTCATCGCCTATTCGACCATGAGCCAGCTCGGCTACATGTTCTTCGCCGCGGGCGTCTCCGCCTACGGCGCGGCGATGTTCCACCTGTTCACGCACGCCTTCTTCAAGGCCCTGCTGTTCCTCGGCGCCGGCTCGGTGATCCACGCCCTGCATCACGAGCAGGACATGCGCAACATGGGCGGCGTCTGGCGGAAGATCCCCTTCACCTACGCGGTGATGTGGATCGGCAACCTCGCGCTGGCCGGTCTGCCCTTCTTCGCCGGCTACTATTCCAAGGACATGATCCTGGAGGCGGCTTTCGCCTCGGCCAGCCCGGTCGGCAAGTTCGCCTTCGCGCTCGGCATCGCCGCGGCCCTGCTGACCGCCTTCTACTCCTGGCGCCTGCTGTTCATGACCTTCCACGGCAAGCCGCGGATGGAGAAGTCGGTCTTCGACCACGCCCATGAATCGCCGATCGTCATGCTGATCCCGCTGGCCGTCCTGGCGGTGGGCGCGCTGTTCGCCGGCTTCGGCTTCCACGAGCTGTTCATCGGCCACAGCATGGAGCATTTCTGGGGCAAGACCATCCTGGTGCTGGCGGACAACAACAGCATCGAGGCGGCCCACCACCACACCCCGGGCTGGGTCAAGCTGGCTCCGCTGGTCGTCGGCCTGATCGGCATCGCGCTCGCCTACATCATGTACATGGCGATCCCGGGCCTGCCGGAGAAGGTCGCCACCACGTTCCGTGGCGTGCACCAGTTCCTGTACAACAAGTGGTACTTCGACGAGCTGTACGACCGTCTGTTCGTGCGTACGGCCAAGTATCTGGGCTACGGCCTGTGGAAATCCGGCGACGGCGCCGTGATCGACGGTGTCGGTCCGGACGGAATCGCCGCCGTCACCCGCGACGTCGCGGCGCGCGCCAGCCGCCTCCAGTCCGGCTACGTCTATCACTACGCCTTCGCGATGGTGATCGGCGTGGTGCTGCTGGTCGCCTGGCTGTCTGTGTTCGGTTGAGCGGTTTGAAGGGGAACAAGAACAATGGCTAGCTGGCCGCTCCTGTCGTTCACGACCTTCCTGCCGCTGGCCGGTGTGGCGCTGATCCTGCTCTTCTGCAGGGGCAACACGCCGGATGTGGTTCGGAACGTCCGTTACGTCGCGCTTTGGACGACGGTCATCACCTTCGTCCTGTCGCTGTTCATCTGGTTCAACTTCGACCCGCGCAACCCGGGCTACCAGCTCGTGGAGAAGGCGGAGTGGATTCCTGAATTCGGGATCTCCTACCACATGGGTGTGGACGGCATTTCGATGCTGTTCGTCATCCTCTCCACCTTCCTGATGCCGCTCTGCATCCTCTCCTCCTGGGAGGCGGTGCAGACCCGGGTGAAGGAATACATGATCGCCTTCCTCGTGCTGGAAACCCTCATGGTGGGGATGTTCTGCGCGCTGGACTTCGTCCTCTTCTACATGTTCTTCGAGGGCGTGCTGATCCCGATGTTCCTGATCATCGGTGTGTGGGGCGGTGCCCGGCGCGTCTACGCGGCGTTCAAGTTCTTCCTCTACACGCTGCTCGGCTCGGTCCTGATGCTGCTGGCCATCCTGGCCATGTACTTCGCGGCCGGCACGACGGACATTCCGACGATCACGGCGACCCACTTCCCGCGCAACATGCAGCTCTGGCTGTGGCTGGCCTTCTTCGCGTCCTTCGCGGTGAAGGTGCCGATGTGGCCGGTGCACACCTGGCTCCCCGACGCCCACGTCGAGGCGCCGACCGCCGGGTCGGTCATCCTGGCCGGCGTCCTGCTGAAGATGGGCGGCTACGGCTTCCTGCGCTTCAACATCCCGATGCTGCCCGAGGCGACCGAGTATTTCGCCCCGATGGTCTACGCCCTGTCGATCGTCGCGGTGATCTACACCTCCCTCGTCGCCCTGGCGCAGGAGGACATGAAGAAGCTGATCGCCTACTCCTCCGTCGCCCACATGGGCTTCGTCACCATCGGCATGTTCGCGCTGAACCAGCAGGGTATCGAGGGCTCGATCTTCACGATGCTGTCGCACGGCATCGTGTCGGGCGCGCTCTTCCTCTGCGTCGGCGTCGTCTATGACCGGCTGCACACCCGCGAGATCGCCCGCTACGGCGGTCTGGTGAAGAACATGCCGAAATACGCGGTGGTCTTCCTGTTCATGACCATGGCCTCGGTCGGCCTGCCGGGCACCTCCGGTTTCGTCGGCGAGTTCCTGGTTCTGCTCGGCGCCTTCCGCGACAACACCTGGGTCGCCTTCTTGGCCGCCACCGGCCTGATCCTGGGCCCGGCCTACGCGCTGTGGCTGTTCCGCCGCGTCGTGTACGGCAAGCTGGTCAAGGCGGACGTCCGTGCGATGTTCGACCTGAACACCCGCGAGGTTGCCATCTTCCTGCCGCTGATCGTCGTGGTGCTGTGGATGGGCGTCTATCCGAACAGCTTCCTGAACGTCACCTCGGCGTCGGTCGGGCAGCTGATCCAGACCTACCAGACCAAGCTGGCCGCCGCTCAGGGCGGGGCCGACGTCTCCGTCGCCGCGCGCTAGAGGTTCCGACATGACCGCTGTGTTTCCCGACATCTGGCCGGCCCTGCCGGAAATCTTCCTCGCCTGCGCCGGCATGGCCCTGCTGCTGATCGGCGTGTTCCGCGGCGACGGCTTCACGCGCCCCATCGGCTACATGACGATGGTGGCGCTGCTGCTGGCCGCCATATTGACCATGGGCTACGGCACCGGCCGGGTCGTCACCTTCAACGGCCTCTTCGTGATGGACGCCTTCGGCGTCTTCATGAAGGTGCTGATCCTCGTCGCCGCCTCGCTGTCGGTCCTTCTCGCGCTCGGCTTCAACGAGCGCGAGAAGATGGCCCGGTTCGAGTTCCCGGTGCTGATGCTCTTCGCCACGCTCGGCATGCTGATGATGGTGTCGGCCAACGACCTCATCTCGCTCTATGTCGGGCTGGAGACGCAGAGCCTCGCGCTCTACGTCATCGCCGCCTTCCGCCGCGACAGCGCCAAGTCGTCGGAAGCGGGCCTGAAGTACTTCGTGCTCGGCTCGCTCTCCTCGGGCATGCTGCTGTACGGCGCCTCGATGGTCTACGGCTTCGCCGGCACGACCTCCTTCGACAAGATCGCCGCCCTGTTCGCCGGTGGCGCGCATCCGTCGGTGGGCGTCATCATCGGCCTGGTCTTCGTGGCCGCCGGTCTGGCCTTCAAGATCTCCGCCGTGCCGTTCCACATGTGGACGCCGGACGTCTACGAGGGCGCCCCGACCCCGGTCACGGCCTTCTTCGCCGCCGCCCCGAAGGTCGCCGCCATCGCGCTGTTCACCCGTTTGCTGATCGAGCCGTTCGGTCATCTGGCGCACCAGTGGCAGCAGATCATCATCGTCAGCTCAATCCTCTCGATGTCGCTCGGCGCCTTCGCGGCGATCACCCAGAGCAACATCAAGAGGCTGATGGCCTACAGCTCCATCGGCCACGTCGGTTACGCCCTGGTCGGCCTTGCGTCTGGCACCCAGGAAGGCGTGCGCGGCGTGCTGATCTACATGGCGGTCTACATCGTCATGAACATCGGCACCTTCGCGGTCATCCTGTGCATGAAGCAGCAGGGCCGCATGGTCGAGGAGATCAAGGACCTCGCCGGCCTGTCGCGCACCAACCCGCTGCTGGCGGGCGCGATGGCGGTGTTCATGTTCTCCATGGCGGGCATCCCGCCGATGGCTGGCTTCTTCAGCAAGCTCTACGTCTTCCTCGCCGCCATCGAGGCGCAGCTCTACACGCTGGCGGTGATCGGCGTGCTGACCAGCGTCGTGGGCGCCTTCTACTATCTGCGCATCATCAAGATCATGTACTTCGATGAGCCGGTGGAGGCGTTCGACAAGATCGGCGACGACGGGATGACCGGCATCCTGATCGCCACCGGCCTGTTCACGCTGCTGTTCTTCGTGGTTCCGGCCCCGATCCTGAACTACGCGGCGGCGGCGGCGGCCTCGCTGTTCGCCGGATGACGGCAGGCAACGAAGCGGAGGCGGCGCGCTTGCGCCTGCCTCCGGGCTTCCGGGTGATGGCCTTCGACTCCGTCGGCAGCACGAACGACGAGGCGAAGGCCTTCGCGCGTTCGGGGGCTGCCGAAGGCACCATCGTCTGGGCGAAGCGGCAGGAGTCGGGCCGCGGCCGCCGCGGACGGGCCTGGACCTCGCCGGAAGGCAATCTCTACAGTTCGACCATTCTGCGCCCCTCGCGCCCGCCGGCCGAGGCGGCGCAGATTTCGTTCGTGGCGGCGCTTGCCATCGCCGACACCGCCGCCGCCGTCCTCCCCGATCCCGACGGCGTGCGCTGCAAATGGCCGAACGACGTGCTGGTGCATGGTCGCAAGCTGTCCGGCATCCTGCTCGAGTCGGAGGCCACGGCCGGGGGAGGGATCTCCTGGCTGGTGCTCGGCGTCGGCATCAACCTGCGGCATTTTCCCGAGGGCACCGATTACGCGGCCACATCGCTGGCGGCGGAGGGCGCCCCGGCTCTCCAGCCTTCGGCGCTCCTGGAAATCTACGCGGAACAGTTGGCGCGCTGGTACGGTGTCTGGGCCGAGCATGGCTTCGGCCCCGTGCGGGACGCCTGGATCAAGCGGGCGCGGGGTTTGGGCGAGCCGATCGTCGTCCGTCTGCCGGACCGCACGCTGACCGGCACCTTCGCCGATCTGGACAGCGACGGCGTTCTGTTGCTTGATCGGGATGACGGGGCGGGGCGCCAGCGCATCGCCGCCGGAGACGTGTTTTTCCCACCCGCGGTGGAGACCTGAGAGATGCTGCTCGCCATCGACGCCGGAAACACCAACGTGGTGTTCGCGATCTATGAGGGCGACGAACAGCGCGGCCTGTGGCGCACGGCGACCGACAAGAAGCGCACCGCCGACGAATACATGGTGTGGCTGACCCACCTGATGGCGCTGAAGGGCATGGGCCCGGCGGACATCGACAGCACCATCATCGCCAGCGTCGTGCCGGGCGCCACCTTCAACCTGAAGCGGCTGTGCAAGGACCATTTCGGCTGCGAGCCCTTGGTGGTCGGCCAGCCGGACGTTGATCTCGGCACCCGGGCGCTGGTGGACCGGCCCGAGGAGGTCGGCGCCGACCGGCTGGTCAACACGGTGGCGGCTGCGGCCACCTACCAGACGCCGCTGATCGTCATCGACTTCGGCACCGCGACGACCTTCGACGTGGTCGACCGCGACGGCAACTACCGCGGCGGCGTCATCGCGCCGGGCCTGAACCTGTCGCTGGAGGCGCTGCAGATGGCGGCGAGCAAGCTGCCCCGCGTCGAGATCCAGCAGCCGGGCCACGTCATCGGCACCAACACCGTCGAGTGCATGCAGTCCGGCGTCTTCTGGGGTTATGTCGGCCTGATCGAAGGGCTGGTCAACCGCATCCGGGCGGAGTACGGCGAGCCGATGACGGTCGTCGCGACCGGAGGGCTGGGTGTGCTTTTCGCCAAGGCAACCCATGTAATCGAACACACCGACGGCGAACTCACGCTGCGCGGCCTCCTCCTGATCCACAAGCGCAACACGGCCCAATGACCCATTCCGACTCCGCTCCCTCCGTCCACCCGGTCGAGGGAGACGGCGACCTGTTCGCTCCCGAGGACGACGCGCTCTACTTCCTGCCGCTGGGCGGTTCGGGCGAGATCGGCATGAACCTCAACCTCTACGGCCATCGCGGCAAGTGGTTGATGGTGGATCTCGGCATCTCCTTCGCGGACGACACGATGCCGGGGCTGGACGTCATCATGCCGGACCCCGCCTTCATCGCGGAGCGCCGGCACGACCTCGTGGGCATCGTGGTCACGCACGCGCACGAGGATCACCTGGGGGCCATCCAGTATCTGTGGCCGCAGCTCCGCGTGCCCGTCTACTGCACGCCCTTCACCGCGGCCGTCCTGCGCGCCAAGCTGCACGAGCGCGGGCTGGCCGGGGTGGTGCCGGTGCACGAGGTCGCGCTGGGCAGCACCATCGAGGTCGGCCCCTTCTCCGTCGAGTATGTGACGGTCACCCATTCCATTCCCGAGCCGAACGCCCTGGCGATCCGCACCGCCGCCGGCACCGTGCTGCACACCGGCGATTGGAAGCTCGACCCCGAGCCCCTGGTAGGGGAGGCCGCCGACGAGGAGCGGCTGCGCGCCATCGGCGACGAGGGCGTGCTGGCGCTGGTCGGCGACAGCACCAACGCCATGGTGCCCGGCAGTTCCGGGTCGGAAGGGAGCGTGCGCAAGACGCTGACCGAGCTGATCGGGCAGTTCCCCGACGTGCGCGTCGCGGTGAGCTGCTTCGCCACCAACGTCGCGCGGTTGGAGAGCATCGCCCACGCCGCGGCGGCGCACGGGCGCCATGTCGCCCTGGTCGGGCGGTCGATGTGGCGGATCAACGAGGCCGCGCGCTCCAACGGCTACCTCGCCGACCTGCCGGCCTTCCTGACCGAGCATGACGCTAACTACGTGCCGCGCGACAAGCTGGTGCTGGTCTGCACCGGCAGCCAGGGGGAGCCGCGCTCCGCGCTCGCCCGCATCGCCTCGGACGACCATCCCCAGGTGTCGCTGCAGCGCGGCGACGTGGTGGTCTTTTCCTCCCGCGAAATCCCGGGCAACGAACGGGCCATCGGCCGCATGCAGAACCTGCTGGTCAGTCAGGGCATCCGCATCGTCACCGCCGACGAGGCGCCGGTCCACGTTTCCGGCCACCCGGCGCAGGACGAGCTGGTCCGCATGTACCAGTGGGTTCGCCCGCGCATCGCCATGCCGGTCCACGGCGAGCAGCGCCACCAGCTGGAGCACGCCAAGCTGGCCCGCGCCTGCCAGGTGCCGGAGACCCTGGTCCCCGGCAACGGCGACCTGATCCGGCTGGCGCCCGACGCGCCGCCGCGGGTGGTGGCGCAGGTCCGGGCCGGCCGCATGGCGCTGGACGGCAAGCGGCTGATCCCGCTCGACACCGGGCTGATGCGGGCGCGTCATCGTATGGTCCACAACGGCGCTGCCGTCGTCACGCTGGTGATGAACGGCAAGGGCGAATTGGTGACCGCACCGCAGATCGCGGTGATGGGACTGCTCGACGACTCGGCGGACCGCGACATGCTGCTCGACGTGGTGGATGCGGTGCGCGAGGCCGTCGCCGAGATGCCGAAATCGGCCCGCTCCGACGACGAGCAGGTGCGCGCCGCCGCCCGGATCGCCGTCCGGCGCTGCTTCAACGCGACGCACGGCAAGAAGCCGATGACGGACGTGCATCTCGTCCGTGTATAAGCGTTTCCGACTTTATGTCTTTCGGGAGGTTCCATGATCGGGAAGCTGAATCACGTCGCCATCGTCGTGCCGGATCTGACGGCGGCGACCGCGCTTTACCGCGACACGCTGGGCGCTGCGGTGTCCCAGCCGGTGGACCTGCCGCCGCACGGCGTCACCGTCGTTTTCGTGACCCTGCCCAACACGAAGATCGAACTGCTGCATCCCTTCGGCGAGACATCGCCGATCGCCGGTTTCCTGGAGAAGAACCCGTCGGGCGGAATCCACCACATCTGCTACGAGGTGGACGACATCCTGGCCGCCCGCGACCGGCTGAAGGCGCAGGGCGCCCGCGTTCTGGGCGACGGCGAGCCGAAGATCGGCGCCCATGACAAGCCGGTCCTGTTCCTGCACCCCAAGGACTTCTGCGGGACCCTGGTCGAGCTGGAGCAGGCCTGAGGCGAAGGGAGGCTGCGATGGGCTGGGTGACGGGCATCAGCGTCTATGTGGTCGTCTGGTGGGTGGTGCTGTTCGCGGTGCTGCCCTGGGGCGTGCGCACCCCGGCCCAGCCCGAGCCCGGCATGGCGAGCAGCGCGCCCGAACGCCCGCGTATCCTCCTGAAATTCGCGGCAACGACCCTGGTCGCGGCAGTGGTGTGGCTGGTCATCTTCGGCATCGTCCAGTCGGACCTGATTTCCTTCCGCGAGATGGCCAAGCCGCACTGATCCCCTTCCGGATGGAGCCTTCGCGTGAGCCTGACCTACTGCGACGCGGCGCCCGGCCACGCGCATCACGGACCTTACCACGACACCGAATACGGCTTTCCCAGCGCCGACGACCGGGTGCTGTTCGAGCGGCTGGTGCTGGAGATCAATCAGGCCGGCCTGTCCTGGCTGACCATCCTGAAGAAGCGCGCGGCCTTCCGCGCTGCCTTCGACGGCTTCGACATCGACCGCGTCGCCGGCTATGGCGAGGCGGAGCGGGAACGCCTGCTCGCCGATCCGGGGATCATCCGCAACCGGCTGAAGATCGACGCCGCCATCGAGAACGCGCGGCGGATCATAGCCCTGCGCGCTTCGCACGGGTCGTTCGACGGCTGGCTGCGCGCTCATCACCCTCTGGGCAAGGCGGACTGGGTCCGGCTGTTCAAGCGCACCTTCCGCTTCACCGGCGGCGAAATCACCGGCGAGTTCCTGATGAGTCTCGGCTATCTGCCGGGCGCGCATCAGCCCCTGTGCCCGGTCTGGTCCGAGGTCGCCACACTCGATCCCCCCTGGATGTCCGCCGTTCGGCAGGGGTTCTCAGGATACGACGCTCACAAAACGGGCATGTCGCAGCCTATGGCGTAATCATCCGCCTATGTCTTGGGCGAAGTTTGCGAATTCTTTGGTAACGACTTGGTTTAGTCCAACTTTCGTCTTGTCATTGGGTGGGGTCGGGTTCAATGTACTTCGTGTGACGAGAGGGGATTCTTCCCTCTTTTCCGACGCCTGGTGGCGATTCCTCCCTAAACCTCGGGCCGCGCCGCGATCGCCGCGCGGTCCTTTTTTCGTCCCGGTTAGCTCACGATGCCCGCGCCGCTGTTCGTCCGTGGGTGGACGGAGCGTTGTGCTTCGGTACAGAATGAATTAACCCTTTATCGGCTATAGCTGATCCACTGTGCGGGAAGCGGGCAAGCGCCCGTTCCGGCTTTGGAATCAAGTGCGGCGGCGTTCGCAGCCGGAATTTGCGGCCGTCAGCGGGGAGAACGATGCCGAGGCGCCGATGACCGCGGGTGATAACGAGAAATTCGAGCAGTTCGCGGCCATTCTGACCACCGAACTGCTCGACCGCACCCGCAAAAGTCTTGAACTGCTGACCCCCGAAGAGCAGCCGGCGGCCAAGCTCCCCTTTGCCTTGACCCCATCCTTTCAGGAAATCTACGCCGAGTTGGTGCGCGTCGGGATATTCCCGGTGCTGCTCAGCCGCCGCCCGGTGCGGGCCATCGTCGGCGACGTGGATTGGCCGAGGGACGGGCGCGACTATCTGCTGACCGTGCTCGACGACCGCTCCAACGCCGTCTTCACCGCCTGGGACTACGCCTGGGACGCGCTGTGGGATGAGCGGAAGGTGGGGGCGGACAGCGGCTCGTCGGCGCCGGCCAAGAAGAAGGGCTTCTTCGCCTCGCTGTTCGGGCGGAAGCCGGACAAGCAGGAAAGGAGGACCAGCGAGCAGGGCGCGGAGGGCGACGTCATGGCGGGCCTCTACACCATGCTGAACGAGCAGGCGGAGCGGCGCGGCTACCTGCCGCTGTTCCACGACGACATCAAGGTGCTGAAGGGGCTGGTCCGCGTGAAGCCGGCGCGCATCTTCCAGGCCTGGAAGGAGATCAACCAGTACCATCACCAGGAATTCTACCTGTCTGGCCAGGATCAGGCCAAGCCGGGGGTGACCTCGGATTGCCTGCAGAAATGGCACTACAACCTGCCGGACCGGATCGGCGAGTTCCTGGTGCTGAAGGCGGCCGTCGACATGGAGTTCGTGAACAAGCCCTTCCTCGGCAAGTACATCCGGCAGTCGGCCCGCACCCAGGAGGAGGCCGAGAAGGGCATGCCCTATCTCGCCACCTACTGGAAATCCATGAAGCAATCCGCCGCCGCCCAAGGCTGAGGTCGTCGATGATCCACCGCTCCATCCTGCTCCTTGCCGCCCCCCTGCTGGCGCTGTCCGGCGGGGCGGCGGCGCAGCCGATCGATCTCTCCGCCTGCCGGTTCCTGACCGCCCACCGGCCGGCGGCCGGGATGGATTACACGCCGGGCGTGGACGTGAACGGCAAGGCGGTGGCCCCCGCCGACCTGCCGGGCTCGACCGGCGCCACGCCGCCGCTGGAGCGGTTCGACATCCCGGTGACCGTGGATTTCGCCCGCCGCATGGGCTTTCCTGTGCCGCAGGGTGCGGCGGCACCGGGTGTCGAGGTCGGTTATCTGACCTGGTACGCCAACCGGCTCTACTTCAACGGCCAGCCCATCGGCGCGCCGAGCGAGGCCGAGGTCTACGCCTATTGCCGCACCGCCCGATAGGCCGATCCGTCCTTCGTTGCACGCCGTGACGATGGACAAGCGCGCGGTGGCTTCCTAAAGTCCCTGTCCCTGTTGCGGACCGGCGCACCGCCGGACGAATCCCCTCGAAACCGAGAGCAGAGCCATGCGGCTGTCCACCTTCTTCCTGCCGACCCTCAAGGAGACCCCGACCGAGGCGCAGATCGTCTCGCACCGCCTGATGCTGCGGGCCGGGATGATCCGCCAGACCAGCGCCGGCATCTACGCC
Organism: Azospirillum formosense; assembly: GCF_013340925.1. Taxonomy (GTDB): domain Bacteria; phylum Pseudomonadota; class Alphaproteobacteria; order Azospirillales; family Azospirillaceae; genus Azospirillum; species Azospirillum formosense. The sequence continues at coordinate 32,687 of NZ_WHOR01000013.1, forward strand.
TGGCTGCCGCTGGGCCACCGGGTCCTGAAGAAGATCGAGCAGATCGTCCGTGAGGAGCAGGACGCCGCCGGCGCCCAGGAGCTGCTGATGCCGACCATCCAGTCGGCGGAGCTGTGGAAGGAAAGCGGCCGCTACGACGATTACGGCAAGGAGATGCTGCGCATCACCGACCGTCACGACCGCGAGATGCTGTTCGGACCCACGAACGAGGAGATGATCACCGACATCTTCCGCGCCTTCGTGAAGAGCTACCGCCAGCTTCCGCTGAACCTCTACCACATCCAGTGGAAGTTCCGGGACGAGATCCGCCCCCGCTTCGGCGTGATGCGCGGGCGCGAGTTCCTGATGAAGGACGCCTACAGCTTCGACATCGACGCGGCCAGCGCCCGCCGCTCGTACCAGAAGATGTTCCTGGCCTATCTGCGCACCTTCGCCCGCATGGGGTTGAAGGCCATCCCGATGCGCGCCGACACCGGCCCCATCGGCGGCGACCTGAGCCATGAGTTCATCATCCTGGCCGAGACCGGCGAGAGCGGCGTCTTCTGCCACAAGGATTGGCTGACCCTGGACGTGCTGCAGAACGCCCCGGGCTTCGACGAGGACCTGCAGCCCTTCTTCGACACCTACACCTCGATCTACGCGGCGACCGACGAGAAGCACGAGCCCGGCAACTGCCCGGTCGCGGAGTCGGAACTGGTGTCGGCCCGCGGCATCGAGGTCGGCCACATCTTCAACTTCGGCACCAAATACTCCAAGCCGATGAACGCCGTCGTCGCCGGTCCGGGCGGCGAGCCGGTTCCGGTGGAGATGGGCTCCTACGGCATCGGCGTGTCGCGCCTGATGGGCGCCATCATCGAGGCCAGCCACGACGACAACGGCATCATCTGGCCGGACGCCGTGGCGCCCTTCAACGTCGGGCTGGTCAACCTCAAGGTCGGCGACGCCGAGACCGACCGCGTCTGCCAGGAGCTGTACTACAAGCTCCGCGCCAACGGGATGGACGTGCTGTACGACGACCGCGACGAGCGTCCGGGCGTGAAGTTCGCCGACATGGACCTGATCGGCCTGCCGTGGCAGCTCGTCGTCGGGCCGCGCGGCCTGAAGAACGGCGTGGTCGAGCTGAAGCGCCGCGCCACCGGCGAGAAGCAGGAGCTGTCGGTGGAGAGCGCGCTGGAGAAGCTCTCGGCGTAACACCGTGGGACGGGGGAGCGGGCGCCTTGGAAGGTCGCCCTTTTCCTGCCACGGTTAAGCACTTATGTTGCGGGGCGGCGGGCTGGTTGCGGTCCGCCGCCTTTGCTTTTGCCGGACCTTCGTCGCCGGCCTTTCGCTCATCGGGAGCCGCATGATCTTCTCCGCCTTCGAACGCATGGTCGCGATGCGCTATCTGCGGGCGCGCCGCCAGGAAGGGTTCATCTCGGTCATCGCGGGATTCTCGCTGCTGGGCATCGCGCTCGGCGTGGCGACTCTGATCATCGTGATGTCGGTGATGAACGGCTTCCGGGCGGAGCTTCTGGGCCGCGTGCTCGGCCTGAACGGCCATCTCAACGTCTACAGCAGCCGCGGCGGTCCGCTGCCCGACTACGACCCGCTGGTGCAGCGCCTCCAGGGTGTGCCCGGCGTTGTCGGGGTGACCCCGACGGTCGAGGGGCAGGCGCTGGTGTCGGTGCGCGGCGTCGCCTCCGGCGCGGTGGTGCGCGGCGTGCGGCCGGAGGATTTCCGGGTGAGGCCGACCCTGTCGCGCAACATCGTGCGCGGCACGGCTGACGCCTTTGGAGAGGACAACATCGCCATCGGCATCCGCATGGCGCAGCGGCTGGGTCTGGCGGTCGGCGACCAGCTCACCCTGATCGCGCCGCAGGGCAACGTCACCGCCTTCGGCACCGTGCCGCGGATGCGCAGCTTCACCATCGGCGCCGTGTTCGACGTCGGCATGTTCGAATACGACAACAGCTTCATCTTCCTGCCCCTGCCGGAGGCCCAGGCCTTCTTCCGCACGGGCGAGGCGGTGACCTCGCTGGAGGTCTTCGTCAGCGACCCGACCCGGATACGGGAGGCGCGCGACGCCATCCAGTCGGCGGTGGCCGGGGTGGGGCGGGTGGTCGACTGGCAGCAGTCCAACGCCAGCTTCTTCACGGCGCTCCAGGTCGAGCGCAACGTGATGTTCCTGATCCTGTCGCTGATCATCACGGTGGCGGCCTTCAACATCATCTCCAGCCTGATCATGCTGGTGAAGGACAAGGGGCGGGACATCGCGATCCTGCGCACCATGGGCGCCACCCGCGGCATGATCATGCGCATCTTCTTCCTGTCCGGCGCATCGGTGGGGGTGGCGGGGACGCTGCTGGGCGTGGCGCTCGGCGTGTCCTTCGCGTTGAACATCGAGACGATCCGCCAGGGCATCCAGGCGCTGACCGGCACCAACCTGTTCAACGCCGAGATCTATTTCCTGTCGCAACTGCCGGCCAAGATCGACTGGTCGGAGGTGGTCCAGGTCACCCTGATGGCGCTGGGCCTGTCCTTCGCTGCGACCGTCTACCCGTCCTGGCGGGCGGCCCGCCTCGATCCGGTGGAGGCCCTGCGCTATGAGTGAGCCGATGCTGGAACTGTCGGGGATCGTCCGCACCTTCGAGCAGGCGGGGACGGAGCTTCAGGTGCTGCGCGGGGCGGAGCTGACCGTCCACGCCGGCGAGCTGGTCGCTCTGGTCGGCCCGTCGGGCGCCGGCAAATCGACCCTGCTGCACATCGCCGGCCTGCTGGAGCGGCCGACCGCCGGCACCGTGCGGATCGCCGGGACCGACGTGTCCGCCCTGGACGACGGGAAGCGGACGGAGGTGCGCCGCCGCTCGGTCGGCTTCGTCTACCAGTTCCATCACCTGCTGCCGGAATTCTCCGCTCTGGAGAACATCGTGCTGCCGCAGATGATCAACGGCGTTCCGAAGCGCACCGCCCGCGAGCGGGCCCTGGAACTGCTGCGCATGGTCGGGCTGGAGCCGCGCGCCGGACACCGTCCGGCCCGGCTGTCGGGCGGCGAGCAGCAGCGGGTCGCCATCGCCCGCGCGCTGGCCAACGGGCCGGGCCTGCTGATCGCCGACGAGCCGACGGGCAACCTCGACCCGCACACGGCCGAGGGGGTCTTCGCCATGCTGACGACCATCGTCCGGCAGGCGCGGGTCGGCGCCCTGATCGCCACCCACAACCTGGAGCTTGCGAACCGCATGGACCGGGTGTTCGAGATGAGCGACGGCCTTCTCGTGGAGCACGCCAGGGTTTGATCGCCGTCGTGGCGCGGTCGGGAAGCCGGCCAAACCGCGTAAGAGTGGCATCGCCGTTCGGCGGATTGGTGATCGGTGCGTCCTGGGGCAGACTTCGCGCAACCCAACAAGGAGGGACCGGAGTTCATGGATCAGAAGATCATCGATCTGTACGACGAGTACACCCACCGACCGCTCTCGCGCCGCGTCTTCCTGGAGCGGCTGGCCGTGCTGGCGGGCAGCGCGGCGGCCATTCCGGCGATCCTCTCCCAGATCGAGCCGAACTATGCCTTGGCCGCCGAGGTTCCGGAGGACGACAGCCGAATCGCCACGGAGCGCGTCAGCTTCCAGGGCGCGACCGGTGATGTCCACGCCTACCGCGCGCGCCCGAAGCTGGCCGAACAGTCGCCGGCCGTGGTGGTCATCCACGAGAATCGCGGCCTCAATCCCTACATCGAGGACGTGACGCGGCGGCTCGCGGTGGCCGGCTTCGTCGCTACGGCGCCGGACCTGCTGTCGCCGCTGGGCGGCACGCCGCAGGACCCCGACCGCGCCCGCGAGATGATCGGCCAACTCGATCCCGACAAGACGGTGAACGACCTGATCGCCGCGATGAGCGACCTCATGGCCTATCGCTATTCGAACGCCAAGGTCGGGGCCATCGGCTTCTGCTGGGGCGGCGGCATGACCAACCGGCTGGCCATCAAGGCGCCCGACCTCAAGGCCGGCGTCGTCTTCTACGGCCCAGCGCCCGACCCGGCGTTGGTCACCACGATCAAGTCGCCGCTCCAACTTCACTACGCCGGGCTGGACCAGAATGTGAACGCGAAGGTTCCGGCCTACGAGGAGGCCCTGAAGAGGGGCGGCAAGTCCTACGAACTCTACATGTATGAGAACGTGAACCACGCCTTCCACAACGACACGTCGGCGGAGCGCTACAACAAGGAAGCGGCGGACCTCGCCTGGGGCCGGTCCGTGGAGTTCCTGAAGAAGAACCTGACCTGATCGATCAGGCCCAAATCAGGGCCGATGGGTGGCGGGCCGTGCGGAGGGCAGCTTCAGCACGGCCACCGCCAGCCCGGCGAGGACGAGAAGCGCGCCGGCCATCTTCAGCGGCGTGAAGCTCTCTCCCAGGAAAAGCGCGCTGGAGCTCATGCCGAAGACCGGCACCAGCAGCGAGAAGGGGGCCACCAGACTCGCCGGGTAATGGCGCAGCAGGAAGCCCCAGGCGGCGAAGCCGAACAGCGTCGCCCCAAAGGCGATGTAGGCCACCGCCCCGACGCCCAGCGGAGTCAGATGGGTCAGGGCCTGCCACGCCCGGTCCGGCCCCTCCATCCCCAGCGACAGCAGCAGCAGCGGAATCGGCGGCACCACGCTGACCCACAGCATCATGCGGAACAGGTCCGGCGCCCTGGCCTGCTTCATCAGCAGGTTCGCCACGCCCCAGGTGGCCGCGGCGGCCATGACCAGCCCGAGCCCGAGCAGGGAATCGCCCGCCGGCATCTCCAGCGCGATCAGGCCGATCCCGGCGAAGGCCACCGCCATGCCCAGCACCTGCTTCGGCCCGGGCCGCTCTCCCAGCACCAGCGCGGCAAAGAGGGCGGTGAAGAAGGCCTGCGACTGCAGCACCAGCGACGACAGCCCCGCCGGCATGCCGATGTCCATCCCGACGAACAGCAGCGAGAATTTCACCACCCCCAGCACCATCCCGATGCTGAGGATGAAGCGCCAGGGCACTGGCGGACCGCCGCGGACGCCCAGAACGACAAGCGGCAGCGCCGCCAGCGCGAAGCGCAGGGCGCAGAACAGGATCGGCGGGAAATCCTCGAGGCCGACCTTGATGGCGACGAAGTTGAAGCCCCAGATCGCCGCGACGGCGAGGGCCAGAGCGATGTGGGCGGTGCGCATGGAGGAGAGGCTAAGGCCGGTCCCGCTGCCGGTCAATGCGATGCCCGATGCACCCACTGCGGGTCAGACCCTCGAATCTCTTCACTTATCCGTATGCAGGATGCGGCACTCGTCCAGCGCGGCCAGCGCCCAGGAGGAGCCGCCCAGATTGACGTCGCCGATCTCCGTCCCGCCGCCGTCCCGCTGCAGCGTCACCGCGCGCGACCGCATGAAGGGCTCGAACAGGTCCTCGTATTTGGGCAACTCGACCGGGACCACCACGCCGCCGTCGGGCAGGGGGCTGGCCTCCAGCGCCATGGTCTCGCCGTCGGGGAAGATGGCGGTCAGGCGGCTTTCCGTATCCCTGTCGGCCTGGGCGTGCTGGTCGGCGTTGACCAGCATGGCCGCCCCCTTCGCCGTCGCCCGGAAGGAGAGGGGGGAGGAATCGTCGGTCCGCGTGGCGTAGCAATAGGCCGAGCCGGTCTTGGTCGCCGGATGCGCCCGCACGACCCAGCCCTTGTTCTGCGCGACGACGCGCCCCGGCGCGTCGGACAGGGGGGAGGCGGGCGTTTCGGCTGGCGGCGGCGGCCGGTGGGCCTGCTCCGCGGACGGTGCGGGGGCGCCGGTGGTCTGGCAAGCCGTGAGGAGCGTGGCCGCCAGCACCGCCAGAACGGCGCTGGAGCGGATGCGGCGCATGGAACGGGTCATTCTCGGATCGTGGCTCTGCCTCTTTCGATAGCACGAACACGCATGATCGGGGAATCTTCCCTCGCCCTCGATCGGGTTGGCGCATCGCCGCATGGCCGGGCCCGCGCTTGGTCCCTTGCAGTGCGGGGCGGGATGCGCGACGACTAGGGGAGACGTCCCCCCTTCGCTGGAACCGGTGCCCATTTCCGCCATGCCCCACGCCGACTTCATCCACCTGCGCGTCCACTCCGCCTATTCCCTGTCCGAGGGCGCCATCAAGGTGAAGGAGCTGGTCAAGCTCTGCCAGAAGAAGGAGATGCCGGCGGTCGCCGTGACCGACACCGGCAACCTGTTCGGCGCGCTGGAGTTCGCTCTGGCCGCCGCGGATTCGGGCGTGCAGCCGATCATCGGCACGGTCCTTGGCATCACCCGAGTCGGCCCCGCCAACGGCAAGCCGGGCCTGCCGGGCAAGGCGGCGTCGGTCCCCGACCAGCTCGTCCTGCTCTGCCAGACCGACGAGGGCTACCGCAACCTGATGAAGCTGGTCTCCAAGGCCTTCCTGGAATCGGACCCGATGGCCGGGCCGCAGATTCCGCTGGACGCGCTGGAGGGCCATTCCGCCGGACTGATCGCGCTGACCGGCGGTCCTGCCGGCTCGGTCGGGCGGCTGCTGGGCGAGGGGCAGAAGGATCTGGCGCTCGACGTGCTGGAGCGGCTGAAGCGGCTGTTTCCCGGCCGCCTCTACGTCGAGCTTCAGCGCCACCGCGACCATTTCGCGGTGATCGAGGACGCCATCGAGCCGGCGCTGATCGACCTCGCCTACGCCCACGACCTGCCGCTGGTCGCCACCAACGACTGCTACTTCGCGACCGAGGACATGTACGAGGCGCACGACGCGCTGCTCTGCATCGCCGAGGGCGCCTACATCAGCCAGACTGAGCGCCGCCGCCTCACGCCCGACCACCGCTTCAAGTCGGCGGAAGAGATGCGGGACCTGTTCAAGGACTTGCCGGAGGCGGTGGACAACACGGTCGCCATCGCCCGGCGCTGCTCCTTCCTGCTGAAGCCGATCAAGCCCATCCTTCCGCCCTTCCCCTGCGAGGGCGGACGCGACGAGGGGGAGGAACTGCGCGCCCAGTCCCGCGAGGGTCTGGAGATGCGGCTGGACAGCGTCGTCTACACCCCGGACATGACGCCGGAGCAGCGCGCGGAAACCCGCAAGACCTATTTCGAGCGTCTGGAGTTCGAGCTGGACGTCATCGTGTCGATGAAGTTCCCCGGCTACTTCCTGATCGTGTCGGACTTCATCAAGTGGGCCAAGTCGCACGACATCCCGGTGGGGCCGGGCCGCGGGTCGGGCGCCGGCTCGGTCGTCGCCTGGGCATTGACCATCACCGACCTGGACCCGCTGCGCTTCGGCCTGCTGTTCGAGCGCTTCCTGAATCCCGAACGCGTGTCGATGCCCGACTTCGACGTGGACTTCTGCCAGGACCGCCGCGAAGAGGTGATCCGCTACGTCCAGGACAAGTACGGCTACGACCGCGTCGCCCAGATCATCACCTTCGGTAAGCTGCAGGCCCGCGCCGTTCTGCGCGACGTTGGGCGCGTGCTGCAGATGCCCTACGGGCAGGTGGACAAGATCTGCAAGCTGGTGCCGAACAACCCGGCCAACCCGGTGACGCTCCAGCAGGCGCTCGACAGCGAGGAGATGCTGCGCCAGGCCCGCGACGGCGACGAGACGGTGGCGCGCCTCGTCAACATCGCGCTGAAGCTGGAGGGCCTCTACCGCCACGCCTCGACCCACGCGGCGGGCGTGGTGATCGGCGACCGGCCGCTGCACGATCTGGTGCCGCTGTACCGGGACCCGCGGTCCGACATGCCGGTCACCCAGTTCAACATGAAGTTCGTCGAGCAGGCCGGGCTGGTGAAGTTCGACTTCCTCGGCCTGAAGACGCTGACCGTGCTGAAGACGGCGGTGGACCTGATCCCCGAGAAGCCGGACCTGACCACCGTCACGCTGGACGACCCCCGAAGCTACGAGATCCTGGGGCGCGCCGAATCGACGGGCGTGTTCCAGCTGGAAAGCTCGGGCATGCGCGACGTGCTGCGCCGGCTGAAGCCGAACCGGCTGGAGGACATCATCGCGCTGGTGTCGCTCTACCGTCCGGGCCCGATGGACAACATCCCCAAATACATCAAGGTGAAGAACGGGGAGGAGCTGCCCGACTACATGAATCCGGCCCTGGAGCCGATCCTGAAGGAGACCTTCGGGATCATGATCTACCAGGAGCAGGTCATGCAGATCGCCCAGGTGCTGTCCGGCTATTCGCTGGGCGGCGCCGATCTTCTGCGCCGCGCCATGGGCAAGAAGATCAAGGAGGAGATGGACAAGGAGCGCGACAAGTTCGTCATCGGCGCCAAGGACAAGGGCGTGGACCCCGATCAGGCCAGCATGATCTTCGATCAGGTGGCCAAGTTCGCCGGCTACGGCTTCAACAAGAGCCACGCCGCCGCCTACGCCCTTGTCGCCTACCACACCGCCTATCTGAAGGCGAACCACCCGGTGGAGTTCATGGCGGCGTCGATGACGCTCGACCTCGGCAACACCGACAAGCTGAACGTTTTCCGGCAGGAGCTGGTGCGGCTGAAGATCAAGCTGCTGACTCCGGACATCAACAAGTCCGACAGCATCTTCGGGGTGGAGGCGCTGCCCGACGGCACCAAGGCGGTGCGCTACGCGCTGGCCGCGGTGAAGGGCGTCGGCCTGCCGGCCATGAAGGCGGTGGTGGAGGAGCGGCGCAGGAACGGCCCCTACAAGAGCCTGTTCGACTTCGCCCGCCGCCTCGACCTGAAGACCATCAACAAGCGCCAGCTCGAAAACCTGACCTGCGCCGGCGCCTTCGACGGCATCAACCCGAACCGCGCCCAGGTGCACGCGGCGCTGGAGACGCTGATCCGCTACGCCCAGGCCGAGGCGGCGGAGCGCGACAGCGGCATCGGCAACCTGTTCGGCGGCGCCGGGGGCGGGCTCAAGGAGCCGGACCTGCCCAAGGTCAAGGAGTGGGAGCCGCTGGAGAAACTGAAGCACGAGTTCGGCGCCATCGGCTTCTACCTGTCCGCCCACCCGCTGGACGCCTTCGCCGGGCCGCTGGGCCGCATGAGGGTGGTGCGGTCGGCGGACCTCGCCTCGGCGGTGACCGGCGGCGGCTCGACCCGGCGCAGCGTTGCCGGCATCGTGGTCAGCCGCAAGGAGAAGACCGCGAAGTCGGGCAACCGCTTCGCCTTCGTGGAACTGTCCGACTCCAGCGGCGGCTACGAGGTGACGGTCTTCTCCGAGGTGCTGGCGACCAACCGTGACCTGCTGGAGGCCGGGCGCCCGGTGCTGATGACCGTGGACGTCCAGATGAACGGCGAGGACATGCGCCTGACCTGCCAGGAGGTGAAGCCGCTGGAGGACGCCGTCGCCCAGGTGTCGGACGGCTTGAAGGTGGTGGTGCGCGACGGCGGGCCCGTGGAGAGCATCCGCGGCATGTTGGAGCGGCTGGCCCGCGGCAAGGGCAAGGTCCATCTGCTGGTCGAGATCGACCCGTTGAAGGAGGTGGAGATCCAGCTTCCCGGCTCCTTCAACATCACCAACCAGAGCCGCGCCGCGTTGAAGGCGGTGCCGGGGGTGGTCGAGGTGGTGGAACTGTAGAGAATGCGCTTCCCATGACGAAGCGGTGCGCGATGCACCGCATTCGGCGCCAAGCAATTGGCAAACCGGTGTTGCCAAAGCGGTTGCGGCGGGCTATGTAAGCGCCGTCGTCAAAACCTCACGCGGGCTGGCGGTCCCTCGGCTTTACCCCGATGGCCCGATCCGGTGTCCTGTCAAACGGACAGTGCCCGCGGCGGAGCAACCGGAAAAGGACTTTTCCAAATGGCCCTGTCCCCTTTTACCCTGCGTCCGCCGCTCGCCAGCCGAGTGCACCTCCCGCCCCACCC
>NZ_WHOR01000140.1:0-14654 GCF_013340925.1 Azospirillum formosense
GTTAGGGAGGGGGCTCCGTGACCGCCCTTACGGCTTCCCGCGCAGCAAATTGACGATGCCGGAGAAGTCCTTGCCGCCGAAGCCGGCGTTGCAGAACAGCGCGTACATCTGCGCCGCCTCGCCACCCAGCGGCAGCGGGCTGCCGGTGCTCTGCCCGGCCTCGACCGCCAGCTTCAGGTCCTTCAGCATCAGCGCCGCGGCGAAGCCCGGCTGGTAGTCGCGGTTGGCCGGCGAGGTCGGGACCGGACCCGGCACCGGGCAATAGCTGGTCAGCGACCAGCACTGGCCCGACGACTTCGACGCCACGTCGAACAGCTTCTGCGATTCCAGCCCCAGCTTCTCGGCGAGCGCGAAGGCTTCCGACACGCCGAGCATCGAGATGCCGAGGATCATGTTGTTGCAGATCTTCGCCGCCTGACCGTTGCCCGGTCCGCCGGTGTGCACGATGGCCTTGCCCATCGCCGACAGGATCGGCTCGGCGCGGCGGAAGGCGGTGTCGCTGCCGCCGACCATGAAGGTCAGAGTCGCCGCTTCGGCCCCGCCGACACCGCCGGACACCGGCGCGTCGATCATGGCGTGGCCCGCCGCCTCCGCCGCCGCGGCGACGGCGCGGGCGCTGTCGACGTCCACGGTGGAGCTGTCGATGAACAGGCTGCCCGGCTTGGCCTTGGCGATGATGCCGTCGGGCGCCGTGTAGACCTCGCGCACATGCTTGCCGGCTGGCAGCATGGTCACGACCACCTCGGCCTCCCCCGCCGCGGCGCCGGGGCCGGTGGCGATGGTGGCGCCGGCGTCGCGCGCGGCGGCGCAGGCGGCCTCCGACAGGTCGAAGGCCAGGACGGTGTGGCCGGCCTTCATCAGGTTGCGCATCATCGGCGCACCCATGTTGCCCAGCCCGATAAAGGCGATCGTCGCCATAGCGTTTCCCCTCGTCTTGATGTGACGTTGTTTGTTGCGCTGCGTTTGTTGCGCTGCCGTCAGCCGCCGGTCAGATGCCGGGCGATGATGACGCGCATGATTTCGTTGGTGCCTTCGAGAATCTGGTGCACCCGCAGGTCGCGGAAAATCCGCTCGATCGGGTACTCCTTGATGTAGCCGTAGCCGCCGTGAAGCTGCAGCGCCTCGTTCACCACCTGGAACCCGGCGTCGGTGGCGAAGCGCTTGGCCATGGCGCAATGGGCGGTGGCCTCCGGCGATCCGGCGTCGAGGCTGGCGGCGGCGCGGTGCAGCATCAGCCGGGCGGCGTCCAACTCCGTCGCCATGTCGGCCAGTTTGAACTGAAGCGCCTGGAAGGCGTTCAGCGGCTTGCCGAACTGCTTGCGCTCCGTGGTGTAGGCGATGGCCTGCTCCAGACAGAAGCGCGCTCCGCCGACCGAGCAGGCGGCGATGTTCAGGCGGCCGCCGTCCAGCCCCTTCATGGCGATGCGGAACCCCTCCCCCTCCGCGCCGATGCGGTTGGCAACGGGGACGCGGCAGTTCTCGAAGATCACCGCCGACGTCGGCTGGCTCTTCCAGCCGAGCTTGTGCTCCTGCTTGCCGAAGGACAGGCCGGGCGTGCCCTTTTCCACCACGATGCAGGAGATGCCCTTGGGGCCGGGCTCGCCGGTGCGGACCATGCAGACATAGACGTCCGACGTGCCGCCGCCGGAGATGAAGGCCTTCGAGCCGTTCAGCACGTAATGGTCGCCGTCCCGCTCCGCCCGTGTGCGCAGCGAGGCCGCGTCGGACCCTGCCCCCGGCTCGGTCAGGCAATAGCTGGCGAAATGCTCCATGGTCGTCAGCTTGGGCAGGAAGCGCTCACGCTGCTCCGCGTTGCCGAAGCGGTCGATCATCCAGGAGGCCATGTTGTGGATGGAGATGTAGGCTGCCGTGGACGGGCAGGCCGCCGACAGTTCCTCGAAGATCAGCGCCGCGTCCAGCCGCCCGAGTCCGGAGCCGCCGAACTCCTCCCCCACATAGATTCCGGCGAAGCCGAGCGCCGCGGCCTGCCGCAGGGTGTCGACGGGAAAAACGCTGTTCTCATCCCAGTGCGCGGCGTTCGGCGCCATTTCCTGCTGCGCGAAGTCGCGCGCCGTGTCACGGAACGCCTGCTGCTCCTCCGAAAGCGCAAAATCCATGCGCATCCTCCCCAGAACCGCAGTGGCCCGGAGTCCGAGGCGGATCTCCGGTTCTCATTGTTGGGGGGAAGGACTATCATGCTGGATACGCGCTGTCCATCTCTTGTATACAGAGACGGGAGCGGCGGAAGGCCGCGGACGAGGAAGGGGACACGCTCGGGATGAGCGACCGGATTGCCGCCGGCAAGACCGCCGATAAGGGTGCCACCCGCGCCGACGAGGTGCGGCTCGCGATCGAGGAGGACATCTTCCTGGGTCGCCTGCGCCCCGGAACGCGGCTGGACGAGGAAAGCCTTGCCCAGCGCTTCAACATCTCCCGCACCCCGATCCGCGAGGCGATCCTCCAGCTCGTCCACGCCGGGCTGGTGGAGAAGCAGCCGCGCCAGGGGGCGGTGGTCGCCCCGCTGAAGCTGCACCGCATGGTGCAGATGTTCGAAGTGATGTCGGAAATCGAGGGCCTGTGCGCCCGCTTCGCCGCCCGCCGCATGTCGGAGGAGGAGAAGCAGGCCTTGAAACACCTGCATGACACCTCAAAGGCGCATATGGAGGCGCGGGAGCTGGACGCCTATTACGCGGTCAATCGCTCCTTCCACGAGGCGGTCCAGGCGGGCAGCCACAACGAGCCGCTGCAGGAGATCGCGCGCGGCCTGTTCGCCCGGCTGGCCCCCTACCGCCGCTACCAGCTCAACCATCCCAACCGCGTCAAGGACAGCTTCACGGAGCATGACGACGTGGTCGAGGCGATCCTGGCCGGCGAGCCGGAGGCCGCCTACGCCGCTATGCGGCGGCACGTGACCATCCAGATCGACATCTTCACCGAGTTCGTGTCCATCATGGGCGGAAACGAAATACAATAAGCCAGTCTTCCGTATACAAAGCGGTGGCCGACAGCATGCGCCTGTGCTAAACCCTGGGCACCAGATCAAGGGGTGCATGGAGGGAATGACGATGTCCGACGTGGGTGGCAATCTGTTCGATCTGTTCCGTTCCCGCTTCCCGGCGGACCGCAGCCGCCCCTTCGCCGAGACCGAGCCCGGCACGAACAACGCCCGCACCGTCACCTACGGCGATCTCGAAGCGCTGACCGGCCGCTACGCCAACCTGCTCGCCGACCTCGGCCTGAAGAAGGGCGACCGGGTCGCCGTGCAGGTGGAGAAGTCGGTCGAGAACATCATCCTCTATCTCGCCACCGTGCGGGCGGGCGGCGTCTTCCTGCCGCTGAACCCGGCCTACACGAAGGCGGAGGTCGAGTATTTCCTGACCGACGCCGAGCCGCACGTCTTCGTCGCCCGCCCCGAATCCGCCGACGCGCTGCGCGAGGTCGCCGACAAGGCCAAGGTCGCCCATCTGCTGACTCTCGGCACCCACGGCGAGGGCACGCTGCCGGAGCAGGCCGCCGGCAAGGGCACGGACTTCGCGACCGTGCCGGCCGAGCCCGACGATCTCGCCGCGATCCTCTACACCTCCGGCACCACCGGGCGGTCGAAGGGCGCGATGATGAGCCACCGCAACCTCGGCTCCAACGCGCTGACGCTGCACAAATACTGGGGCTTCCAGCCGGACGACGTGCTGCTGCACGCCCTGCCGATCTTCCACACGCACGGCCTGTTCGTGGCGACCAACTGCGTGCTGCTGAACGGTTCCTCCATGCTGTTCCTGCCGAAGTTCGACGCCGAGCAGGTGATGGGGCTGCTGCCGCGCGCCACGGTGATGATGGGCGTGCCGACCTTCTACACCCGCCTGCTCGCCCATCCCGGCCTGACGCGCGAGGCGACGGCGCACATGCGCCTGTTCGTCTCCGGCTCGGCGCCGCTGCTCGCCGACACGCACAAGGAGTTCTCCGCCCGCACCGGCCACGCCATCCTGGAGCGCTACGGCATGACGGAGACCGGCATGCTGACGTCCAACCCGCTGGACGGCGACCGCATTCCGGGCACGGTCGGCTTCCCGCTGCCGGAGGTCTCCGTGCGCGTCGTGGACCCGGAAACCGGTGCCAGCCTCGGCACCGACGCGATCGGCATCATCGAGGTGGCCGGGCCGAACGTCTTCTCCGGCTACTGGCGGATGCCCGAGAAGACGAAGCAGGAGATCAAGCCGGACGGCTTCTTCATCACCGGCGACGTCGGCAAGGTGGACGGGCGCGGCTACGTCCACATCGTCGGGCGGGCCAAGGACCTGATCATCTCCGGCGGTTTCAACGTCTACCCGAAGGAGGTCGAGACGGTCATCGACGGCATCGACGGCGTGGTCGAATCGGCGGTGGTCGGCGTGCCGCACCCCGATTTCGGCGAGGCGGTGACCGCCGTCGTCCTGCGCAAGCCCGGCAGCGCCACCCCGGACGAGGCCGCGGTGATCGCCGTCTGCAAGGAGCAGCTCGCCAACTTCAAGGTGCCCAAGCGCGTCTTCTTCATGGACGAGCTGCCGCGCAACGCCATGGGCAAGGTGCAGAAGAATCTGCTGCGCGATGCCCACAAGGACCTGTTCACCGCGCCAAAGGCGCGCTGAGGCGCGTCGGGCTTCCTTTCTCCGGCCAAATCCGGATAAGGTTCGGCGCTGTTTCCACCCGCCGGATTCTGGACAGGCCATCGGCGAATCGATACGCTGCCGTATGGTCTCCGGAGTGTTGCCGATGGAAGCGAAGACGCTGAACCGCGAATCCTGGCTGTCCGCCGCCTTCTCCGCCCTGGCGGAGGGCGGCGTCGAGCAGGTGCGGGTCGAGCTTCTGGCCAAGCGGCTGAAGGTGACCAAGGGCAGCTTCTACTGGCACTTCCGCGACCGGATGGAGCTGGTGGAGGCGATGCTGGAGGGTTGGAAGACCGGCCGCATCGAGGCGATCAAGGCGCAGACCCGGCTGGACGGCCGCACGCCGGCCGAGGGCTTGCGCTACGTGCTGTCGCTGTACGGCGGCAGCAACAACCCGCGCGGCATCGCCATAGAGTTGGCGATGCGCGACTGGGCGCGCCGCGACCCCCGCGCGTCCGAGATCGTGGCGGAGGTCGACCGCGAACGCCTGCGCTGCGTGTCGGATCTGTTCGCCGGCCTGGGGCTGGACCCCGACGACGCCTTCGCACGGGCGTATCTGTTCTACTCGTTCATCTTCGGGGAAGGGCTGCTGGCCCGCTCCGCCGCGCCGGACCGGTTCGAGAAGGCGCGGGACCTCTGCGGGAAGGTGCTGGTGCCCGAGGGTGTCGTTTAGCGGAGGACCTTGTCCCGCTGATTGCCGCAAGCCACCACGCCCGGCGGTGGAGGGAAGATCACCCGATGCCCAGCCGCTCCTTCAGCGGGCCGAGGAAGCGGCGGCTGACTGGAATGCTCTGTCCACCCAGCGTCTGGATTTCCGCCAGCCCGTTGTCGATCAGACGGATTTCCCGGATGCGATCAGGATTGACCAGATATTGCCGGTGACAGCGCACCAGCGGCGTGCGCTCCTGCAAGGTCAGCAGGGTCAGTTCGGTAAAGCGCTCCTCGCCGTCGGCGCCGACCACGAAGACGCCGCTCGCCTTGGAGGCCACGCATTCCACCTCGTCCAGCTTCAGCAGGGAGATGCGGTTGTGGCCCGTGCAGGGAATCAGCCGCAGCGGTGCTGCGTCCTTCAACACGGCAAGGTCCTGCGGCGCCCGCTCGCGGCGCAGCCGTTGCAGCGTCTTCGCCAGCCGGGCCGGGTCCGCCGGCTTCAGCAGATAGTCGAAGGCGTGCTCCTCGAAGGCTTTTACGGCGTATTCGTCGTGGGCGGTCAGGAAGACGATGCGGGGCATCCGCTCCGGGTCGAGCATGCTCAGCATCTCCAGCCCGCTGACCCGCGGCATCTGGATGTCGAGGAAGACCACGTCGGGCGGCTGGCGGTTGATGGCGCCGATGGCCTCGATGGCGTTGGCGCACTCCCCGGCGACCTGGAGGTCGGGGAACTCCTCCAGAAGGCGCCGCAGCTCCTCGCGGGCCAGCGGCTCGTCGTCCACGATCAGGACGGTCATCATGGCGCGGTCTCCGCAACGGCAGGAATGTCCAGGGGAAGGCGCAGGGTGATCCGGGTGAGGACATCGGCCTCGCAAGCGACGTCCACCCCGTAGCCGTCGCCGAAACGGTTGCGGACGCGGCGGTCCACGATGGACATGCCCAGCCCGTCGCCGCCCGGCCGCTCCTCGTAGAGGCCGGCGTTGTCCTCCACCGCCAGCAGCAGGTCGCCGCCCTCCCGCCGCGCCGAGATGCGGACATGGCCGGGGCCGAGAAGCTGCGAGGTGCCGTGCTTGATGGCGTTCTCGACGAGCGGCTGGAGCAGGAAGGCCGGCAGCCGGGCGTGGCGCAGTTCGTCGGGCACATCGATCTCCACCGACAGGCGCCCGGTGAAGCGCGCCAGCTCGATCTGGAGATAGGCGCTGACATGCTCCACCTCGTCGGCCACCGTGGCCTCCTGGCTGGGGCGCTTCAGGTTCTTGCGGAAGAAGACGGACAGGCTCTGCACGAGTTGGCGCGCCCGCTCCGGGTCGTTGCGGATAACCGCGGAGATGGTGTTCAGCGCGTTGAACAGGAAATGCGGGTTCACCTGCGCGTGCAGCAGCTTGATCTCCGACTGGGCGAGCAGCGCCTTCTGTTGCTCGTAACGCCCGGCGAGGATCTGGCTGGACAGCAGCCGGGCGATGCCCTCCCCCAGCGTGCGGTTGATGGTGGAGAACAGCTTGGTCTTCGGCTCGTACAGCTTCACGGTGCCGATCACCCGGTCGTCCTCGCCGACCAGCGGGATCACCAGCGAGGCTCCCAGCCGGCAGTTCGGGTGGATCGAGCATTTGTAGGACACCAGATTCCCGTCGGCATAGAGCACCTGGTTGTTGGCGATGGCCTGGTAGGTCTGGGGCGAGGTGATCGGCGTGCCCGGCAGATGGTGGTCGTCGCCGACGCCGATGAAGGCCAGCAGCTTCTCGCGGTCGGTGATGGCGACCGCGCCGACGCCGGTCTCCTCGTAGATGATGCGGGCGACCCGCATGCTGTTCTCTTCGTTGAAGCCCTGGCGCAGCACGCCGTCGGCCCGCGCGGCGATCTTCAGCGCCTTGGCGGAGAAGGCGCTCGACTGCTTGTCGATCAGGGCGCGGCGGTCCATCAGGATGCGCATGAACAGCCCCGCCCCCAGCGTGTTGGCGACGATCATCGGCAGCGCGACCACCTCGACCAGATGGACCGCCGCCGGGAAGGGCTTCGCCACCAGCAGGATGATCAGCATCTGCACGATCTCCGCCACGAAGGTGACGGCACCGACGCGCAGCGGGTCGAACAGCGGCTCGATGCGGCCCTGGCGGACGAAATGGCGGTGCACCAGACCGCCGATCAGCCCCTCCGTCACCGTCGAGACGGCGCAGGCCACCGCCGACATGCCGCCCAGCGAGTAGCGGTGCAGACCGCCCGTGAAGCCGACCGCCAGCCCCACCGACGGCCCGCCCAGGATGCCGCTCAGCACGGCCCCGATGGCGCGGGTGTTGGCGATGGAATCGTCGATCTGCAACCCGAAATAGGTCCCCATGACGCAGAACATGGAGAAGATGACGTAGCAGGCGACCTTGTGCGGCCAGCGCACGGTGAGGTGCATCACCGGCAGGAACAGCGGCGTCCGGCTCAGCATGTACGCGATGACAAGATACACGCACATCTGCTGGAGCAGCAGGAAGACGAGGCTCAGATGCTCGACGGTCATGGGGACGGGCACGGGCAGCGGGCGGCAGGATTGCCGGCCCGCAGGCTACCCCCGCCCGTCCTGCCGCGGTATGATTCCAATCAATGGATGCGGCCGGAATCCCCGGACCGCTGCGACGGCGCTACGCGGCCAGCGCGGGGGCCTGGTCCACCGCGGCAGGCTTGGTGCCGGTGTTGGCCGGCGGGAGGCGCAGGCGGCTCGCCAGCCCTTCCAGGGAATCGTGCAGACGGCGGCAGGGGGTGCCGTCCTCCCCCGGCTCATAGATGCCGACGAAGGGCGCGCCCGGCTGGTTGGGATCGAGATGCAACTCGACGATGTGGATGCGCGACGTGCAGCCGCGGACCAGCGGATCGGCCGGGATCACCGTCCAGCCGCGCCGCAGGCAGCGTTCGGCGAGCCCTTCCAGATAGAGCGAGGCGGACGGAACGCGCTTCAGCGCCTTCAACTCGGCGATGAGCTGGCGGACGTTGTCCACCTGCTCCAGGAACAGGCCGGCGGCGTGATGCGTGTCGCGGATCACGAGCTTCAGCATGGGTCGAAACCTCCTCTGTGCGCACGGCTCCGTCACCCGCGGGGGCGCATCGGCGGCCTTCGCGGCGCAATGCCCGTTGGGCGGAAGCCTGCGCGTTGTGCGTTCGGGTGGGAAGCGTCGGGCGTGACGCGGTTCCGTTATTCGGCGGCGCCCAGGTCCGTGCCGGTCAGGTCCGTGCCGGTCAAATCCGGTTCGGGCCTTTCGGCGACCGTCACAGGCGGTTCGGCCGCGGGTTTGCGGTCGGGGTACAGGGCGGCGACCATGCGCTCCAGCCGGTGCCGCAGGGACCGGTTCGGCTGGTCGGAAGGCCGGGCTTCGACACGAACGTTCACCACGCCGTCCTCGATCATGCCCAGTTCGCTGGCGGCCTTCCGGGAGAGGTCGATCACCCGCCCCTTCACATAGGGGCCACGGTCGTTGATCACGACCTCGACGCTGCGCCCGTTGTCGGCGTTGGTCACCGTCACCCGGCTTCCCAGGGGAAGCCGGCGGGACGCGGCGGTCAGCCGGTTCTGGCTGAAACGCTCCCCCGACGCCGTGGTCCGGCCATGGAAGAAATCGGCGTAGTAGGACGCCTTCCCTTTGTGAACATAAACCGGTTCGATATCCGAAACGACCGGCGCTGCGTTTTCTTCAAACTCGGCATCCAGCAGCATCGAGTCCTGCGGCACTGGCGGGACGGAGGCAATCTGTGCACCAGTCGAGCATGCCCCAACAGAAACAGCACAGATAGCGAGCGCAACACAGCCATACCGCACTCTTTTTCTCCCCCGTTGTTGTTCTGCGGCAACGGTTGCGGAATCTCTCCATCCTGTCAATCCGCGAATCCTCGTTTGTGCTGTGACAGGATTGCGCCTTAATATTCTTTAATGATTTTTATTTCATATTTACATAAGGACCGATGACAGGTGAATGCGTTTTATTAGAAACGACTGTTGCCGTGTCCATTCTTGAAATCCTGTCAATCTTCCTCGCCGCAGAAGCCGCTGTCATCGGAAACCCGCGAACATGCCGAAGGAATTTCCCGGCGTCGCCACAAGATGCTGATAATCCATTGTAAAAATTTGCCCATCTGATGTTGATGGTGCCGTCAGATCCATTGAAGCCTGCCGGGCCCCTGGTCATTAATACTGGATTGATGGAAGAACTATGTTGATCGTTTTCGCCAAATATCGACGAATTTCGGAACGAATTTAACGAAACACCGGTCCACCCAGACGGAGTGTGCGGACATGAGTGAGTTTCGGATTCCCGATCCCAGCGAGAATGGAGACGGAATCGGCGACGATCGATCAATCTTTGACGACG
Source organism: Azospirillum formosense (assembly GCF_013340925.1). Lineage (GTDB taxonomy): Bacteria > Pseudomonadota > Alphaproteobacteria > Azospirillales > Azospirillaceae > Azospirillum > Azospirillum formosense. The sequence continues at coordinate 9,638 of NZ_WHOR01000140.1, forward strand.
CTTCAGGCCCGGCGATGGAAACGGCTGGCCGGACGACGGGCGGCGCCGGCGATCCGCTGTTCATCCGCGCCTTCGACAGCGGGCGCCGGTGGGGCGCACCGCCGGACGGGACCGCGACGGTGCCCTACAGCCTGACCTACGGCTGGGTCGTGGATGCCGGCATCCGCTACGTGCCCGGATTCCGCCCTCTCAACGACAGCCAGAAGGCCATGGCGTTGCAGGCGATGGGGGAGTGGAGCGCCGTCGCCAACCTCGCCTTCGTGGAAACGACGGCGCCGATGACCGCCAACCTTCAGTTCCACATGAGCCAGTTGGACGCCTTCGGCGCCTCCGGCATGGCCTACTACCCGAATCCGGCGGGCTCCTTCATTTACCTCGACCCCGAATCGGCCGGTTACCGCACCTATGTGCACGAGGTCGGGCATGCGCTTGGCCTGAAGCATCCCGGCGATTACAACGGCACCGGCAGCGGCACTCCGCCCTTCCTTCCTCCGTCCGAGGACAACCGGACCAACACGATCATGTCCTATTCCGGCGTCTGGCCCGGCGGGCTGGGCGTCTACGACATCGCCGCGATCCAGCGCCTCTACGGCCCCAACCCCACCGTGCGGGCGGGCGACGACCTGTATCTCCTCACTCCGGGGGCGCCGGGGCGCTATCTCTGGGATGGCGGGGGGAACGATACCCTGTCCGCGGCGGGAGCGAACGTTCCCGTCACCATCGACCTGACGGGCGGCTGGGGATGGTTCTCGGCGCAAGACACTTCGATCCTGGCCCAGAACCAGTTCTTCGTTGGCCACGGCACACGCATCGAGACCGTCATCGGGGGATCGGCAGGCGACCGGCTGACCGGCTCGGCCTTCGCCGACCGGCTGGAGGGCGGTGCCGGAGACGATACGCTGGCCGGCGGAGCGGGCGACGATCTTCTCGACGGCGGAACCGGCACCGACACGGCCCTCTACGAATTTCCCTCCGCCAACGCCTTCGTGACCGGCGATCCGTTGGGGAGCGGAACCGACCTCACCGTAACGGGAGCCGGCGGCACCGACCGGTTGCGCGGCATCGAACGGCTGGTCTTCACCGACCGCATCGTCACCCGGCAAGAGGCCGCCGCCGCCCTGTCCCGCGCCGAGCCTGACCAGCGTGCCCTCGTTCACGATGGCACCCGGAGCTATGAGGCACGGATGGCCCCCTATTCCGGCCCGGTCGCCGGCCTGCGGAACCAGTTCCTGGGAACGGCGTCCGATGAGGCGGTCATCGGCAGCACCCAGGGGGATTTCCTGAATCTCCTCGGCGGCACCGACGCCGCGCAGGGCGGACACGGAGACGACGTGCTGGACGGCGGCCTGGGCTCCAACTTCCTGACCGGCGGAGCCGGCATGGACACCTTCTTCATCGATGGGCGGGGCGACGGCGTCACATGGTCCACCGTCACCGACCTCCAACCGGAGGAATGGGCCATCGCCTGGGGCTGGACGGACGCCGTGTCCCAATTGACCTGGGAGGATCTGGCGGGGGCGACCGGCTATCAGGGGGCCACCGCGCGAATCGACCTGGACGGCAATGGCGGCACCGACCTCAGCCTGACCTTCAGCGGGCACACGCCCGGCGGCCTGCTCGCCATGCCCGGACAGGTGGGGACCGACAACTACCTTGCCTTCCGGATCGAGTGACGGGTTTCCACGGGTTGGAAAAGGCGACGGTTCGGAGGCGGCGGCCGCTGTACTCTCGCGCATTCTGTGCTGCATCGATACCCATGGTGAAGAGGAGCCCACGACCATGAAGCAGGTGATGTTCGTCGAACTCGGCATGGGTGCCGATCTGCACGGTCAGGACGTGACCAAGGCCGCGGTGCGCGCCGTGCGCAACGCCATCGAGCGCAACTCCATGCCCGGCATGCGCGCGCTGGTCGATGGCGACACCAGCCGGATGCAGGTCCGTGTTCATCTCGCCATTCCGGCGGACGCCGACCGTCTGGATCTGGAGGCCGTGCGGGCCGTCTTCCCCTACGGGCAGGTGTCCTTCAACGTGGTGTCCGGCGGCATGCTGGCGCCCAGCGGCATCTTCCTGGCCGACAAGAACGACCGCAACGAGATGATCTACATCGTCAACGCCGCGGTGGAGGTCGGGGTCTAAGGTTCGGCATCTTCGGCCGGAGCGGTTGCCCCCGCCCCCCGTTTCGTGCCAGCGTCGGGGCATGAAGCGCGCGCTCCGAACCGCCCTGATCGCCGTCGGCATCCTCGCCGGCGGCCTCGTCACCCTGACCGTGGGGGTGGTGGCCGCCCTGCCGGTGATCGCCGACCACATCCCGCTGGAACTGTCCCGAGTCGTGATGAGCGACGGGCGGCGGCAGGTGGAGATGCAGGGCATGGTCCATGTCGCAAAGCCCGACTTCTACAGCGGAATCGCCCGCCACATCGCCCAGCGGCGCCAAGAAGGCTGGCTGGTCTTCTACGAGGAGGTCCGTCCCGACGACGCCTCGAACCCCGCCGGGGTGGCCGACGTGCTGCGCCGGCTGGGCGCTGATTGGAACCCGGAGAGCAAGCAGCATCCCTACGAGATGATGGCGAGCCTGCTCGGCGACGGGCTGGTGCTTCAGGACAACCGCACCCTGATCGGCCCGCCGGGACCGGACGCGCGCAACGTCGACGTCACCCTGTCGCAATTGCTGGCCGCCCTGCCCTCCGACGATCCGGACGAGGCCGATTCGGAGACCATCGATCTGGCGCAACTCCGGGACGAGTACGACACACTGCCGGGCTGGGTGCAGCGGCGCGTCCAGGCGGCCATCCGGATCATGCTGGCGACCACGGCGTCGGGTTCCATGGTGCGCGAGGCCTTGCCGCCGGCCTTGACCACCCTGCGCGAGGACAAGGTGGTGGCGGCCATCAAGGCCGAACCAGACCGCAACATCCTGATCCTCTACGGGCAGGTGCACATCGGGCATATCCAGACCATGCTGAAGGACGCCGACGCCCGGTGGCGGACGGTCTCCTCAAAGGCGATCCAGGCGTTCTGAGACATTCCGGCCACCGGGTTCTGGCCGGCCACTGGGTTCTGGCCGGCCACTGGGTTCTGGATCACCAGATTTTGCGGGCAAGATCCTCGCCGCGGGCCGTCAGCTCCTCGAAGCGGCGGCGGGCCTCTTCCTCGGCGTTCCAGTCGCCGGGAGCGACAACGGCTTCGGCGGCGTCCGGACGGTCCGGCGCGCTGGGACGGTCGCCCGCCTCCCCGTGCAGACCGTAGATTTGGCCGTCACGCGCCTCGATCACGGCGTAGCGGCCGCCCCGCTCGACGAGCCGGAAACTGCCATGTTCCGATACGGTACGGACCTTGGGCATCGCAATCTTCCCTTGCGGTTCACATGTCACGCCGTGAACAACCGGCGTGCCGCCCATTTGTCGCATAGCAGCAATATAGCACTTTATGGGTGCAAATGAGAGTCGTTCGCACTATACAGGAAGGAAGTCAGCCGCAAAGAAGTTCGAACCGCCAATGTTCACAGCGCTTCACACCCGTTCCATCGCCGCGATGGCCGCCGCCGGCACCTTCCTGTCGAGCGGAGTTGGCTGGGCGCAGGGCACCCCCGCAACCGACGGCGGCGCTCCCGCGGCATCGGCCGCCGACACGCTGACGGCCGCGCCGGACGGCGCGGCTGGAGCGGCCGCCGGGCTGGACCACATGGCCGCCGCGACGGCAACGCTGCCGCACGACCTGTCCCCCTGGGGCATGTTCATGGCGGCAAGCCCGGTGGTGCAGGCGGTGATGATCGGGCTGGCGCTGGCCTCGGTGGCGACCTGGACCATCTTCCTCGCCAAGTCGCTGGAGCTGTCGAAGGCCAAGCGCAAGGCGCGGGCCTCCCTGGCGGCGCTGGAGCAGGCGCGCTCGCTGACCCAGGCGGCGGAGAGCATCGGCTTCGAGAAGACCCCGGCCACCGCCTTTCTGCGGGCCGTGATCGCCGAAGCCCACCAGTCCGCCGACGCCCCCTCGCAGGAGGGACTGAAGGAACGCGCGGCCTCCCGCCTGGAGCGGATCGAGGCGGCGGAGGGGCGGCGCATGATGCGCGGCACCGGCATCCTCGCCAGCATCGGCTCCACGGCCCCCTTCGTCGGGCTGTTCGGCACGGTGTGGGGCATCATGGTCAGTTTCATCGGCATCGCCAAGTCGCAGACGACCAACCTCGCCGTGGTGGCGCCGGGCATCGCCGAAGCGCTGCTGGCGACGGCCATCGGCCTCGTCGCGGCCATTCCGGCGGTGGTGATCTACAACGGTTTCGCCCGCTCCATCGGCGGCTACCGCGCCCAGCTCGGCGACTCCTCGGCGGCGGTGCTGCGGCTGCTGAGCCGCGACATGGACCGCCGCGCGCTCCCGCGCGCCGCGTCCAAGGCGGCGGAGTAAGGCCATGGCGGCGCGTCTGGACGACGGCGACGATCTCACCGAGTCGCACGACATCAACGTCACGCCCTTCATCGACGTGATGCTCGTGCTGCTCATCATCTTCATGGTGGCGGCCCCGCTGGCGACGGTGGACGTGCCGGTGGACCTGCCGGCCTCGACCGCCCAGCCGCAGCCGCGGCCCGACAAGCCCCTGTTCCTGACCATCCAGGCCGACAACAGCCTGTCGGTGGGCGACACGCCGGTGGCGCGGGAGTCCCTGGCGGCGGCGCTGGACGGGGTGACGAACGGCGATAAGGGCGCGCGCGTCTTCCTGCGCGCCGACCGCAGCGTGGATTACGGCGCGCTGACCGAGGTGATGAACGCGCTGCGTGCCGCCGGCTATCTGAAGATCGCCCTGGTCGGGCTGGAAGGCGCGGCCGCGAAATGAGCGTGGCGACCGTCGATCCCAACGACCTTCCGGAGGACGGCGAGCGCGCAGCGCCCGCCCTGGCGCGCTGGGGCGGCAGCCTGCTGGTCGTGCTGGGCGCCCACGCCCTCGTCGCGGTCGGTGCGCTGTCCTGGCACGTCGCGATGGAGGAGGCGCCGGCCATGCCGCCCGCGGTGCTGCTCGATCTGCCGC
>NZ_WHOR01000141.1:0-14653 GCF_013340925.1 Azospirillum formosense
TGCGCTTGCCCTCAGACGGCGGGCGCGGCCGTCCGGCCGCTTGCCTTCGCAGGCATGAGCCTGCGGGGCCGCCGTCGCGGCCCTTACCGTCGCGCGTAAGTCAGGACTTACGCGCGACGGTATCAGACGCTGCGGTTCTTCAGGGACAATTCAAGATGGCGCAGGATCAGTTCGGTGTCGTAGTCGCTCGACTGCCTCACCACCCGCTCCCAGTAGTTCAGCAGCGGAATGCGTGCCGGATTTTTCTGCAGCAGGTCGCGCTTCAGGAACGGGAAATCCATCTGGGCGATCAGGTAATCCCAGAAGAAATGCGTCCCGTTCAGCGGCACGCCGGCGTTGATCGTCCGGAAGACCTGCTGGATGAAGGACTTGCGCACCGGGTCCATGCCGTCGCCGGCGATGTTGCGCTCCACCACCGCCTCGATCAGGGCGGTCGCCGCCTGACGGTAGGGGAAGGCGGCGCGGCAGCGCATACCGGCGCGGCGCAGCGCACGGGTCAGCCCGATCTCGTATTTGCGGATGATCCAGGTCTTGGACTGGACGTAGCGCAGCCGGTCCCAGAAGGCTCCGAAGGCGGGAGAGGCGAGCGCCGCCTTGTGGAACAGCAGGAAATAACTCTGCAGATGGAAGGAGAACTCCCAGCTGTCCGAGGCGCCCCAGACGTCGGCGTCCTGCGGGTCCATCCGCTCCAGCAGCCCCGCCAGATGGTGCAGCGGGCCGTAGACGCTGTCGTTGGCGAGCAGCAGCATGTCCAACGCGGCCCGGTCCGGAAGGGCGGCGATGCCCTCCTTGTAGGCGCCGAAGTCGTAGCCGACGTTGTCGCGCCGGAGGATGAGGGCGCAGATGTCCCGCAACGGCTCGATCTGGGAGTCGGCCAGCCGCGGGGAATTGCTGGAGAAGACGATGGCGAAGCCCAGCGCGTGGAGCTGGCGCAGGTAATGCCACACGAAATCGTGGACGACGCCCTGCCGGTCGTAATGGACGAACACCACCACGCGGCGCGCCCCGGCGAGCGGCACCCGCCCATCCCAGCGTTCCTGCACGTAACTGTCCTTGCGGAAGGCGCTGATCCAGTAGGAGACGTAGCCGGCAAGGATCTTGCTCTGCACGATCGCCCAGGCGATCACGAAGCGCAGGCGGAAGGGAAGACGGATCAGGGTGCTCAGCATGGGGGCGTTTCCGTCCTCGGGCTTGCGGTCAGGTGGGCAGACGCTGGGTGCGGACCAGAAGCTCCGTCCGCGCCCGCAATTCCGTCGGCACGGACGGCAGACCGGCCTCGGGCTTCAGGAGGCCGCGCAGGGCCTCGCCCGCCTCATCCTTCCTTCCGGCGTTGACCAGCGCCTGCCCCTGGTGGAACAGCGCCGGCCACAGCAGGGCCTGGACGATCGGCGCGGTGGCGCGGTCGGGCAGGTCCAGGCAGGCGCGGTGGGCGCGCCCGAAGAAGGCCGCGGCGCTGCGCGGCGCCTTGCGGTGGTTCAGCGTCAGGATGCCGAGCGCGAAGGCGGTGGAGGCAAGCACGGCGCCGCTCTCCGGCAGGGCGGCTTCCACCGCCCCGGCCAGCCGGTCCGCCGCCCGGTACTGGCCGAGATTGACCAGATCGACGAAGATCTTGCGCTGCGCGTCCTCCAGGATGTCGCCGGGAATGCGCTCGCGCAGCAGCGGGCTTTCGATGGTGCCGAGCGCGGCGGCGCCGTCCGCCGCCCGGTCCGGAGCGTCCCAGGCCAGCACATGCGGGATGTTGGCGCGGGCGCGCCAGGACAGCTCCTCCGTCTCGCCGTCGTCGGCGCCGATGACGTGCAGGGCCGCGCGCATCCGCTCCCCGGCGAGCGCCGCGGCCTCGAACCACAGCGCCGCCAGATCGCGGCGCCCGTCGAGCTGCCAGGCCAGCATGCCGTGGAAATAGAGAATGCCGCACAGGTTGAAGGGCGCCGTCGCGTGGTAGGGCTCGACCCCCTGCGGCACCGGGTCGGCCTTCAGGCGGGCCAGCAGGGCGGCGGGATCGGACAGGTCCAGATGGTCCCAGCGCAGACGCAGCGCCTCCGCCACCTGATCCGCCGCGCCGCGGGCGGCGGCGTAGTCGCCGGCGTGGGTCAGCTCCTTCAGAAGGCGGTAGCGGTAGCCGAGGCCCAGCGGCGACGTCGGGTCCAGCGTCGGGATGCGGGTCTCCAGGTAGGAGCGGTAGAGCCGCCGGTCGTAGGGGCGGTCGAAATCGACCGACAGCGTCCCCGGCGAGGCGGCGGCCAGCAGGGAATGGCCCTGGTCGACCACGCGCACGTCGGCGAAGCCGGCCCGGCGCAGGATCGTCTCCATTCCCTCCTTGCTGAACAGCACGAAGTGATAGCCGGGGCTGAGCAGCGACAGCAGCGTGCCGGGCCGGGTGCCGGCGTGGATCGCCCCGGCGCTCGGGGTGGTCAGCATCAGCGTGCCGCCGGAGGTCAGCACATTCCGCAGCAGCGCGAGCAGGCTGATCGGGTCGAAGACATGCTCGATGACCTCGGAGCAGAAGACAAGGTCATGGGGTTCCCCGGCGTCCTCCGGCTTTTCCAGATAGCTGTGCGCGATGTCCACGCCGAGCGTCTCGCGGCCCTCCTGGGCGCTGAAGCCGGGGTCGAAGCCGCGGACCTGCCAGCCGAACACCGTCCGCGCATAGTCGAGGAGCAGCCCGTAGCCGCAGCCCAGCTCCAGATAGCGCTTCACCTGCGACGGCTCGACCGAGGACAGCACGCGGGCCATGCTGTCGATGCCGGCGTTCTGCTCCAGATAGCAGGCGACCAGCGGGTCGAACACGGCCTCGTAGGGCGGCTGGGTCAGAGTCGGGTAGGCGGCGGTGCCGCAGGCGCTGCACACCACCAGCGACTGGACCGGGTTCGGCGGCCAGGGCGAACGGACCTTCAGGCGCACCGGCTTGGCCGCCGCGTCGCCGCAGGCCGGGCAAACCGCCTGCATCGTCTCGCCGCCGTCTTCCCACGACACGGAATCCCACGAGATCGTATCCATCAGCACCCTGTCCTCGACATGCGGTCTCCGCCGGCAACGTTGCGGGATGACCAGAACAGCAAAAACGAGTGCCGCGCAAGCCTCTCGCGTGAGCCAGGGAACCGCCGCGCTTGCGCCGAAGGCGAACAAGATTCCTTCTTTGTTCCTTTTGAGGTACAATACCGTCATGCGCGCCACCACCCCCAGCTACATCGCCGAGTTCCCGCTGCGCACCAGTGCGGCGAATGAGCGCGTGTTGGCGGTTCGGCTGGAGGCCGCTCGGCACATCTACAACGCCTGCCTCGGCGAAGCGCTGAAGCGCCTCGCTTTGATGCGCCAATCCACGGATTGGCAGGCCGCCCGCGCCCTGCCCAAGAGCACGGCGCGCACGGCGCTGTTCAAGACAACCATCGCCCGTTACAGCTTCACCGCCGCCTCAATCCAAAAGCACGCGGAAGCCTGCCGGGACGCCTGTTGGATTGGCGCGCACCTCGGTTCGCACGACACCCAAACCACCAGCCTGCGCGCTTTCACAGCGGTGCAGAGGCACGCCTTCGGCAAGCGCGGGCGCCCCCGCTTCAAGGGCTGCGGCCGCCTGCACTCGGTCGAGGGCAAGGGCGACGCGGTGATCCGCCTGCGATGGCAGGACGACAAGCCCGTCGTGCTGTGGAGTGGCCTTGTGCTGCCCCTGCTGCGCGATCCCCGCGACCGCGACGGTTGGCAGGAGCAAGCGTTCTCCTGCCGCACCAAGTACGTCCGCGTCCTGCGCCGCTCCGTGCGCGGGCGGACACGCTGGTTCGCGCAACTGGTGCAGGAGGGGCTGGCGCCCCGCAAGGAACGCTGGCCGGTGGGCGAGGGCGTCGTCGGCCTGGACCTCGGCCCCTCCACCATCGCCGCCGTCTCGGAGACAGACGCGATCCTGGAACGGTTCTGTCCCACTGTGGCGGACATGGACCGCATCATCCGCCGCTTGCAACGCGCCATGGACCGGTCCCGCCGCGCCACCAACCCGGACGCTTTCAGCGCGGACGGCACGTACCGCCGGGGCGCGCGGATCAAGGTGCGCTCGCGCCGGTACCACCTCCTGCAGGCCCGCAAGGCCGACCTGGAACGGCGTCTGGCGGCGGAGCGCAAGCGCACCCACGGAGAACTCGCCAACCGGGTGTTGGCACAGGGCAATCTCATCAACACGGAGAAGATCAGTTATCGAAGCTTCCAGAAGGCTTTCGGCCGGAGCGTGAAACGGCGTGCGCCGTCCCTGTTCGTCTCGATACTGAAGCGCAAGGCTGCAAGTGCTGGTGCCTCAGTGATCGAGTTCGTAACGCGGACAACGCGGTTGTCACAGTTCAGCCACGATACGGGCGCGTATGTGAAGAAGCCGCTGTCCCAGCGGTGGCACATGTTCGCCGATGGCAGCCGGGTGCAGCGCGATCTGTACTCGGCATGGCTGGCACGCTTCGTCGACTGGGATCGGCTCGACGCATCCCAGTGCTGCGCGCACTGGGCGGCTGCGGAACCGCTGCTGAGACGGGCGGCGTCGGGCTTCAACCAATCCACGAGCGGGGCCGGCTTTGCCTGTCCCCACGTTCGCCAGGGCGTCGGAGCGGATCGTCCGTCGAAGAGGGCCGGCCGCCGGGCCGAGGCTGCGGATGCTGTAGCGCAAGCGAGAGCCGCAGAGAGGACCGGCCCAGGCACCCCCAGAACCCCCGCGCTATAGCGGGGGCGGTTCGGCTAAGGAAACACTCGGCAAAGCGCAATGCCTTTGATGCCTCGTCAGCCGCGCTGCGGATAATGCCTGGCGCGGTTTTCCGACGTGTCGCGATCGGTCGGCCATGCCACGGCGCCGTCCGGCAGGTCCCGCACCTTGCGCGCCAGCACGAAGGCGCCCCCGAAGGAGGAGACCAGCGGCATCAGGGCCTGGGCCGGCTGGCGTTGGTCGGGATAGATGCGCACGCGGCTGCTCAGCCCCGCGGCGATCACCTCGAACCCCATGGCCGGGCCGAACAGCACCTTCAGCCCTTCGTCGCTGAAGCGCCAGAAGTCGTTCGGCTCCTCGTGCAGGGGCCAGGACTGATGGGTCAGGTGATAGGTCAGGCCGCCCACCCGGAGAGCCCGGTTCACGCCGTAGGCGAACAGCCAGGGCTGGGCCAGATGCTCCATCACCGACAGCGAGAACACCGCCCCGGCGGCCTCTTTCCCGATCAGGTCGTGGATGTAGTGGGCGTCGCCGACCACGTCGACGTTGGGGGCCGCGTGGATGTCCATGCCGATGTAGCGCTCCGCCCCGGCGAAGGCGGCGCGCAGCGGGCTCATCTGCGAACTGACCACGCGGGCGCCGACCTCGGCGACGACCAGCTTTCGCTCGTTCACCGCGCGCTGGAAGTCCTCGAACGCCTGCTCCGCCGCGCCGTGCTCCGGCTTGGGGTCCTGCCAGGCGCTGCCGTCGGTCAGGCAGTAGGGCTTGCGGGTGGCCTCGGGGGAACGGGGAAGCTCGATCGTCTCGACGAAGCGGTCGTCGGCGGTGATCACCTCGAAGGTCACCGGGGAGCCGGCCCGCCAGGGGAGATAGAGCTTGAAGCCGCTCTGCGCGCTGTTGGGGAACTCCGCGTAATGGGGCAGCACATCGGGGCGGGGGGCGAAGCTGGCGATTTCGTAGGCGTCCTCCCCCGCGGCGACGCGCAGGGTGAGGATCCGCCGCTCGTAGGCGTGGATCCAGCCTTCCAGATAGGCGCCGTCGCGGTCGCACCAGAAGACCTCGACGGCGTAGACGAAGGGCTTGCGCGGCGGGGGAGGAGGAGGAGGCGGTTCGATCAGGCCGGTCCGCGTCAGGGCGGTGCGGAGGGTCCTGGCGGCGAGGCGGAGGGCGGAAGGGCGCTGTTCCATGGGACTGTCCTGGAAGGCTCCGCAGGCGGCACCGCCACCGGCGCGTGAGGAAATCGGGCCGCAACAGATAGGCGTTGCGCGCCGCCGCTGTCAATTCACGCCGGCCGCCGCAACCCACAGCCGCCCCCAGGCGGCCAGCACGTCCAGCAGAACCGCGCCGTTCAGCGCCATGCAGGCGGCAAACAGCCCGAGGCGCAGCCCCTGGCGCAGGCCCGTCGGGTTCCAGGGGCCTGCCGCCGCCGCGAGCGCCAGGACGACCAGAACCTGCGCCGGCAGGAAGTAGCGGCCCTGGAGCCCCAGCACCGTCTCGGCCCCGACCGGGGTGAAGCCGACCCAGAAGGCCGCCATGACGAGCAGCACATAGGCTGGAGCCGGCAGCAGGTAGCCCACCGCCAGCACCGGGTCACGGCGGCGGGCGCCGTCGCACAGGGCCAGGGCCGGAAGAAGCCACAGGGCCGCCAGGATCAGGCGGTCGTCGGCGTAGCCGCTCCAGGGCGGGGGATGGCCGCCGTAGCGGCCATAACTGTCGCGCCACCACATGATCGCCCAGTCCCGCGTCGTGGTGGCGAAGATCCGCAGCGTCTCCAGCGGATCGGCGCGCATGGCCGCGATCTGCGCCGCCGGGTCGGCGGCGGTGCCCCAATAGGGGCCGGGGACGAAGGGGTAGGCCATGTTCCAGGACAGCGCGATGCCCACCGCGAGGCCGAGGCAAAGCGCGGTGAGCGCGGCCCGTCCCCGCGTCCCGCCGGCCACCGCGCCCGGCAGGTAGAGCACCGCCGCGGCGAAGGGCGCCATGGTCAGCTTCAGGAAGCCCAGCGCCACCGACAGGGCCACGAGCCCCGCCGCCTCCCATGGCCCGAGCGCCGTGCCGCGGGCGCGGAACCGCCAGACCAGGGCCAGCAGCAAGGCGGGAATCGTCAGATTCAGGGGGTCCGCGCTGAGCGAGCAGGCGCTTTGCAGGGCGAAGGGCGACAGGGCGAGCGCGGTGAAGATCAGCCGCCCGCCGGGCAGCGCCCACAAGATCGCCATCACCATCAGCCCATAGGCCACCGCGTTGCCGATCCGCCCCGCGTGCATCTGGTCGAGCGGACCCAGCCCCCAGGCGCGCGCCGCGGCGGTGAAGGCGGCCTGCGGCAGGTAGGCGAGCGGCGCGAAGCTGGCCGAGCTGGGAAAAGGCACCACCTCGTCCTGCGGGGGCTGGGCGGCGAGTTGATCGGACAGGGCGCGGGCCTGCGCGGCGTCGACCGGAGCGTGCTGCTGGATCAGCACGATGTAGTGGAGCATGTGGACGTAGCTGGCGCGGTCGATCGGCCCGCCCCAGGAGTTGGGACCCAGCTCCTCGGCCAGGAAGCGGCCCTGGGCGATCTGCAACACCCTCTGCCAATGGAACGGCTCGTCCAGACCGGCGTAGGGCGGCGTCTTCACCAGAAGCAGCGCGCTGAACACCACGTAGAAGAGTGCGGCGGCACCATAGAAAAGCGCGGCGGTCGACCGCGGCCCGAAACGGGCCGGCTCATGCCGGAGGAACGTGCGCATGCGACCGGGCATCCTCCCTATTTCCTCCTTCATGCCGGACAGGCGTGACCCCGGACAGGGGGAGCGCGGTAACAGACCACATTCCTCCGAAGGCTGGAACGCCGAATCTTCCCCACGCCCCCGCCCCATGCCATGGTGCCGCCATGAGCACACCGACAACCCCAACGGTCCGCATCGTCACCGTGAACTGGAACGCCGGGGACCTGTTGCGCGCCTGCGCCGCCTCGGTGCCTTCGGCCCTGACCGGCGCCTTCGCGCTGGAGGCGATGGTGGTGGTGGACAACGCCTCCGCCGATGGGTCGGCGGACGGGCTGGAGGCCGACGCCCTGGTTACAGGCGGCGGGCCGCTGACCGTTCTGCGCAACCCGGTGAACCGCGGCTTCGCCGCCGCCTGCAACCAGGGCGCCGCCGGGTCGCGGGCCGACTGGCTGCTATTCCTGAACCCCGACACCCGGCTTTCCGAACGCTCGCTGCCACCGGCGCTCGCCTTCCTAGCGGAGCCCGCGCAGGCGCGCACCGGCGTCCTCGGCATCCGGCTGGTGGACGAGGCGGGGCGGACCCAGCGATCCTGCGCGCGGGTGCCGACACCCGGCCGCATCCTCGCCCAGGCGGTGGGGCTGGACCGGCTGTGGCCCGGACGGTTCCCGCCGCACTTCATGGCGGAGTGGGACCATCTGGACAGCCGCCCCGTCGAACAGGTGATGGGCGCCTTCCTGCTGATCCGCCGTTCCCTGTTCGAGGAGCTGGACGGCTTCGACGAGCGCTTTTTCGTCTATTTCGACGACGTGGACTTGTGCCTGCGCGCGCGCCAAGCGGGCTGGGAGGTGATGCATTTCGCCGGGGCGGAGGCCTTCCACCGCGGCTGCGGCACCACCGACCGGGTGCGCGACCTGCGCCTGTTCTACGCGCTGCGCAGCCGGATACAATTCGCCGCCAAACATTTCACCGCCCCCGCCGCCGCCGTGGTGGCGACGGCGACCCTGACGGTGGAACCGCTGGTCCGGCTGGCCCACGCGCTTGCCTCCCGCTCCCCCGCGGATGCCCGTGCGGTGCTGCGCGGCAGTCTGCTGCTGTGGCGGTCCCTGCCCGGCCTGCTGGCCCCACCGCATCAAAGATATAAAGATATGACAAGCCACAGCCCTTAACATTCATCAAGGTATTTTTTACACTCTAAACGTGCATGTTGGTGTAGCGCTCCACCGAGCGCCGCCGCTCGGCCGCCCGCTCCACCGTATCGACCGGCTTCCCACCCATCTGGATCCCATGGCGAACCTGCCCGACAATCTCAAACGCCTCGAAGCGGAATCCATCGCCATTCTGCGCGAGACCGCCGCCAGCTTCGGCAAGCCGGTGCTGCTCTATTCCATCGGCAAGGACAGCGGCGTGCTGCTGCATCTGGCGCGCAAGGCGTTCCACCCTTCACCGGTGCCCTTCCCGCTGCTGCATGTGGACACCGGCTGGAAGTTCCGGGACATGATCGCCTTCCGCGACGAGACGGTGCGCCGGCTGGAGCTGGAGTTGCTCGTCCATACGAACCAGGACGGCGTGGACCGGGGCATCGACCCGATCCGATCCGGCTCCGCCGTCCACACCCGCGTCATGAAGACCGAGGCGCTGCGCCAGGCGCTGGACCGCTACGGCTTCGACGCGGCGATCGGCGGCGCGCGGCGGGACGAGGAGAAGAGCCGGGCCAAGGAGCGCGTCTTCTCCATCCGCAACGCTGCCCACGCCTGGGACCCGCGGGACCAGCGGCCCGAACTCTGGCGCCTGTGGAACACCCGCATCCAGCCGGGCGAGTCGGTCCGCGCCTTCCCCCTGTCGAACTGGACCGAGTTAGACGTCTGGCGCTACGTGGCGGCGGAATCCATCCCCGTGGTGCCGCTCTATTTCGCGGCGGAGCGTCCGGTGGTGCGCCGTTCCGGGACCCTCATCATGGTGGACGACGGGCGGCTGCCGATGAATCCCGGCGAGGTCCCGGAGATGCGCCGGGTGCGCTTCCGCACGCTGGGCTGCTACCCGCTGAGCGGGGCCATCGAGTCCGATGCTACGACCGTCGAGGACATCATCGCGGAGATGCGGGCCTCAAGGACCTCCGAACGGCAGGGCCGCCTGATCGACGGCGACGAGCCGGCCTCCATGGAGCGCAAGAAGCGGGAAGGGTATTTCTGATGGAAATGGGCACCGGACAGAGCCTGCTTCGCTTCCTCACCTGCGGGTCGGTGGACGACGGCAAATCCACCCTGATCGGACGGCTGCTGCACGACGCCGGGCTGGTCCCCGACGACCAGATGGAGCAGGTGCGGCGCGACAGCCGAGGCCGGACCGACCAGGAGGGGGAGATCGACTTCTCCCTGCTGGTGGACGGGCTGGAGGCCGAGCGCGAGCAGGGCATCACGATCGACGTGGCGCACCGCTACTTCGCCACCGCGCGGCGCAGCTTCATCGTCGCCGACGCGCCGGGGCACGAGCAGTACACCCGCAACATGGCCACCGCCGCCTCGGGCGCGTCGCTCGCCGTGCTGCTGGTCGACGCGCGCAAGGGCCTGCTGACCCAGACGCGGCGGCACGCCATCGTCGCCTCCCTGATGGGCATCCGCCACGTCGTTCTGGCGGTGAACAAGATGGATCTGGTGGATGGCGCCGAGACCGTCTTCACCGCCATCCGGGAGAAGTTCACGACCTTTGCCGGCCCCCTGAAGTTCCTGTCGATGACGGCGGTCCCACTGTCGGCGCGGCGCGGCGACAACGTCGTCCACCGCTCCGCGGCCATGCCCTGGTACCAAGGTCCCGCCCTGTTGGAGCACCTGGAAACCGTCGCCGTGGAAGATGGTTCGGCGGAGGGCGGCACGGAGAACGCGCCGCTGCGCTTCCAGGTGGAGTGGATCAACCGCCCCGAACCGGACTTCCGCGGCTTGTCCGGAACGGTCCTGTCGGGCCGGCTGGAGACCGGCGGCGCCGTCACGGTGTGGCCGTCGGGGCGCTCCGCCCGGATCGCCCGGATCGTGACCTTCGACGGCGACGTGGAACGGGCACGGGCCGGCGACGCGGTGACCGTGACTCTGGAGGAGGCGGTGGACGCCGGGCGCGGCGACCTGCTGAGCGGGCCGGACGGCGGGCCGGAAGTGGCCGACCAGTTCGCCGCGCATCTTCTGTGGATGACGGAGGAGCCGCTGATCCCCGGCCGCTCCTACCTGCTGCGTGCGGGCGCGCGGTGGGTTCCGGCAACCGTCACCACGCTGCGCCACACGATGAACGTGGAGACGCTGGAGCATGGCGCCGCCACGGTGCTGGAGATGAACGCGGTCGGGCTGTGCAACCTGTCCACGGCGGCGCCGATCGCCTTCGATGCCTACGAGGCTAACCGCCACACCGGCTCCTTCATCCTGGTGGACCGCTTCTCCAACCGGACCGTGGGTGCCGGGATGATCCTGCATCCCCTGCGCCGCGCCGCCAACCTGCACCGGCAGGAGCTGGCGGTGTCCACGAAGGAGCGCGCGGCGGTCAAGCAGCAGCGCCCGGCGGTCCTATGGTTCACCGGCCTGTCGGGGGCCGGCAAGTCCACCATCGCCAACCGGGTGGAACGGCGTCTGCACACGCTCGGCCACCACACGATGATGCTGGACGGTGACAATGTCCGGCTGGGGCTGAACCGTGATCTGGGCTTCACCGACGCCGACCGGGTGGAGAACATCCGGCGGGTGGGCGAGGTGGCGAAGCTGATGACGGAGGCCGGGCTGATCGTGCTGTGCGCCTTCATCGCCCCCTTCCGGGCGGAACGGGAGGCCGTGCGCGCCCTGCTGCCCGACGGCGCCTTCCTGGAGATCTTTGTGGACACGCCGCTGGAGGAGTGTATGCGGCGCGATCCGAAGGGCCTGTACGCCAAGGCGCGGGACGGGGCCTTGCGCAACTTCACCGGTGTGGACTCGCCCTACGAGGAGCCGGATGCGCCGGAGTTGCGGCTGAAGACCGCGGAGGCGGACGTCGACGCGCTCGCCGAACGGGTGGTGGAAGCCCTGCAGCTGAGGGGCATCGCAGGGACGTGACCCCAGGGCGCACCTGGAAAGCCGGCCCGCGCCGCGGGCCGGCGCGGCATAATCGCTTGCCAAATCCCCGCGGTTGCGGCCATCTGCACACGCAATCCCCATAAGAGGCTTCCGATCGCCGATGGCGCCGATCGGTCGGCCACATTGATTCCCAGAGAGACTCCATGACCGGAATCCGCAGCTACAATCGGCGCGTCCTGGTGACCGGCGGCGCCGGCTTCCTCGGTTCCCACCTGTGCGAGCGGCTGATCGCGCGCGGCGACGAGGTGATCTGCCTCGACAACTACTTCACCGGGTCGCGGCAGAACATCGCCCATCTGATCGGCCATCCGAACTTCGAGACGATCCGCCACGACGTCACCTTCCCGCTCTACATCGAGGTCGACCAGATCTACAACCTCGCCTGCCCGGCCTCCCCCGTGCACTACCAGCACGACCCGGTGCAGACCACCAAGACCAGCGTCCACGGCGCCATCAACATGCTCGGCCTGGCCAAGCGCCTCAACGCCCGCATCCTCCAGGCCTCCACCAGCGAGGTCTACGGCGACCCCAGCGTCCACCCCCAGCCCGAGGAGTACTGGGGCAACGTCAACCCCATCGGCCCGCGCTCCTGCTATGACGAGGGCAAGCGCTGCGCCGAGACCCTGTTCTTCGACTACCACCGCCAGCACGCCCTGCCCATCAAGGTCATGCGCATCTTCAACACCTACGGACCGCGCATGCACCCCAACGACGGGCGCGTCGTCTCCAACTTCATCATGCAGGCCCTCAAGGGCGAGCCCATCACCATCTACGGCGAGGGCCTGCAGACCCGCTCCTTCTGCTACGTCGACGACCTCATCGAGGGCATGATGCGCCTCATGGACTCCCCGCCCGAGGTCACGGGACCCATCAACATCGGAAACCCCGGTGAGTTCACCATGCTCGAACTCGCCGAGATGGTCGTCGCACTCACCGGATCGCAATCCGTCATCGAGCATCGCCCCCTCCCACAGGACGATCCAAAGCAGCGCCGTCCCGACATCGCCAAGGCCAAGGCCATCCTCGACTGGCAGCCGACAATCCCCCTCCGCGACGGCCTCGAACGCACAATCCACTATTTCCGCAGCCGCTTCTGCGCCTGACGAAGCCTGCAAAGGGCAAGGACCGGTCCATGAAAAGGGGAGGGTGCCCAGCGGCGCCCTCCCCTTTTCCGTTCCTTCCCTCCGTCGGGCGCCGGCTGCCGGAGGGAAGGGATCATTTGGAGTCTTGTCGCGCCCCCTCCCCCGACTCCGGTCCGCCATCCGACCTGCGAAGGGGGCCGGAACCGTCTTCACGAACCCGTTTCACCGAGTCGCACAACGAATCGCATTCACAAACGAATCGGAAACGTAGAACTGGAGTTTTGTCGCGTCCACCCAAGCTTCCACAGGACGAACGAGTTATCCCCTGGAGTGTTGTCGCGGGATTCCTGGACTCTTGTCGCGCGACTCGCGATTCTCTACTGGAGTCTTGTCGCTCAAACTAATAGGTGAATCTAGTAACCTTACAAATAGTCTGCGCGACAAGATTCCAAATTGCGGCTGTCAACCCGTCGTGATATGGATCGGGTCATAAATGAACCTGGAACAAACGGCGAGAACAGTGCGCTATGGGCCAGTTGCATCGCCTGATCAGCCAAGTGGGGCGCGAACAGGCCAAAGCACTCCAGACCGATCCTGATCAGCGCTCGCTGGTTGACATCGCTGCCGCGGTTCTGGAGGAGGAGCGCCAGGACCTTGGCATTACCTATTCAGGTTTTGCCCTGACAGCACTTCCCCACCGCCGGCTTCCCGATGATCAACCGTGGGAACGGCGCGGTCATCGGATTCGTCTGCTGATCGAGCCCGGTCGTCTGCCGGTAAGAGGCGGTGGCTTCAAGCTCTACGGCGTTCCATATGGCAGCCGTGCGCGCATGATCCTGCTTTACCTCCAGACCCGCGCGTTGCAAACCGACAGCCGGGAGGTCGAACTCGGACGCAGCATGCACGACTGGCTGGACCGCATGGGCCTGTCGGTGGGCGGCCAGACCTACCGCGATATCCGTGAACAGGCGTCACGCATCGCCGCCTGCAACCTGACCTTCGCCTGGGAAGACGCGAACAGCCTCGGCTTCGAGAAGGATTCGATCGTCAAGGGCGGCATTCATTTCTCGTCGGAACACAATTCCCCGCAAGGCACGCTGTGGGAAGACCGCGTCCTCCTCTCGGAAGCCTTCTTCCGGGAACTGAAAGCGCATCCGGTGCCGATCTGGGAACCGGCGCTGCGGCACATCCAGAACAACAGCACCAGCATCGACATCTACATCTGGCTGGCTTACCGGCTGCACAGCCTGAACAAGTCCACGACGATCACTTGGCCGGCGGTCTTCGAACAGTTCGGCGCGGGTTACTCCCGACTGCGCGACTTCCGGAAACGCTTCATCGAGGCCCTGCAATTGGCGCTCGCCGTCTATCCCGAAGCGAAGGTCGACGTGGAAGACCACGGGCTGCTTCTGCACCCCTCCCCTCCCCCGATTCCGGAACGGAAGATGGCCCAGCTCATGCGCTGAGGACCGTCACCGGCGGCGGTCCGGGGGACGCGACAAGACTCCAAACTCCGCCGCCGGCTTCGATCGCGACAACACTCCAGATCACCCGCGTCATCAGGAGACTTCATTGGCTCACCGGGCCCTGCTGCTCGACCGCGATGGGGTGGTAAACGTCGATTATGGCTATGTCGGCGACCGCAGCCGCTTCACCTTCATGGACGGCATCTTCCCGCTGGCGCGGCACGCCATGGACCGTGGCTTTCGCATCGCCGTCATCACCAACCAGTCGGGAATCGCCCGAGGCTACTTCAGCGAAAACGCCTTCCTGGAACTGACCGGCTGGATGCGGACGGTCTTCCAGGCACAGGGCGTGGACTTGGCCGGGGTTTTCCATTGCCCCTACCACCGCGGTGGAACGGTCGAACGCTATGCACGGGACAGTTTCTGGCGCAAGCCGAACCCCGGCATGATCCTGGACGCGGCGCGGCGGCTGGATCTGGATTTGGCCCGCTCGGTCTTCCTGGGCGACCAGCCGACCGACATGGAGGCGGCGCGCGCGGCGGGCGTGGAGCGGCGCGTTCTGCTGTCGTCGGGCAACCCGACCACCGAACCGGCCGCAGCGACGTCGGTGATCCGCCGTCTTGAGGACATGATCCCCACCCTGCGC